>CACGHD010000004.1 GCA_902572825.1 uncultured Prochlorococcus sp. | reverse complement strand
GAATACATTCAAATATAGTTGCTTCTCAAATTGAAGATCATTCAAAATGGGGAGGAGTTGTTCCTGAGCTTGCAGCTAGAAAGCATTTAGAGTCATTGCCTTTTGTATTAGATAAGGCTTTAGAAGAATCAAAAATCAAAATTGAGGAAATTGATTATATTGCATCAACTGTAGCTCCTGGATTAGTAGGTTGTTTACGAGTTGGCTCCATAACTGCAAGATCACTTTGCATGCTACATTCAAAACCATTTTTGGGAGTTCATCATTTGGAGGGGCATTTATCTTCAATTCTATTTTCAGAAAACTATCCAAAGAAATCCTTTCTTACACTACTTGTTAGCGGCGGGCATACTGAATTGATAAAGGTTGATGAAAGAAGGGTAATGCAAAGACTTGGGAAAAGTTTTGATGATGCTGCTGGAGAAGCCTTTGATAAAGTTGGCAGACTATTAGGTCTTAGTTATCCAGGAGGACCGGCGATTGAAAAGATTGCTAAAAAAGGGGACCCAATGAAATTTAATTTACCAAAATGTAGGATTTCTGATAAAAAAGGTGGATTTCTTAAATATGATTTCTCTTTTAGTGGTCTAAAAACTGCCGTATTAAGATTGGTTGAGAGAATAAATTTGGATGGGAAGACCGTTCCAATTCCTGATATTGCTGCAAGTTTTGAAAGAGTAGTGGCAGAGGTTTTGGTAGAGAGAACAATAAAATGCGCAGATGATCATAGATTGGAGAATGTTGTTGTGGTTGGGGGAGTGGCTGCTAACAATACATTAAGAAAAATGATGATTAGTGAAGCTAGTAAAAAATCTATTAAAGTTCATTTAGCTCCTCTTAATCTTTGTACAGATAATGCAGCAATGATTGGAGCGGCAGCATTGTTCAGGATCAAATTTAAGGATCATTTAAGTTCCCTTAAATTAGGTGTCGCAGGAAGACTATCAATTGAACAAGCAAATACCCTTTATGAAGAAAATCCTCCTTTCTAATTTCAATGAACAATCAACCTAAAATCGAGATTAAAGAGACAAAAAATTTCGTTGATAAAAAGGAACTTAATTTGTGGAAAAGAGGTTTTACGCCTCAAGCTGAAATATGGAATGGAAGGATGGCAACTGTTGGTATAGGAATTATTTTTATAATTATTGCTTTAATAAGCCAGTTTTCCTAATAGAAATAAAATTAATTTTCTTAAAAGTATTTTTGAAAGAATTTTTAAAATTACACTTGTTCAGCCTATGCATTAAATTAAAAAGTATTGTATTTATTGGACTTGAGATAAGATTGTTGATTTAATCAAAATAATGAATGTTTTTATTATTTGTAATTTTATATGACGCCTGAAAGGCTTGGATTACTTTGGGGGATAACTGTATTTGCAGGTGCTTGCGCTCGATTATTTTCTTCTTTTACAGGATTCCCAAGTGTTGTTATTTTATTGCTTTCTGGATTATTAATTGGAAGATCAGGATTAGGACTTGTTGAGCCTTTAGATCTCGGGCAAGGGCTTGAAACAATTGTGGGGCTTTTAGTCTGTTTGGTTTTATTTGAAGGGGGACTAAATTTAAAACTGCCTGAGGGAAATATAAGAAATACTGTTTTGAAAATTTCATTGGTAAGACTTTTTATTTCATTATCAGCTGGAATTTTTATTGCTCATTGGCTCGCAGGCCTCTCATGGCAAGTTGCAGGAATATATAGTGCCATAGTTCTAGCAACTGGACCAACAGTTGTCTCTCCATTAGTGGAACAAATAAAATTATCTTCCCCACTTTCTGACGTTTTAAAAGCTGAGGGTTTGTTGCTAGAACCAATTGGTGCAGTCCTGGCATTACTGCTTTTAGAACTGACTTTAGGGGACCTACGTGGGATTAACGATGTATTTATAGCATTAATGCAAAGATTAGGGGGAGGAGTCTTAATCGGATTAAGTGCAGGATGGTTACTGTCAGAAATTTTAAAAAAAATAAAAAATCAAGCCTCATTTGGTATAGAGCTTCAAGTTACCCTTGGATTCATTTTCCTTGTGTATGGAATCTGCGAATATTTTCTACCTGAATCAGGTTTACCGGCTTCTGTTGCGGCAGGTTTTATTGTAGGCAAAAGAGAAGTTATAGATAAAGAGAGATTGGATAATCTAATAGGCGAATTAGCTCAATTAGCAATAACAGTTCTTTTCCCTCTTTTGGCCGCTGACGTTTCCTGGGGTGAATTAAGTCCCCTTGGCTGGGGAGGTTTTGTTTGCGTTTTTATGTTGATGATAATTGTTCGTCCTATCTCTATCTGGATAGCAACAATGGGCAGAGAATTGAACTTAAAAGAAAAAATATTTTTAGCCTGGCTAGCCCCAAGAGGTATTGTTACTGCAGCAGTAGCTTCTCTTTTCTCTATCAGATTAGAGCAGGCTGGAATCCTTGGGGCTGGCCGACTCCAAGGTTTAGTTTTTCTTACTATATTGATGACAGTGGGAATACAAGGTCTTTCAGCTAAACCTTTGGTGAATAGGCTTGAATTAGGCCAAGAAAAATAATCTAAATTAATTTAATACATCTTTCAATTCTAGATCTATCAGTCTTGCTCTCTGAGAAAAGCTCCCAACTTTGAATTAAATCTGGGCCACTAAGAGATCCAAAAAAGGCTACTCTTAATGATTTCATTAATATGCCTTTTTTAATATTATGCATTTTTGAGATTTTGTTTATTATTTCTTTAGCTTTCTCTTTATCTAGTTTTATAGTATTTTGCTCAATTAAATAATTTAAGATTAGTTTTAGAGATGCTTTGCTATCCTTCGTCTCTAGAAAATCTTGACCTTCTTTTTGTATTGAAGGTATTAAGAAAAATGGTTTTGCTTGATCAATGGCATCTTTTAAAAGAGTCATAGAATCTCTAAGCAAAATTGCCAATTTAGTAGCCCATTCTTGAGATGGCGGCACCCAACCATTATCATCCCAATATTTTCTTATGATCTCACTTAACTTTGTTGATTCCATATTTTTTATATATTGAGAATTAATCCAGTTGAGTTTTTCCCAGCTGAATTTAGCTCCAGCTTTATTTATGTCTGATAAATCAAAAATTTCAGATATTTCTTCAAGTGAAAGTATTTCTGTATCGGCAGATCTTGGAGACCAACCTAAAAAGGCCATATAGTTCGATAAGGCCTCAGGCAAATATCCCATATCTCGAAATTCGTCGATTGAAGTAACGCAATCTCTCTTAGATAATTTTTTCCCTTCAGTATTAAGTATTAAGGGTGTATGTGAAAAAGTTGGCAACTTGAAATTTAATGCTTTATAAATCAATATTTGTTTCGCAGTGTTAGAGATGTGGTCTTCACCTCTTACAACATGGGTAATATTCATGAAATTATCATCAACTACAACTGCAAGATTATATAAAGGATCTCCAATTTCATATCCCTTCGCCCTTCTTGACAAAACTAAATCTCCACCTAAGTCCTTACCTTGCCATTTAATTTCACCTCTTATCTGATCTACCCATGAAATTTCAATTTTTTCATCAATCTTAAACCTTATTACTGAAGTCCTTCCTGCGGCAATGAATGTTTCTATTGCGTCTTTTGAAAGACTTCTATGTCTATTATCATGCTTTGGAGGTAACCCTTTCTTTTTTTGTTCTTTTCTTAATTCGGAAATTTCATCTTCTGTTGTAAAGCACCTATATGCAGCTCCACATTCTAATAGCTTTTTAATGTAACTTTTGTGAATCGAAATTCGGTCACTTTGCTTTACAGGTTCTTCATCCCATTTAAGTCCAAGCCATTTCAAGCCCTCTAATATATTTTCTTTATATTCAGATTTAGATCGAAGAAAATCTGTATCTTCTATTCTGATAAGAAATTTTCCGCCTACTTTTTGTGCATACAACCAGTTGAATAATGCTGTTCGAGCTGTCCCAATATGAAATAAACCAGTTGGACTGGGGGCTAGTCTTAAACGTTTTTGCAAATTTTCTTTTAGAAAAAACGGGACCGACGGGATTCGAACCCGCAACTTCCGCCGTGACAGGGCGGTGCTCTAACCAGTTGAACTACGGTCCCACAGTTTGTTCTAAGTTTATTTAGAACTCCATTCTTAAAATTATCAGATCATAATACTTAATTTATGGTGTTGTAATAAAAAAAATTTATTAATTTGAGGATTTACAGAAATAGTTAGTTTTATCGATGCCTATAAAAAAGCAACTTTTTATTTTTGAGGTCTAAAACCAGCAGGTTCTATCAACCTAACTTGGTTGCCTCTAGCAGTAAATTCTCTGCCTTGGTCACTTTGTACGACAACTCTTCCACCAGACTTCACTCTGATGACTCTTGCACGAACCCATCCTAAAGCAGCTGATTCGAGGACTTTAACTACGTCCCCAGGTTGAAGATCTAACTCCATCTTATGAAAAAATGATTTACACAATGTTGATTAAACGCGTCGTGGAGGACTTGAACCCCCGACATCAGGTTTTGGAGACCTGCGTTCTACCAACTGAACTAACGACGCATTTAAATGATTATAAGCGCCTTTGTGACCAATAAGTTGATTAATTTACAACTTAACGATCAAAGCGTTGTTTTACGCGGGTAGCTTTTCCTACTCTATCTCTCAGATAGAATAACTTAGCTCTTCTTACTTTACCTCTACGTTCAACTTTTAGAGAGGCAACCTGTGGACTATGTAGCATAAATACTCTTTCAACACCTATACCCTGAAAAATTCTTCTTACTGTAATAGTCTGGTTAATACCTCCATGCCTTTTTGCTATAACAACACCTTCATAAGGTTGGACTCTTTCTTTGTTGCCTTCTGTAATTTTTACTCCAACTTTAACAGTGTCACCAACGTAAATATCAGGTAATTCTTTTTTTAATTGTTCATTCTCAAATTCCTTAATAAGATTTGATGCACTTAGGGTTTGCGTAGTTTCAGAAACCGAATCCCCCCCTTTTTGTTCAACTGCTACATCAACTGATGCGTCAGCCTCAATACCGGTTTCTAATTCCTTCTCTTGTTTCTCGTTGACCATTTTGAACTTTTTTATCCTACAAGTTCTATATCTTAACCTTTTGACTCACCTTTAGTAACCTTTTTGGTAAATGAAATTGTTTTTGAAAACATTTGGAATCCAGTTATTAGCATCCATATAACTCCAAGGGAATTCAATATTACGTAAATAAGTTCTCCATTATCTCCAAGCCATTCACCCTCATGAAGAGACATTAACCAATGAACTTGTTCTCTAGAGTAACCTAATAAATCTTTTGAAACCCTATAAAGTAGACCGGTAATTGATGATATAAATAATGGAAGAAAAACCCAGGGCGCCAAAGCCTTATGAAATTGCCTAGAATTAATTAAAGTTTTCATTTTTGTTTCTTTCCAATTGTTATTGATAGATTTAAGATAGCCAAGACCATAATGGCTATTTTGAAGATATTTACCTACTTCTATTATTTATTCCAATGAGACATTTTGCAGATCTTTTGTTAAATAAAAATAATTCCAAGGCTAATGATCAAGTTCCTTTTATTCAGAGAAGAAGAGGTATTGAAATAAAATCTTCACGTGAAATAAATTTAATGAAAAAATCTAGCAGGATTGTCGCAACTGTTTTAAGGGAAATTAATGAATTAATTAAACCTGGAATGAGCACAAAAGATTTAGATGATTTCGCTGAAAAAAGGATAAAAAGTTTTGGAGCCGTGCCAAGTTTTAAGGGATACCATGGCTTTCCCTCTAGTATTTGTTCTAGTATCAATAATGAGGTTGTTCATGGAATACCAAATAAAAATAAAATAATTAATAATGGTGACTTAGTAAAAATTGACACAGGAGCATATTTAGATGGCTTCCATGGTGATAGCTGCATATCAATTTGTGTGGGAGAAGTTAGTCCAAAGGCTCAAAAACTTAGTGATGTAGCCTATAAAGCATTGTATGCCGGGCTTTCAAAAATTAAAGCAGGGAATACGCTATTAGATGTGGCGGGGGAAATCGAGGATATTGTTTTAAAAAATGGTTTTAGTGTTGTGGAAGACTATACAGGTCATGGAGTAGGAAGAAATCTCCATGAAGAACCATCGGTATTTAATTTTCGAACCAAAGAATTGCCTAACGTCGTCCTTCGTGAAGGTATGACATTAGCTGTTGAACCAATTGTTAACGAAGGGACTAAATTTTGCAAAACATTAAATGATAGATGGACCGTAATTACGAAAGATGGGAAATTATCGGCCCAATGGGAGCACACAATAGTTGTTCTAAAAGATGGTATTGAAATATTGACAGATAGAGACTTCTAAAAGCTATTATTTGTATTTATAGATAATTTGACAATACAAAAAATTAAAAAACTCTTTCAATGGAAAAAGTAAGTATGTTAAAGGGTTTGGACTAATTATTATTAAATATTTTTTTAAATTTGCTAAATGATAAATTTTTTTTGAAACAAATTTAGGACTCATTATTCCGATTGGATTAAGTTCTGATTTAAAAGGTCCTATGATGATTTTTTTAATTATTAATTTATTCTTTGTATTTTTATCCTGAAGATTTTTTTTGAAAGAAACTAACTGACCAATTAGGGATTTACTAATCTCATATGAAGGATTTAGTGCTGGTAATATTTCTGCTTCAGATGTGTTTATCCAAATCTCTTTTTTTGTTAGTGAATCATTAGTTAGAACAATATCTTCAAATAAATTTAATAATTTGAATTTGCTTAATGCATTTATTTCTATTGATTTTTCATAATTGGAATTTTCTCTACTCAAATCATAGATGCCATGGTTCAAAATTAATATGTCTATCTTTTCTAATTGTTTTTTTAATGATGACTCTTTCCCACATTCCCACTTGATCCATTTATTAGGAGATTCAAGATTTATTTCGTAATTAGTTTTACCATGAGTGAATCCGATTACTTTATATCCTTTTTGACGAAACAACTTTGTTAATTCTTTGCCTAACGCACCTGAGGCTCCTGTAATCCCTATAGTTTTTTCGCTTCTGGTTGAATTTATCATTTTGCTTGATTTTTATGAGATATCAAAGAATTAAAATAAATTTACCAAAAAAAGATTATTTATTTTTTTATTTGATTAAAACTAATAAATAAATATTTGTTTAGTTCTGAAAAAAACATTATCTTAAACCTAATGATAAATAATTTTATTAATTATGAGCGATATATTATTAATTGGTTCATGTGAGCCATTTAGTGGTAAGTCTGCCATGGTTCTTGGGATAGCAAAAAAACTTTTACAGAATAAAAAAAAAGTGCGCATAGGAAAACCTTTAGCAACATGTATCGAGCTTACTAATCTTCCTTCAATGTCTTATGAAGGATTAATAGATGATGATGTTAAGTTCATTGGATCTACATTAAATATCGATGAGGAGAATTTAATTTCTTCAGTAGGTTTATTGGACAATATATCTGCTGAAAAAAGAATCTTTAATAAAGACTTACTCCCGGGAAAAGGTTTTGATCAGATTAAAGGATTGGTTAATGATGATTTTGAAGGTCTAAATATTTTAGAGGCAGCTGGAAGTCTTCATGAAGGTATGGTTTATGGCTTAAGTCTCCCACAACTTGCTAAGGATTTAGATGCGAAAGTTTTAATTGTGAATTTATGGGAAGATTGTAAAAGTGTGGATGCATTACTTGATGCAAAAAAACAATTAGGTGAGAAATTGGCTGGGGTTGTATTGAACGGAGTTTTGCCGAAAGAAGTCGAAAAAGTTAAAAATGAAATAATACCTTCTCTTAAAGATCTGGATATTGAAGTGTTTGGGGTTATGCCCAAATCACCACTTCTTAGAAGTGTAACCGTTGGTGAGCTAGTAAGAAGACTAGATGCCCAAGTAATTTGTTGCCCTGAAAAAGATCAATTACTTGTTGAAACATTAAGTATTGGTGCAATGGGGGTGAATTCTGCAATGGAATTTTTTAGAAGAAGACGAAATATGGCAGTAGTTACTGGAGCTGACAGAACTGATATCCAACTTGCAGCTTTAGAGGCCTCGACACAATGCCTAATTTTAACTGGTTTAGGAGAACCTTTGTCACAATTGATTCATAGAGCAGAGGAATTGGAGGTACCAATTTTAAAGGTGGAATTAGATACTCTTTCCTCTGTAGAAATTATTGAACAAGCTTTTGGTCATGTCAGAATACATGAATCAATTAAAGCTTCTTACGCTATTCAATTAGTTCAAGAGCATGTAAATCTAAAAAGAATTCTCGAAAAGATAGATTTTCTCTGCAATTTTTCAGATAAATGCTAATTTCAAATATAGGAACTTTATTATTTTGAGTCGCTCTTTAGATCTCCCAGCCACTGCAGGCGTTGATACCTTAGCTCAAGAACTTGCAAAACTTCAAGATAATGGCAAAAGAAGTATTGCTTTTTTAGGTAGTAGACACGTACCGGTTGTAGATATCCACTTAATTGAGTTAATAGCAAGGTCGTTAGCAGAGGAAGGACACAATATCCTTACTTCTGGATCTCAAGGTGTCAATGCAGCTGTTATTCGAGCTGTCTTAGATATTAATCCATCATTATTAACTGTTTTATTACCACAAAGCCTCGATAGACAAGTACCCGAAATAAAGGATCAACTTGAGAGGGTTATGCATTTGGTTGAAAAAAGTGAAAATGATGAATTGCCTTTGCCGCTTGCAAGTAGTCTATGTAATCAAGAAATTATTACTAGGTGCGACCAGTTAATATGTTTTGCTTTTCACGACAGTGAAACTTTGCTAAATAGTTGTAGATGTGCGGAAGAAATGGGAAAAATGGTTAGTTTGTTATTTTTTGATTAAATAAATTCATTTCCCCTTATTAAAAGTTGATTTATGCTAATAATATTTAGCGTTTAACAATTTACTATGGCAGAAAGTTTTTCATTTGATGTAGTTTCTGATTTTGATAGACAGGAATTAGTTAACACTTTGGATCAAGTAAAAAGAGAAATTTCTCAGCGATACGATCTGAAGGGTACAGATACTTCAGTTGAATTAGATAAAGAAAATATTTTTATAATCACCAATAGTGAGCTAACCCTAAATGCTGTTAATGACATAATTAGACAAAAGGCAATAAAAAGAAACTTATCTTTAAAAATATTCGACTACGGTGAAATTGAGATAGTAAGTGGTAATAAACTAAAACAGACAATTTTATTAAAGCAAGGAATTAAACAAGAAACTGCAAAAAAAATCAGTAAAAATATTAGAGACCAAATAAAAAAAATTAATGTCAGCATTAATGGAGAAACGCTCAGAGTTGCTAGTAAGAGCAAAAATGATCTTCAATTGGCAATTAAGCTTGTTAGTCAGTTGGAAGAGTCTTTGAACATTCCTCTAAAAGCAAATAACTTTAGATAAAATCTTTAGTAAGTTTATTTTGAAATATGGCAGATTATTCTCAATCTCTCATTAAATTATTGATTAAAAAAGTAAAAGAATATCCTCGTTTTTCAAAAAAAGAAATAGAAAAATTTTGTTGGATGGCGGTACATGAGCATAAGCATGGTGTTCTACCCTCTGAATATGATATTAGGGAGATAGATGAGGAACTCTATTTAGAACTTTTGCAAGAATTTAAATCAAATATTTACTAAATAATATCTATATTTAAATTTACAATTATTAAAAAAATATTTTAATTAAATGGCTTATTAATGCACTAATTAGTCTGTTTAAATATGATTAAATAAAAGATAAAAATTAATGTCAACATCTTTTAAAAATGTTACTCCAACCGGTCCTGGTGGGACGGCAACGTTATTGATTGTATTGTCTTTTACTGGCTTTCTCTTGCTCACCCAATCTCTCTTTGTTGTTCCTTCTGGACAAGTTGCAGTTGTTACAACTCTTGGGAAAGTAAGCGGTCCCTCTAGGAGAGCTGGTTTAAACTTTAAACTTCCATTCATTCAGTCTGTTTATCCATTCGATATAAAAACCCAAGTTCAACCTGAAAAATTTGAAACATTAACTAAAGATCTTCAGGTTATCAGGGCTACAGCTACTGTTAAATATTCAGTAAAACCTAACGAAGCCGGAAGAATATTTGCAACAATTGCAAGTAGAAATAGCGATGTCTATCAAAAAATTGTTCAGCCATCTTTGCTAAAAGCTTTAAAATCAGTCTTTTCTCAATATGAGCTAGAAACAATTGCGACTGAATTCGCAGTGATTTCTGAAAAAGTAGGTGATACTGTTGCACAAGAACTGAACTCCTTCGATTATGTAGATGTTAAAAGTTTAGATCTTACTGGATTAGAGATTGCTGAAGAATATAGAGCTGCGATTGAACAAAAGCAAATAGCCGGTCAGCAATTACTCAGAGCAAAGACAGAAGTTGAAATTGCTGAACAAGAAGCTCTTAGGTATGAAACTTTAAATAGAAGTCTCGACGATCAGGTCCTTTTCAAATTATTTCTCGACAAATGGGATGGTAGTACACAAGTTGTTCCTGGCCTACCAGGTTCAGAAGGAGGTAGTCCCCCAGTAATAGTTGGTGGAAGGAGATAATTATTTAATAATAATTTTTTATAAGGTTTAATCATTTATTTATTTTTCTTTAAGAAATATGAGTAAATGATTATTTTTTTATCTCACTGAAAGATTCGTCAAAAGCCTCGATAGTTTTATCAATTTCTTCTTCGCTGTGAGCTAGTGATGTGAAGCCGGCTTCGAAAGGACTTGGAGCTAAGTAAATTCCTCTTCGGAGCATTTCTCTATGCAACTTACCAAAAAGTTCGGCATCATTTGTTTTGGCTTCATTAAAGTTTCTAACTGGCCCATCACATAAGAAAAAACCAAACATAGCACTTACACTTCCACCATTAATAGCTATACCGTTATTTTCTGCAGATTGAATTATTCCTTCAATTAATCTAGAAGTTATTGAATCAAGTTTATCGTATGTACCCTCTTGTTTGAGTAATTCAAGAGTTTTTATTCCAGCAGTCATTGCGAGTGGATTACCGCTCAAAGTACCTGCTTGGTAAACCGGTCCTGCAGGAGCTACCATCGACATTATTTCTTTTTTTCCTCCGTATGCTCCAACAGGTAGGCCTCCACCAATTACTTTCCCGAGGGTGGTTAAATCAGGCGTTACACCAAATTTTTCTTGTGCGCCTCCATAACTTATTCTGAATCCAGTCATTACTTCGTCAAAAACTAATAAGGATCCATTCTCAGTTGTTAATTCTCTTAATCCTTCTAAGAATCCAGGTTCAGGAGTAATAAATCCAGCATTACCAACTATAGGCTCAAGGATAACCCCCGAAATGGCATCAGGATTTTCAGAAAATAATTTTTTTACTGCTTCAAGGTCATTGTAGGGAGCAGTAAGTGTGTTGGCAGTTGTCGTCCGTGGAACACCTGGAGAATCTGGTAAACCTAGAGTGGCCACACCTGATCCTGCCTTCACTAAAAACATATCTGCATGACCGTGATAGCAACCATCAAATTTAATAACTTTATCTCTTCCAGTAAATGCTCGCATAAGTCTCAAAACTGCCATGCATGCTTCAGTTCCACTATTAACAAATCTAACCATCTCTACGGAAGGTACTGCATCTATGACCATTTCAGCAAGTTTGTTCTCTAGAATGCATGGAGCACCAAAGCTTGTGCCTTTCTCAAGTGCTTCCTGTAATGCTGTTATAACTTCAGGGTGAGCATGTCCACATATAGCAGGCCCCCAACTACCTATATAGTCAATATATCTATTTCCATCAATATCCCAAGCGAAGGGCCCTTTGACTCTATCAAAAACAATTGGCTGGCCTCCTACAGACTTAAAGGCTCTTACTGGAGAGCTTACTCCTCCAGGCATAAGTTGTTGGGCAGCAGAGAAAATTTCTTCTGATTTGGTGCAATTTAATATGTCAGTCACGATTTAGCTAAATGATGTTTTGAGAAAAATCTTGTCATGTTCTAAATTAGAAATAAGTAAAAATTTTGTCAATCAGATTGAAATTCTACATTATGATATTTTTATTGCGATAGTTTGGATTGTAAATTATTAATTTTAAAAGAAACCTCTATAAAGATATCTTCAATTTTAGATAACTCTTTATTAATAAGCGTTTCCATACATTCAATAAGAGATTAAATTTATTTTTTATATTTCGAAGAAATTATCCTCATCCTCAAAAAAATCTTCATTTATATCGTTTAAGTTAAGTTCTATCATTACTGGGGCATGATCACTTGGGCGTAAATTACCTCTTGGTGAGCAGTCTATGACACAACTTTTAAGTTTTGATTTCAGTTCTTTGCTGATATATATATGGTCTATTCTCCAACCTTTATTTAATTCAAATGCGTTATTACGGTAATCCCACCAACTCCAATGGCCTGCATTTTGTTCAAAAATCCTGAATGAATCTATAAATCTTTTTTTCAAAACATTATTTAGTGCATTTCTCTCTATCTCAGATGCCATTATTCCTCCTTCATATTTCTTTGGATTATGAATATCCAAGTTAGATGGAGCAATATTAAAATCACCCATTAGACAAATTAATTCTCCTTTTTTTTCTTGCTCATCCAAAAATGAAGATAAACAATTTAACCAATTAATTTTGTATTCGAACTTATTAGATTCTAGAGAGGATCCGTTTGGTACATAGACATTTATGATTTTTATCCCATTAATATCAGCAGAAATTAATCTTTTTTGATCTAGGAAAATTTCGGAATTTTGATTAGATTCATTACAATCGTTGAATCCTTTTTTGACATTTTCTGGCTTTATTTTTGAAATAATAGCCACACCATTGTATGATTTTTGTCCATAGACCTCTAATGAATAACCTAGTTGTTCAAAAGGTTCAACAGGGAAATTATCATCCATCACTTTTGTCTCTTGCAAACATAGAATATCTGGATTTACTTGATTAATCCAATCTATTATTTGTGAAAGTCTGATTCTTATTGAGTTAACATTCCAAGTTGCTATTAACAAATTTCTACCAAATTATGTAGAATTAAGTTAGCAGAAAATTTTGGGATTAAAGAATTTTGAAATTAAATAAAATGAAAAATATTTTTTGCAAAAGCTTGCAAATACCAATAATTTTCGTAATTTCTTTTATTTCTTTAACTTCTTTAAAAGGTGATTACTTAAATGCAGAAGATTTATTTGGAAAATTAGAAATTGATAACTCAACTAAAACAGATCAGGATAGTTCAGGTCTTCCAACCAACCCTTTTGAAATTGTGGAAATGATTCGAAGACAAAATATTATGAATGATGCGACTAAACCTTCTGATGCCATTGACGATGCGTTAAACTCTTTCAATACTTTGGAGAAAAAATAAAATTTTAATACGATATATTGTTATTTTCAAAATTTTAGTATGTTAAAAAATCCTATACCAAAAGTCACTAATCAACTACAGCACAGAGCAATCGGTATTATCAATGGTAAATTTACACCTCATGATAGTGAGCAATTAAATAGAGGCTTTTTAATTGATAATAAAGGCGAAAAAATTGAAACAGTAATACTAGGTAAAGCATTATCACTTTTAAAAAAGCATATTGATTTAAAGAAAAACTATTATTGGATTGTTTATCCCAAGAATAAAAATACTCAAAACTTACATTTACAGGTTGCAGGAATCTGGGATCCCTATCAATTGAATGATTTCCCAAATGATTCTTCAACAACTAACTTCTTTAAATTACTAGAAGAATTAGATCTAAAAGATAATTATTTTTCTGTTCGAGGAGAATTAGTTTTTGTCAACACTCAAAAGAAAGAAATTGTTATTAAAATTTGTACCGATCTAAAGTCAAAAAAATTAAAAAACAAAAATTTTAAATTAGTCATAAAAGGAGAACTTTCTCTAGAACTTCTTCATAGCTTTGTAAGTTTAGATATCAATAGAGATGGAAATTCTTTGAAATTAATAAATTACGAAGTGATTGAAAAAAATCTTTCTGAAAAAAACTAGAATGAAAGGTTGATCTTAATCGTAATTTTACTAGTCAAGAAATCTTTGATTTATGGAAGATGTTTTAATTGAATGCTCTCCTGGTATCTCTGGAGATATGTTGCTAGGAGCTTTTTATGATTTAGGTGTACCTAAAAAAGTCATTGAACAACCACTTATTGATCTTGGATTAAAGGATTTATATCAAATAGACTTTAGGGAATCAAAAAGTTGTTCAATCCGAGGCATAAAGACAAAGGTTGAGAATATTGATTGTAGTCCTATCAAAAAAACTTGGAAGAGTATTAAGGAACTTATTTTAAATGGCCAATTAGAAGATAAATTAAAAAAATTAATTTATGGAGTATTTGAATCTTTAGCAATTGCCGAAGGAAAAGTTCATGGCATTAAATCTGATGATGTTCATTTTCATGAAATTGGAGCTATAGATTCATTGGTGGATATCATTGGGGTATGTGCTGCATTGAATTACTTAAATCCCAAGAGGGTTTATTGTAATGAACCAACTTTGGGTAAAGGTTTTGTTCAGACTGAACATGGTAAATTATCTGTACCAGCTCCTGCTGTAATAGAGCTAGTAAGACAAAAAAATATCAAGGTCTTATCAGACTGGAACTCGATAGAGGGTGAACTCTCAACACCAACTGGCATTGCTTTACTTGCTGATCTAGTCGACTATCCAGAACCTCCTTCAAAATATTCTATTAACTCTTATGGAGTAGGCATTGGGAACCTAAAATTTCCATTCCCTAATTTGGTAAGAGTTTATAAAATTACTTCATTTAATAATTCTTTTATTAACGATAATGAACAAATTAGTCCAAAGCGTGAAGAGATAATTATTCAAGAAGCATGGATTGATGACCAAACGCCCGAAGATATATCTAATTTTGTCGAGAAACTTAGAACCGAGGGAGCTTATGACGTTTCTTATCAAGCAATCAATATGAAAAAAAATAGAATTGGATTTTCTATTCAAGCCATCTTGCCCATAGAGAAAAAAGAATTTTTTAGGCGATTATGGTTTGATTATTCCAATACTATTGGGGTTCGTGAAAGGATCCAGTATAGATGGATATTACTTAGACGCAGAGGAGAATGTCCAACGATTTTTGGAAATATAAAAGTTAAACAAACTCTAAAACCAGACGGATCAATTATTATGAAACCAGAAAATGATGAGGTATTAAGATTAAATTTAAAGCATAAAATATCAACTTACGAAATAAGAAAAATAATAAATGAATCAAGTAAAAAATTTAGAGCATTTGAAAACTGGAAATGAGATTTAATATAAGTAATCAACCACATTTGAAATTCATTAAAAAAATTAATTTTGGAAATTTAAAGAGTATTTTCTTTATTTCAAGCTTGTTATATTTTTGCATCTATTTTTTTGATAATGTTGATCAAATTTATTTTGATATTAATTTAAAAAGAAATGGAATTAATCTATTCTTATCACTTTTATTTTGTGTTTTAAGTATTTATTTGAACGCTTATGCATGGAAATATATTGTAAAATGGTTCGGGAAAGAATTTAAAAGTAATAACCTTATCTCTTTTTATGTTTTAACCAATATTCTTAAATATGTTCCAGGAGGGGTTTGGCATTTTGTTGAAAGATTTAATTTTATAAAAAAAATAAGTAATCCACAGATTGCTTTATATTCGACGCTTATAGAACCTTATTTTATGTTAAGTGGATCTTTTCTCTTGGCATCGCTTGGATTGATTTTCTCACCACTTTATTTATTTTTAATTTTTCCTTTAGTATTCTTAAATAGGAAATTAATTTATTTTATTTTAAAAAGAATAGGGTTTCTTAAGGGGAAAGTATTTGAGGTTTTGAAACTTCCAAATTCAAAGGACTATTTTGCAAAGAGAATAAATATAATTTCTTTTTTCCCTACTAGAGCTTTATTACTTGAAGTCGGTTTTGTTTTATCTAAATTTGTTGGTTTTTATATTTGCTTAAATACTTTTTATACAACTAATAATCTGAACAGCATATTTTTATTAGTAATTTTTTCTTTGTCATGGTCTTTAGGCTTGGTAGTTCCAGCAGCTCCAGGAGGAGTTGGAGTTTTTGAGGCGTGCCTCCTTTTTTTTGTTGGCAAGAGTATTCCACAAAATATAATTCTCATTAGCTTAATTTATTTCAGGATTATATCAACCTCTGCAGATTTGTTGTTAAGCTTCCCCTTTTTAATAAGAAAACTTTCAAAAAAAATTTAGTTTTTTTTCTCTAAACTTGGTACCAATGTAATTGATGCAATAAGGCCTAAAGTCATGATAAGAATGGTTGGTAATATTGCCTCTACCATTCTTTCGTCTCCAGCATATTGATATATTCTCACAGATAATGTATCAAAATCGAATGGTCTTAAAATAAAGGTTATGGGTAATTCTTTTATAGTGTCTACAAAAACTAAAAGTGAGCCTACGAATATTGGTCCCTGAAGAAGTGGTAGATGAATTCTTTTTATAACTCCCAGCCAATCCTCTCCTAATCCAAGTGCTGCTTCGTCAAGACTAGGGGAGATTCTCTCAAGACTTGAATCAATAGAACCCTTAGAAATAGTTAGAAATCTGACAACATAACCCCAAATTAATAAGCAAATAGCAATGAAATTCAATTTTGAAGAAGAAATGCTTATTAAAGATAAAGCCAATATAGTTCCTGGAATTGCGTAACCTATCCCTGCAAGGTTTGTTATTAGCCCTAGTAAAAAGCTTTTATTTGGGCGTCTGGCTAATGAAATCATTAATGAGAATAGCATCGTTATTAATGCAGTAAAAAATCCTAGACTTATGGTCCTGAATGATAGGGTAAGCAATTCTATAGATAACCCTTTTTGAATTTGATCGATATTGAGCAGAACCCAAAAACATGGAATTCCAAAAGAGAAAATTGGAGGAAATAAAGATAAGGTTATTGCTATAAGAGCTCTAGTTTTTTTTAATTCCCACCCTTGAGAATCTCTTGATGCAGGATTCTCACTCCACCTCTTTGATTTTCTTCTAGAGAATTTTTCAAAAATAATTAATGTGAAAATTATAAATAAGGCTACTAAAGATAGTCCAATAGAACTTTTTGGATTTCCCTCAATTATCCAATTTTCGGCTATACCTGTTGAAATACTTGGAATGTTTAATAATGCAAATGTACCTAACTCATTCATTACTTCCATACACATTAAACTTATTCCTGTTATCAGCGCTGGTAACGCCATTGGAAAAGCGATTTTAAAGAAGCTCCTCCAGGGCCCAACTCCTAATCCTCTACTAGCATTGATTTGATTTACTCCAAATTTATTAAAACTTTCGTTAGCAAGAATAAATACATATGGATAAGTAGAAATTGAAAGTATTAATACCCCCCACCATAAACCGGTTACTTGATAACCAAAGATACTTCCTAAATCCTGCAAAACAGCTGTTATTAGGTAGGCTGGGGCAGCGAGTGGAATTAGCTGACAAATACGGAGAACTTTTCTGAACTTAAAATCACAATTTGAAAGTAACCATCCATTTAAAGTGCCTAAGCCTCCTCCAAAAAAACTTGTTAGTACTAAAACTTTTAAAGTTTCTAATATCTCTTCTCCCCCAGCAATGCCTAATGTAAAATTTCCACTTGCAACATATTGGACTCCTTCAAGAAGAAAATTGGAAATTGGAATGATTACTAAAAGTGAGACAATAAACGAAGTAAAATAAAAAAGTTTTAATTCGGTTAATGCTTTTTTAAATCCTTTAATAAGTATTTTCAAAAATTAATTAAATCCTAATATGAACTCTAATCTGAATTAAATCTACATGATGACAGTTGATTTTTAATAGTTTGGTGATCTAAGTTTTTCCCAATTAATACTATCTTGTTAGATTTTTCTTTTGTCCATTCCTCATCGTCTAAAGAAAACCGCTTTCCAGATAGGTGAAAAATGTGTTTTCTTTCACTTTCCATAAACCATAATATTCCTTTTGCTCTGAATACATTTTCTGAGATTTGATTATCTAAGAAATATTGAAACTTCCTTAAAGAAAATGGTTCAAATGTCTCATATGAAACTGAGGTAAAACCCTCGATATTATTGATCAAATCGTGGGAATGAGAAGAGTGATCGTGGGAATGAGAAGAGTGATCATGGGAATGAGAAGAGTGATCATGGGAATGAGAAGAGTGATCGTGGGCATGAGAAGAGTGATCGTTTGAATGTTGTTCTATATTTTTTTTATTTTTCTCGAATTCAAAAGTATCCGTCTCAAATAGACCCACGCTCATTATTGTATGTAATGCAACTTCACTGTTAGTTGATCTCAAAATCCTTGGCTCTTTTTTTATTTTATTTATAAACTCCTCTATTTTCTTTAATTGTTTTTCATTTACTAAATCAGATTTATTAAGAAGAAGGATATCTCCGTATAAAATTTGAGAATAGGCGACACTTGTATTATTAATTTCAAAATCAAAATTTTCTCCATCAATGACAGTAATTATCGAATCTAATCTTACTTTTTCTCTAAGATCACCAGCCGCAAAAGTCATGGCTACTGGTAATGGATCTGCTAATCCAGTTGTTTCAACAATCAAATAGTCTAATTTTTCAGCTCTTTCTAAAACTTTGGATACGGTATTTAATAATTCGCCATTGATAGAGCAACATATACATCCATTATTTAATTCGATCATATCTTCTGAGCCTTCTATTATTAAGTCATTATCTATTCCGATTTCTCCAAATTCGTTGACTAAAACAGCTGTTTTAATACCAACTTGATTTTTTAAAATATGATTTAGAAGTGTAGTTTTGCCAGAACCTAAAAATCCACTAACAATAGTAACAGGCAATAAATTTTTTGACATTTTGAATAGTTGAAAACAATTTTATATTTTTATTGATCGAAAATTTTGTTGATTTCCGAAGCTAATGTTTGATCCAGATTCGTAATACCTCCTAGATCATGTGTATTTAATTTAATTATTACTTTTGCATAAACATTCTCCCAGTTAGGATGATGATTATATTTTTCACAGATTAAAGCAACCTTAGTCATAAAAGCAAAGGCTTCAATAAAATTAGCGAAGTTAAATTCTCTTTGGATTTGTTTAGATTTAATTTCCCAGCCAGGTATTTTGACAACTAATTCATTCAATTCTTCATCTTGCAAAATGTAGGGTTCCATTAAATAAGAAATCTGACTTATTACATTATAAATATCTTACTTTTTCTCACCAATTATATGTACATTTATGATTCTTTCCTTTTGATCAAATCGATGTTCCCATAGATAAACAGCTTGCCATGTGCCAAGCATAATTTTTCCGTCTTGAAAACTCAAAGATAAACAAGTGTTTGTTAGGGATGTTTTAATATGTGCTGGCATATCGTCAGCCCCTTCTTGATAATGTTTATAGGATATTTCTTCTCTATTTTTTGATAGGGTTAAGTAGGAATCATAGGGAACTATCGATTGCATATACTTTTTTAGGTCCCTCAGTACATTTGGATCTGCGTTCTCATTAATAGTTAAACTGCAACTTGTATGAAGTGAAGTTAAATTTAAAATTCCGGAATGAAAATTATTTTTTTCAACACATAAATTTAAATCAGATGTGATATTAATAAAACCCTCGCCATGGGTTATGAATTTTAATTTTGAAAATATTTGTTCCATATAAGTTAAAACTTAATTAATCAATATCCTATTATGGATAAAGATGAATGTTTTACTGCAGACATTAAAATTTTTATCTTAAGATAAATTTAATTTCGATTTAAATCTTTGGCTGAAACTCATTGGAATAAGCTAGGTGCTTACCTTAAAGAAACACAAATATTAGGTTCAATCCAAAATACACTTTATTGGGATCAGAATACTGGAATGCCAAAGAAAGGTGCTTCTTGGAGGTCTGAACAACTTACTTATATTGCAAAAGTATTGCATGAAAGAAATTCTTCCCAACAATTTTCTAATTTAATACAATCTGCTAAAAATGAACTAGCAGATACTAAACGAAATTCGGACAATCAACTTTTCATAAAAGATAAAGAAAGAAATATTAGTCTTTTATTGAAGGAATTTAATAGAGAAAGAAATTTAGATCCTAAATTAGTTGAGTCTCTAGCAAAGGCAAAATCTAAAGGGTATGAAAGCTGGCAAGAAGCTAAGGAAAAATCAGATTTTAAAATTTTTCTTCCTTTCTTTGAAGAATTAGTTAGATTGCGTATTGAAGAGGCAAAACAAATATCAGATAAATATTCACCATGGGAAACTTTAGCCCAACCCTTTGAGCCTGAATTAACTTTAAAGTGGCTTAATAAAATGTTTAAGCCTTTGAAAGACACTCTCCCAGAGTTGATTAGAGGGATTAATAAATCTAAGAAATATCACTGGGATTTGTGTCCAGAATCTCAACATAATCTATGTTCTCAATTACTTGACGAGTTTGGGAGAGATAAAGATCTAGTTGTTGTTGGTAAATCTCCTCATCCTTTTTCGATTACATTAGGGCCTAATGATTACAGGATTACAACAAGAATTGTTGAAGGTGAACCATTATCAAGTTTTTTAGCAACTGCGCATGAGTGGGGGCATTCTATTTATGAGCAGGGTTTGCCATCTCAAAGTCATCAATGGTTTGCTTGGCCTTTAGGTCAAGCAACCTCTATGGGTATTCATGAAAGTCAATCTTTATTTTGGGAAAATAGAATAGTTAAATCCAAATCTTTTTCAAAAAGATTTTTTAACAAATTTGTTTCAGCTCGATGTTCTCTTAATAATTATTTAGAACTATGGAAATCGATTAATCATTTGGAAGCAGGATTAAATAGGGTTGAAGCGGATGAATTGACTTATGGCTTACACATATTAATAAGAACCGAACTTGAAATAGATTTAATTGAAAGAGGGTTACCTGCTGAAGATATTCCAACAGAATGGAATAAAAGATATGATGAACTCCTAGGAATTAAACCATCTAATGATTCAGAAGGTTGTCTTCAAGATGTTCATTGGAGTGAAGGGGCGTTTGGATATTTCCCCTCATATTTGTTAGGACATGTTATAAGTGCGCAAATATCTTCTCAAATGGAAAGAGACATAGGTTTGATTGACAACTTAATTGAAAATGGTGAATATCAAAAGATCATCTTTTGGTTGAAAAATAATATACATAAATATGGCAGATCAGTTAATTGTATGGAGTTGGTAAGAGCTGTAACTAATGAAGAACTATCGCCAAACTATTTTATTAATCATTTAAGGTCTAAAATAAATGATTTTTGCTGAAACATTACTTTTAAAGAATTTGGTTAGGTGTGAGGATGTAAGATAAACAAAAATAATTTCTTGATGGCAAATCTAAATCAGCCCCCAAGCAGGGTTACTCCAAATTTATTGCACATACTAAATGCTTTCACTGATAGTTCAAATACAATAATAAACACTATTGTTGAATTGAACTCTAATACCATAAATAAATATGAATTAATTACAGAAACGGGCCATCTTAAACTTGATAGGGTAGGTTATTCATCACTTGCGTATCCTTTTGCTTATGGTTGTATTCCAAGAACATGGGATGAAGATGGAGATCCGCTTGATGTAGAAATTGTTGGGGTAACTGAGCCTTTGATACCCGGATCTATCGTGGAAGCAAGGATTATTGGGGTGATGAAATTTGATGATGGTGGAGAGGTCGATGATAAGGTAATAGCGGTTCTCGCAGATGATAAAAGAGTAGATCATGTCTCAAGTTATGAAGACCTTGGAGATCATTGGTTAAAAGAAACAAAGTATTATTGGGAGCACTACAAAGATCTAAAAAAACCAGGAACATGTACTGTCAATGGTTTTTTTGGGATAGAAGAAGCTGTTAAAGTGATTAAAGATTGTGAAAAGAGGTACAAAAAAGAAATTGATCCTAAATTAGTAAATTAACTAATTTTATTTTTCTCTAAATTTTTCAAATATTTCGCTTAGTATTTCTTCGGCACCTTGCTGTTTTAATTTTTTAGCTAGTTCTTTGCCTACTTCTTCGGGATCATTAATATTGCCAATATATTGATCTTTAATAAGCCTTTCTCCATCAAGAGATGCAACCATACCTGTAAGGCAAAGTTGTTCATTCTGAATTTTACTATTCACACCTATTGGGACTTGGCATCCACCTTCAAGGTCTCTTAAAAAAGCCCTTTCTGCTAGACATCTTTGACTGGTGGGTCTATCTTCTAAGATACTTATAATTTCTAAAACTTTTTGATCATCAGATTTACATTCTATGCCTAGTGCTCCTTGGCCAACGGCATGAAGAGAAACTTCACTTGGGATAATCTGGTGAATTCTTGATTCAAAGCCTAATCTCTTTAAACCAGCGGCGGCAAGAATTATACAATCAAATTCTCCTGCATCTAATTTTTCAATTCTTGTAATAACATTTCCCCTGATATCTTTGAAAACAAGATGTGGGTACTTATTTCTTAATTGCGCAAGTCTTCTTAGGGAGCTTGTTCCAACAATCGAACCTTCAGGTAAGTTTTCTAATTTATAACAGTCATTTTTTTTGTTTACTACTAAAGCATCTGCAGGATCCTCCCTTTTTGTAATGCATCCTAATTTAAGGCCATTAGGCAAATTGGTTGGTAAATCTTTTAGAGAATGTACTGCTATATCTGCATGGCCTACGAGCATTTGTGCTTCAAGTTCTTTTGTAAATAAGCCTTTGTCGCCTATTTTTGCTAAGGCTACATCAAGGATTTTGTCACCTTGAGTTGCCATAGCTTCTACAGATACCTCTAAATTGGGAATATTCCTTTCTAGTTGATCTTTAACCCATAAAGTTTGAACCATTGCTAGCTTACTTCTTCTACTAGCTATTTTTAGCTTAAAATTAGTCATTAAATATTATTTTGAGTTTGAATTAAAAATTAAGACGAATCTATTTTAAGCTATTATTTTGCCAGTTTTTAAAGCTAATTATCATACTTAACTTTTTTTATTTTATATATTCTTTTAAAACCCCATTTCGATTTGGATGTCTAAGTTTTCTTAAGGCTTTTGCCTCTATTTGTCTAATTCTTTCTCTCGTCACATCAAAAATCTGGCCAATTTCTTCAAGAGTTTTCATTCTTCCATCATCAATTCCATATCTCAATCTGAGAACATCTCTTTCTCTTGGACTAAGAGTGGCTAATACTCCTTCCAAATCTTCTCTTAGTAAAGTTTTAGAAACATCTTGCTCTGGATTTTCTATATCAGCCTCTATAAAGTCTCCTAGTCTTGAGTCTTCTTCTTTCCCTATTGGAGTTTCTAAAGAAATAGGAAGTTGCGCACTTTTAGCTATAAATCTTAATTTTTCGATTGTCATTTCCATACTCTCAGCGATTTCTTCTTCACTAGGTTTCCTGCCAAATTCTTGGCTAAGAACTTTTGTGGTTTTTTTAATTCTGGATATTGTCTCGTATAAGTGAACTGGCAATCTGATAGTTCTACTTTGATCCGCAATTGCTCTTGTAATGGCTTGGCGAATCCACCAAGTTGCATATGTAGAAAACTTATAACCTTTTTCATGGTCGAATTTTTCCGCTGCCCTAATTAGACCCAAACTTCCTTCTTGGATTAAATCTTGAAATGATAAACCTCTGTTCATATATTTTTTAGCAATGGAAACAACTAATCTTAAATTTGATTGAACCATTTTTTCTTTAGCTCTCCGCCCTAAGAGAAGTCTTCTTCTAAATTTGGGAAGAGGCATATCTATTAACTCGGCCCATTCTCTTACAGATGGAAAATGTCCTTTTTCTGATTCGTATTGAGTTGCTAGCTCTTCTAATTGGAGTAAGTCAGCAATTTTTCTTGCAAGCTCAATTTCTTCATCTGGTCTTAAAAGTCTAATTCTTCCAATTTCTTGGAGATAAACTCTTATTGAATCTTCAGTGTAGATACCTTTTGGCCCAAGTTTTATATTCCCGAGCCCTTTATCTTCTTCCTCAGAATCACTAAATTCATTATTGTTATTTTCAATATTGCTTTCGTTTAACTCAGCAGATGTCTGTAAAGTTTGATTATTTTTATTACTATCTTCTTCAACTACTGTTTCTAAATTTGTATTCATTTTTTTATTAATCTTTTTTTTTGAACTAGGATTGGAATTCCTTGATTCTGCTGCGACTGGACACATAATTGACTCCTTTCTACGGTGAATTTAACTAGATAAAATTTTATTTAGGGCTAATTTGAACATTTAGTAGTAAAGTCCCCTTAATGTTTAAAAAACTTTTTCACAAAATGAGAATAAGAAAAGTTTTCTAAATTGTTGAAAAATTTAAATAGTGCTATAGATTACCTAAAGTAAAAAGTCTTGGGATTTCTCAGACAGGCAGATCATTTTTGAAATTTCAGTCTATGATCAGAGCTTCATGTCTCCCTTAAGAGCAGGATACTTACAATGTGCAAAAAACACTTTGTGGAATGTTCAACAATCCAATACTAAGAAAAAGTTTTGAAGCCGGCAAGTAATCAGTTATTAAATATCTCCTACAAATTGGAAATTTTGCTTGATATAGGTAGTAGTAATGAGAGCTTTTACTATTTAGATGGAAATAATCTTGGAGCAGAAGTTGGAGATATTGTAAGTGTGAGACTAAGGGGGAGATTATTGAATGGGTTGGTGATCTCCAAAAAAGACTTTTCGACAATCAATAATGATGAATCAAATATTACTGGAGGAAAAAGCATAAGATATTTGTTTGTCGAAAGTATTTTGCAGAAAAAAATAATTGATGAATCTTGGAGAGAATTGATAAATTCCCTAGCCTCTTTTTATATGGTTAGTAATTTAAAAATGTTTAAAACTGCATTTCCTCCTGGCTGGATTGGTAAATATAAAAATTTCTCTAAAGGTTTAAAAGATCAAATATGGATAGAAACTAAAAAAGAATTTGATATTAAGAAAAATGGATTAACCAAAAAAGAATTTTTTTTAATGGATACTTTATCTAAAAAAGGTAATTGGCAAAGTGAATTAATAAAGTCTGGGTTTAATTACACTCTAATTAACTCATTGGTAAGTAAAAATTATCTTACTAAATCTAAAAGAAAAAAAAATATAAATAGTAAATTAAATTCCTTTTTAAAAGATCATATCGCAACGAAAAAACCAAATCTTACAAATGAGCAAAAAATTGCATTTCAAGAATTTCAAACAATGAAACTAGGAGATGCATTACTTCTTTGGGGCGAAACAGGTTCAGGTAAAACAGAAGTGTATATGAGAATTGCTGAAGATCAATTTCTTAAGAAAAAAAGTTGTTTGATACTAGCCCCAGAAATTGGATTAATTCCTCAACTTATTGATAGGTTTAGTAGGCGATTTAATAATGTCGTTTACGAATATCATAGTAATTGTTCTCCCGATCATAGAACTTTAGTTTGGAGGAAAATTATTAATGCTAATGAACCCTTAATAGTAATAGGTACAAGGTCGGCAGTTTTTCTTCCAATCAAAAATCTTGGAGTAATAATAATGGATGAAGAACATGATGTTTCTTATAAGCAAGATAGTCCTATGCCTTGCTATGACGCGAGAGAGATTGCTATTGAAATAGTAAAAAGGAATTCTGCAAAGTTAATTTTTGGGAGTGCAACCCCATCAATGAAGACTTGGAAAAAGTGTATTTTTGAAAGGAATTTTAAATTGGTAAGAATGATTCAAAGGATATCCAGTAATGAGACTCCTGAAATAAAAATTATTGATATGCGTGATGAGTTCAAGAAGGGAAATATGAAAATTTTTTCCAATGAATTATTACAATTGCTTCCTCAACTACGCTTAAAAAAAGAGCAAGCAATAATTTTGATCCCTAGAAGGGGGCATAGTGGATTTTTAAGTTGTAGAAATTGCGGATATTTAATAAATTGCCCCAACTGTGACGTTCCTTTATCAGTTCATCTCGGATCACAAGGAAAAAAATGGTTAAGGTGTCATTGTTGTGATCATAAATCAAGATTGATCAATCGTTGCCCAGATTGTCATTCAACTGCTTTCAAACCTTTCGGAATTGGTACGCAAAGGGTAATAGAGTTTTTAAATGAAGAATTTCCTGACTTAAGAGTACTTCGCTTTGATAGAGATACAACTTCAGGAAAGGATGGTCATAGAGATATTCTTTCAAGATTTTCCAAAGGTGATGCTGATATTCTTGTCGGTACTCAGATGTTGGCAAAAGGTATTGACATTCCTAATATTACTCTTTCAGTAGTTATTGCAGCAGATGGGTTGCTTCATCGCCCAGATATTTCAGCAGAAGAAAAATCATTACAATTATTTTTGCAAGTAGCAGGAAGGGCCGGCAGGGCACAAAAAAAAGGAAAAGTAATTTTTCAAACATATAAACCTAACCACCCGGTTATTTCGTATCTTCAAAAAAGAGATTATGAAAAATTCTTAATTGAAAACTCGAGATTGAGAAAGGATGCTAATTTATTCCCATTTTGCAAAATTTGCCTACTTAAATTATCAGGTGAAAATTATGCATTAACTGAGTCAATTGCAATAAAATTAGCAAAATATCTACTCGGTTTTTGTGAGAAAAAGAACTGGAAATTAATTGGTCCTGCCCCTAGTTTAATAGCTAAAGTCGGTAAAAAATTTAGATGGCAGATATTAATACATGGTCCTGAAGGAACAAATATACCTTTACCTGATAGATTAATATTATGGAAACTTATTCCAAAAAATGTTTTTTTAACAATAGATGTTAATCCAGCAGAGTTGTAATTACTTTGATGGAAGTTGAGGTAAATCTGATCCTAATTTAAATCTATAGAATCTTAATAAATAAGCTAATATTATAATTATTAAAATAATACATATTCCAATCAAGAATTTGTTGAGGATCCAGAAAGAAAATTCAAGACTATTTATCTGCCCTTGATTTAAGTCCCAAATTATTAGATTTTTTGTGATTTCTAAATTTGAATTATTTTTATCGGTAAGGATAGCTTTATTAGGGTTAATAATTTTGAAAATGAGTTCTAAATTATCAATGCCTTTAATAGAATTTAGATCCAAATCTAACCTGTAAAAGTATTTTTTAAAAAAAATAAAGTTTTTTTGAGTAGTTTTAATTTCTATATTTGTTGATTCTCCCGCTAACTCTCCAGCTGTATTTTGGGTGATTTTAAGAACTTGCTTTGTATCCTCTAAATTAAGATTTTTATGTTTCAAAGAAAAGGTTGATTCGTCTTGTTCAATTTCTGCGTCTGGAAAAATATCTTTCATCTTCTCTTCAAATTTTAATTGCCAAGGAAATTTCTTTATGTATTTACTCTCTATTACTAAATTATTAGTTATTGAATCAAGTTCACTAAGATCAAGGGTATCCTCAATTTTTACGCAGCCACTTAAAAGTGGAATTAATAATAATAGTATTAAAAAAATGATCAGTGAAAAGCCTTTCTGAAAGGGTTTTGTTTCACCAGTTGGCGTCTCAGTTACATTAATAAATTTTTTTTTCTTCAATACTTCTCTTTTTTTGCGCAGTGAGTTAAGAGATTTTTTATTGAGTGATGGGTCGCTTTCAAACTGTACGTTCCAATTTTCTGGCTTTTTAATGTCAGGAGAGTCTATAACTTCCATCAAATATTTTGCATTTTCTCTCGTCTTATTATCGTAAGATTTTAGAAGTTCTTTACAAAACCTTTTAGCCTCCTCCCTTTTATTGATACCACATAAAGCAGTAATTAAGATTGTTCTTAAATTTACTCCCTCTTTGCTTGATAAAGGAAATGATTCGATTATGGGCAAAAGAAATTCAATGCAATAATGATACTCACCTTTAGCTAAAGCAAGTTCTACTTTTTCTAAAACTTGCTCATAAGTTTTCATGGGTTAGGCGACTATCATTGTACCTATTCCGGAATTTGTGAAAATCTCAAGAAGTAATGAATGTTCTATTCGTCCATCAATTATGTGAGCTGCTTTGACTCCTTGGGCTAAAGCTCTTATACAGCATTCTGTCTTTGGAATCATACCTTCAGTCACAATTTTTTTATCAATAAAATCTCTTGCCTCTTTGAGATTAGTTTTTTCAACAAGACTATTTTTGTTATCTTTTTCTTTTAAAATCCCTTGAGTATCAGTAAGAAGAATAAGTTTTTCTGCATTTATTGCAGCAGCAATTTCTCCAGCAACAAAATCTGCATTAATGTTATGGGAAATACCCTCCAAGGTTGATCCAATGCTAGAAATAATTGGGATGTATCCTTTATAAATAAGAGGATCTAATATTTCTGGATTGATTTTTGTAACCTCTCCCACTAACCCATGGGTACCATCTCCTAGTTCTCTAGATTGAATTAAGTTACCGTCAAGACCTGATATTCCCACAGCTAAGGATCCAGTTTTATTAATCCCTTTTACAATTTGTTTGTTAACTCTACCCATTAGAACCATCTCGACAATTTCCATTGTTTTTTGATCAGTAATTCTTAAGCCATTCTCGAATTTAGGAGATATTTCTAATTTCTTTAACCAATTATTAATTTCTGGTCCACCTCCATGAATTACTATCGGACAAACCCCAACGGTTGATAAAAGTGCAATGTCTCTAAAAAAAGCATTTTTTAAATTATCATTCTCCATAACAGAACCACCATACTTGATAACAATTTTTCTACCTGAGAAACTTTGTATATATGGAAGTGCTTCGCTTAATATTGATACTCTTTGAGAATCATTCATTATTAAAATTCATTAAAACTTGATTGAATTGAGAAATTAGGTTTTTACAAATATATCCCTATATTCAATAAAAGAGAATAAAATCAAATTCTTTTTTATTATCGTCGATAATAAATTCTGATTCAAGACCTTTGACGAAAAACCTATTTAATCTTTCTTGTTTTTCAATCCATTTTTCTAGAGGGACAGCGTTTAATTCGAAACGCATTCTGAGACCATTTTTTTCTTCCTTTGTAATTTCTTCTATTTCTTTTAATTGAGGGGGGTTATCCTCGTCCCACAAATTTAAAGATTCTAATGACGATTCAAGATGAGCTTTTATCCCATACCTCCATCTTGTAACATCTTTAACTAATGCTGTTAGTTCTTTTGGTCTATTAAATTTATTTGTCGCAAAATTGGTCTTGTCAAATAACTCTACAGGAGGTATTTCGGAAGTCTTTAAGCCTAAGCCAATTAAGAAAATAGGTACTCCATAAAAAAAAGTAGGTACACTTAAATTCACTGAGTCTGTAAAATAAGCAGTCATTCCAACAAAAGCTAATATTCCCCCAGCGGTTACGATTAAGTTTCCAGGCGATAAGTATTTCTTCATTTTGATTTAGTAGAATGAGTTTAAAATGGGCTAACAAGTATTATGCAAGATCCTAATACTGCAAATCAAGGAGATTTAATTTTTAAACTTGATCAAGATAGAGCCTGGCTACTAGAAAATCTTGATAAGGGTAAATGGCCAGAAATCAGAAGCGAACTTGCCGCGCTTGAGAGGAAAATAAGCAAATTAATTATAAGTGTTCAAGAAAATAATGTTGATATTTGATTTAAAAAGGTATTTCGTCAACTTCAGGTACTAAAGGTGAACTATCCCAACTAGATTTTTTGGCGGTTTCTTTATTTTCAAATGACTCATTATTTTCTTTTTGATCAGACTTAATAATATCAACTGGCGATATTTGATGAATTTTTGAAGCTGTTAGTTCTGGTTGTTTTTCTTTCGTTCCGTCTTTTCTAGTGACAGAATTCATCTTTAGACGTCCCTCAATAACAATATTTTGCCCCTCCTTTAGTTCCTCTACCATTTCTTGGGCAATATTTCCCCATCCTATGATCTTGAGATCTCTGGTTGGATCTTCACTACGTAATCCTTTAAAATTAACAATCATTTCTGCAATTGGAGTTTGGTTTTCTTTGGTATACCTCATTTGGGGAGCGCTATTAATTACCGCCTGAATTAAACAATGATTCATTACTTACTATTTAATTAAAGACATACTGATGCAGAATCAAGGAAATTGCTATAAAAATGTTTGGATCCTATCAGGAACCTCGGATGGACCTGTAATAGCTAATAGGCTTCTTGAACTTAATTATTCAGTCTTTGCAAGTGTTTTAACTTATAAAGCAGGGCAAGCTTATATTCAAAATCCAAAGTTACATATCATTACGGGGAAATTAAATAATAAAGATCAAATAATTAATTTCATAAATAAAAATAAAATCACATGCGTTGTCGATGCTACTCATCCGTTTGCCGTAATAATTTCTAAAAATCTTAATAATGCATGTAAAGAAATTAATACACCTCTTTTACTATTTGAGAGGAAATCTCTAATAAATAATACTAATAATTTTTTTTATATTGATCATTTAAAGGATATAAATAATGTTGATATAGAAAATAAGAATATTCTTCTTGCAATAGGATCAAGATTCCTTAACGATACAGCTAGTTATTATATGAATTGTAAAGCAAATGTATTTACAAGGGTACTTCCATCTTATGGGAGTATAACTAAAGCTTTTGTATCAGGTATTAAAAATTCAAACATAGCGATACTTGAACCGAGTAAAAATAATAAAAGAATTTTAGAAAAAAAACTTTGTGATTTTTGGAAGATAGATTATGTTCTATGCAGAGAATCTGGAAGTTATTCTCAGAAAAATTGGGAGAGTATAGTTTCTGGAAGTAAGATGAAGTTATTTTTGGTTAAAAGGCCGAAAGTTAAAAATGATTATTCTTACTCTTTTGATCAATATCACAATTTGATAAATCACATAATTAAAAAATATTGATGTTTAATTCATTATGGAAGTATTAGTTTTGATAACAACTGAATCAAGTAACGCAAATGCTTTGCGAATGGCTAAATTACTAATACAAAATAAACTTGCGGCTTGTGTTTCGATAAAGCAAATTTTTTCAATTTATAAGTGGGATGATGATATTGAAGAAACTAAAGAATTTGAAATCACAATAAAAAGTAAACTAGAATTTAAAGATTATTTAATTGATTTCGTAAATAAAAATTCCACATATGATGTCCCTCAGATTATTTACAAAAAATACCATGCTGAGATGAAATATTATGATTGGTTGAATAAGACTATTTGATTAATCTATTTTATTAACTCTTTAAGATCAATTTCCGATCTAGATCCTAATTGCGTAATTATTTGCCCCGCACAAATTGAAGCTATCTCTCCGCATTTTTTGAGGGAACAATTGTTTATTAATCCATGGATAAATCCTCCCGCATAGATATCTCCTGCTCCTGTTGTATCAATAATCTTGCCTTTCGTTATTGACTCAATTATTTCAACATTATTTTTGTTAACTATGAGAGAACCATTGCTTCCAAGAGTTACTATTACTAATTCACATAAGGAAGATAGGTCTTCTTGGCAGCTTTCTAATTTATCATTTTTAAATAGACTTAACACCTCGGATTCATTACAAAAAACAATATCTACGTATTCACAAATTAATTCCAAGAAACTCTCACGATGTCTATCTACACAAAATGAATCAGACAAAGAAAGGATTATTTTTGTATTAGATTGTTTTGCAATTTGGGCGGCTTTAACGAAAGCTTTTTTAGCTAACTTGCTGTCCCATAAATATCCTTCTAAATATAAGTATTTACTTTCCTTGATTACAGTAAAGTTAATGTCTTTTGGTTCAAACTCTACAGATGCACCTAGGTAAGTGCACATAGTTCTTTGGGCATCAGGTGTAACCAAAATGATTGAATGAGCTGTTGGAGCACCTTTAATAGTTGGTGGAGTATTAAATATAGTCTTACTTTTTTTTATATCTTCAGAAAAGAAATCCCCAAATTGATCATTTTTCACTCTCCCTATAAACTGCACATGATTGCCTAATTCTGCTAAAGAAACAACGGTATTTGCTGAGGACCCACCTGAAATTTGTTTGATCACTTTGCAATTTTCTAACAATCTCTGAGATTCATCAGAATTTATTAGATTCATTGATCCTTTGTCCAGATTATTTATCTCAAGAAACTCATCTTCAATATTTACAATGATATCCACTATTGCGTTGCCCAGACCAATAAGATCAACTTTTTTATGTTCAAAATGTCTAAAGGATTCCTGCATTAATTTGGAACTAAATTACCTTAGCAGTGCTCTTTTAGGACCATGGATTGGGTCTTCAATTACTATGGTTTGATCTCTATTTGCCCCCAACGAGACAATGGCAATTGGAACCTCCATTAATTCAGCTAAAAATCTTAGATAATTCATAGCATTCTCTGGGAGATCAGATAGTTTTCTGCAATCTGCAGTTGAACATTGCCAACCTTTTAATTTTTTGAAGATTGGCTTACATTTTTTTAAATCATCTGAATTTGTAGGAAAGTAGTCTATTTCCTCTCCATCGAGATCATATGCAATGCAAACTTGAATCTCATCTAATTCATCTAAAACATCAAGTTTCGTAACAGCCAAACAATCAAGACCATTGACAGAAACAGCATATTTACCAATAACTCCATCAAACCACCCACATCTTCTCCTTCTCCCAGTAGTGGTTCCAAATTCACTGCCTCTATCACAGAGTTGATCATTAATACTTCCTTGTAATTCAGTTGGGAATGGCCCTTCACCTACTCTTGTGGTATAAGCTTTTGCGACACCTATGACTCTATCAATTAAAGTTGGACCTACTCCAGCTCCGATGCAAGCCCCTCCTGATATAGGGTTTGATGAGGTAACAAAAGGATAAGTCCCATGATCTAAGTCAAGTAGAGTCCCTTGAGCACCTTCGAAAAGAATATTCTTCTTATTTTTTGAGGCTGCATGGATAGTCCTCGTACAGTCAACAACATGCTTTGATAATCTTTCCCCATAGTCAAGATATTCTTCAACAATGTCTTCTATTTTAAGTGGTTTAATGCCATAGATTTTTTCTAGTAGACCGTTTTTTTCTCTTAATGGAATTTCGATCACATCACTTAGCCTTTCCTTATTGAGCAAGTCTCTTATCCTAATGCCATTTCTTTGTGACTTATCCGCATAAGTTGGGCCAATCCCACGACCTGTTGTCCCTATTTTGTTTGAACCTCTATCAGCCTCCATCGCTTCATCTAATATTCGGTGGTAGGGCATTGTTACATGTGATGTTGATGAAATTTTTAATCCTGAGATATCAATTCCATTATCAATTAACATGTCAATCTCTTTTAGCAAGATTTTTGGATCTACCACAGTTCCCGACCCAATTAGACAAGAAGTATTTTTATAGAGTATCCCTGAGGGAATTAAATGTAATTTTAAGACTTTATCATCTACAACTATAGTATGACCGGCATTTACTCCCCCTTGGTAGCGTACGACAACATCTGCCGAACGACTAAGTAAATCCGTTATTTTACCTTTTCCTTCGTCACCCCATTGGGCTCCGATTACAACAACATTAGCCAATTTTAGAAGAGCATTATTTTTGTGCGAATATTTAATATATTCAAAAATCTTGGTTTACTTTTAAAAAGTAAATTAATTGTATCAACTTTCTCTTAGAACCATTTTTTCAGCAAGAGAAAATTCTTTGGTTAATCGCTCCTTAAGTTTATCTGGTAGAGGTCTACTTGCAAAGTTTTTGTAATGACCTGCCATAGCATTTAATGCTGTTTGCATGGTAGTAAATGATTGAGTTTTATTAACCATCCCTCTATTTCTATATCTGGAAATATAGTCAGTTATGAGTGTAAGAGCCTCACTTCTTACTTCATCTTTATTTGGAGAGTCTTTTGGAGTATCAACAGCTGTTTGTAATGTTTTAACAACTGAAATTGTATCTTTTGTATAGTCTCCTGTCATAGAGGTTTTTGCAGCTATAGAAGGGGAACTAAATAGTGTAAAAACAACTATTAACGATACTGAAATAGATATAAATTTAGTAAGATTTTTTAAAAAAATTTTTGATGCCCAATTAAGTAACATAAATTAGCTCCCAAAAAAATAAGCCTTAAGATTTTTTATTGTACATTATTTTTGATTCAGAAATAAATGTTTCCAATAATTTATCGGTACTAATCTTAAACTTAGTATTATTGGTTCTGCATAAAAGTTCTACTTCTTTATTAACAGAATCCCTGCCAATAATTATCTGAAAAGGAATACCAATTAATTCTGCATCTTTAAATTTCACGCCAGCTCTATCATTTCTATCATCAAGAAGTACATCGATTCTATTAACTAAAAAGTTGTTATAGATTTGATCAGTAAGGTCACTTTGTATAGGATCTTTTAGGTTTGTTGGAATAATAATAACTTCAAAAGGAGAAATCTGGATAGGCCAACAAATTCCCTTCTGATCATGATTCTGTTCGATAGCAGCTTGAGCTATTCTGGTCACTCCTATTCCATAACAACCCATCCATAAATTTTTTAACTTACCATCTTTATCTGAGAACTTTGCATTTAATTTTTCACTATATTTTTGACCTAGTTGGAAAATATGTCCAATCTCGATACCTTTTTTTTCTTTAAGTTCCTCATCATTATCAATACTTATTTTATCTCCTTCTTTGGCATTCCTGATATCTCCAATTAGATAGTCTTTTGAAGCAAAAGAAAACTCTTTAAAAACTTTATGGAAATTAACTTTATTACCACCACTTATAAACTTTGAAAGGTCACTTGCAGAATGGTCAATTATTTTCGTCCATTTTTTTTCCCAATTAGAACTAGCTTTAATAGTTTTATTATCTAAATCTGGCCCAATAAAACCTAAGGGTAAATCAACTAGATTTTTTTCGATAGTATTATTGTCTTCAATCTTTTTAAGATTAAGGAGATTGAAATTATGAAGTTTATTTATTAAGTTAAAAAGCTTTACTTCATTAATGTGTTGATCGCCTCTTATACATGCAAGAATTGGTAACTCAAATTTACCTTCGAATTGCGCAAGGAATACTACTACTTTAATAATCTGACTAGGGTCTAAATTATTTTGATCGCAAACTTCGAGGATTGTTTTTTGTTGAGGTGTTTCCAACCACTCTGCAATATTATCTTCTAGTGGAATAGGTGGAGAAGGAAGAGAAACAGCCTTTTCAATATTTGCAGCATAAGAACCACTTTGAGTAAACAAAATGGAATCTTCCCCAGCATCAGCAGTGACCATAAATTCTTTAGAGGAGGCCCCGCCTATTGCTCCACTATCAGCTTCGACACCTACTGTCTGCAGTCCACAAGATTTAAAAATATTTTCATAAGCATTACCTACCTTTGCATAAAAAGCAGCAAGATCGTTTTCTGAAGAATGAAAAGAATAACCATCTTTCATTATAAATTCTCTACTTCTCATCAATCCAAACCTTGGTCTTATTTCATCTCTAAATTTTGTCTGAATTTGATAAAAACATTGAGGTAATTGCTTATAGGAGTTGATGGTCTCTGATGCAATACTTGTGATCACCTCTTCATGAGTTGGAGCTAAACCAAATTCTTTACCTTGTCTATCTTTGAGATTAAACATTATTCCCTCCCCTGCAGTATACCCTTCCCACCTTTCACTTTTTTTCCATAAATCTGCAGGATGAAGTTGGGGTAATAGTAATTTTGTACAACCAATACTATTAAGTTCTTTCTCTATTATTGCGGATATTTTTTCAATAACTCTAAGCATTAGAGGCATGTATGCATAAATACCGCTGTTAACTCTGCGAATATAACCAGCTTTTAAGAGTAATTGATGTGAAATAATCTCAGCTTCAGAAGGTGTGTCACGAAGTGTCCCCAGAGGAAATGAGGTAGTCACGCGCATACAGAAAAATCCCTAGATAATATTTAATTTTATCAATTAAGATGAAAAAATAATTCAAAGTGTCTTGAGTCCCTCAATGCGGCTAGTCTAAGAATGCTCTTTCTGCTAACTTCTTCAGTAATGAAGTTCAAACTCTTTAAAAAGTTCATTACTACTTAATCATTTTCTTAAGTTTATGGAAAATATAGATTCCAATATTTCTAGTGAAGAGGAATTAGTAGGTATTGATGAAGTTCAAAAATTCCTAAATAGATCAAGAGCTTCTGTCTATAGGTATACAAATACAGATTTAAGAAATCTAAACCCTAGTTTTAATCCAAGAAAATTAAATCCCGAATTTCGGACTGATCAAAAAGATCCTCTGAAATTCCATCCTAATGAAGTAGCAAGATTTGCAAAAGATATTTTAAGAATAAAAGAAGTTACTGTAGAGGTCTTTAATACACCCTCGTCCGCCGCTCAAAATATACTGGCGCAAATATTAGACGAACTAAAATCTATTAGATCTTTGTTAGAAAAAGAGTAATTAAAAGGTCACCAATCAATGTTTTGATTTATTGACATTTTGAATGTAGGATAATGATGTTTAATTATCTCCTTAATCTTTACCAATTAAGAGTTCTTGAGTTACACGAAATCAAAGCAGTTTATTCAAAGTAAATCAAGCAAAGAATCTTCTCATGGTTCTGCTCGAAATGATTTTGAAAGAGATGATGATGACCCCTTAAGTATAAGGAGTTTATCGATAACATCTTTAGGTATTTTTTTTGCTTTTTTGACAATTTTTTTACCTTCACTAAGCATCTTAATTGGCAGACCTTTATCTCAAGGAAACGAGATAATTCATAATCACGATTTTAAAAAAGATGGACCTTAGCTCAATACCTCCATCTCCAATGAAGGGAATAGTGAATATTGTTGTTGAAATACCTGCAGGGAGTAGGAATAAATATGAATATTGCTCTGAAGCAGGAATAATGGCCCTGGACAGAGTATTACATTCTTCAGTGAGGTACCCTTTTGATTATGGTTTTATCCCAAATACCCTTGCTGAAGATGGAGCCCCCCTTGATGCAATGGTGATAATGGACGAACCTACTTTTGCGGGTTGTCTTATAAAAGCTAGACCTATTGGAGTTTTGGATATGCATGATTGTGGTGCATATGATGGAAAACTTTTATGCGTGCCAATGGCTAATCCTAGGCAGGCTAACATAGTTAGTATTAATCAAATTGCTCCTAATCAGCTTGAGGATGTCGCAGAATTTTTTAGAACAAGTAAAGGTCTAGATGGAAGAACAGTTCAAATTGATGGTTGGAGGGATTTTGATGTAGTTGAAAATTTATTGAAAAGTTGTATGCCTTTAAAAAAGAAAAACTTTAAAGTACTTAAGAAATCAAATATTAGTAAATTAAATTGAAAAAAATAATTTTTTATAGTTATTTAAAATGCTCTACATGTCGAAAAGCTGCAAAGTGGCTTGAAAGCAAAGATTTTGACTTTCAGTTAATTGATATTGTAAAAGAACCTCCACTTGTTAATTATTTAAATCTAGCCTTAGAACAATACTCTGATGATAAGAAAAGGATTTTTAATACAAGAGGTAAAGCCTTTAAAACTCTTGCTCTTGATCTTGATCGTTTGTCAAAGGAAGAAATTATTCAACTTCTTTTAAGTGATGGCAAATTAATAAAAAGACCATTTTTGATTTACGAAGGGAAAAAAGTAATATTAGGTTTTAACGAAATTGAATATGCAAAACAATTTATATAAGTTTAGAAAATCAAGACTTAATTAATCCTATGCCTAGTTCCATAAAAAGTTTTTTAAAAGAATGGGGTCTACTAATTCTATTAACTTTTTTTGTTTCTTCTTGTAGATCATTTTTTGCAGAACCACGCTATATCCCTTCTGGTTCAATGCTCCCAGAATTACAAATAAATGATAGATTAATTATTGAAAAATTTTCGCTAAGAAACTCTTTACCAAAAAGAGGCGATATTGTTGTTTTTAATTCACCTTACTCGTTTGATAAAAAATTAATTTCATCAAGATCTAAGCCTTTACCAAAAAAAAGATATTGTTTTTTTATGAGTTTTCCTCCAATGTCGTTTATTCCAGGTTTGAGGGACCAAGCTTGCGATGCTTATATTAAAAGAGTGGTGGCCCTTCCAGGAGAAATTGTAAGTGTAAACTCTAATGGTGAATTAATAATAAATAATAAATTAATTCCTGAACCTTATGTCTCTTATAAGTGCTCATTATCCCTATTTAATAATTGTGGTAAATTTGAAAACGTAAAAGTGCCAGAAGATCATTTTTTAGTTTTAGGTGATAATAGGGCAAATAGCTGGGATGGAAGATATTGGCCTGGAACTAAATTTCTTCATAAAAAAGAGATAATTGGAAAAGCATATTTCAGATTTTGGCCTCTTAGTCAAGTTGGCTTTTTCAGTAAATGAAGAACTTCCCTGACTCTGACTTTATCAAAATAAAATTTAACAAGGCTTAATTTAAAGTGCACCTGAAGCAGTTGAATCAAGTATTCCCCCTAGGTGTGTTGTAATGTTAAGAGCGCTAATCACAGAGGGCTTATTAGGATCATTAAAAAGATCAATTATAGTTATGCCACCATTACCCTGTTTTATCATCCAAATATTTGAATAATTAATCCCAAGGATATTACAAATTAGAGTTTTATTAACTGCATCATGCGCAACCATGAGGGTTTGATCATTATCCTTTTGAGATAAACATATTTTTTCAAAAGCTTCTACTGACCTTTCTGATACATCTTTTATACATTCACCTTCGGGCATTATTACTTCTTCAGGATTATCATGCCAATTTTTTAGTAAAGCAGGCCACTCTTCTCTAATTTCTGCTTCCAATTTACCCTCCCATAATCCGTGACTGATTTCTACGAGTGAATCTATTTTCTCAATTTTTAAATCTTTGTTATTTTGAAGGATTATTTGTGCAGTCTCATAAGGCCTATGCATTGCACTTGAAAATGCTTTATTGAAAGAAATATTTCTCAAATATTCAAAAGTCTTTCTAGCTTGATCTTTACCGTTTTCATTTAAAGGGATATCAATTTGGCCTTGAAATCTTCCTTCTTTGTTCCAGTCAGTTTCACCATGCCTTATTAGAAATATTCTGGAATCTCCAATTTTATTTGGAATATTTTTATTAAGATGGGAAGTTTGATTTAAGCATTCAATTTGAGTCTTAAAAGAATTATCTTTCTTTGAAATATTGAGTATCGAGAAAGAAGCATTTTCTAATCTTATTTTTCTAAAAACTTGCTTAGGCTTTCCTAACAACAAAATTATTAAACATCTAAGAATTGCATTATGTCCAACAACTAATATATTTATATCATCTTTGTCTTGATAAATTTTTAAAATATCTTCTACAAAATTTGTTGCTTGAAAAAATAACTCTTGAATAGGTTTATAAGTTTTATTGTCATTTCTTTTTAAGATAAGATTTTCTGGATCATTTTTCCATATAGGGTAAATTTCTGGAAATTTCTTTTTTATTTCATCAATTTTTAGACCAGACCATTCACTAAGATCTACCTCTAGCAAATTATCGTCGAATACAATATGTTGTTCTCTATTGAAGGTCTTTTTAATTGTTTTTGCAGTCTCTGCCGCTCTCACAAGTGGGGAGGAATAAATTTTATCGAAGTTTATTTTTGATAGTGCTTTTCCTGCTTTTCGGGCTTGTTCGTATCCTTTATCAGTTAATAATGAATCGTCTGTTCTTCCTTGAATTAATCCTTTTGCATTAAAACTGCTTAGTCCGTGCCTAACTAAAACTAATCTTATAGCCATTATATAAATTTGAAAATTAAGATAATTTAATCATCTCATGGCGTGATTAAAATAGATATATAAATATAGGAAATTCAATGATAACTAACTATAGTTTTCAAGAATATAATAAGTTATGATCTTTAAAAATACTTCTAAGTCAAAACTCACTTTAGCTTTTATTTCTATCGCCATAACTTTTTTTGTATGGCAACAAGGATTAAGAGACAGTTTAAATAGACCATCTGTTTCATTTGATATTAGTCAAAAAGAGCAAGAAATTGCTGAATTATCTGTCCAATCAATACCTGTAAATCTTAAGAAATTTTTTATCATTAATGATCCTGTTGATCAAATAAATAAATCACTTACTGATGTCTCATTTGAAGCGCTAACAGAAAGAAATAAATTAATTCGAATAATTACTTCAGAAACAAATGATCCTTTAATTTATAAAAATATATCCAAAAATTTTGAAGATAAAAACTATAAATTTCTGATTGATGAGATAGAAAAAAAATCTAATAATAATAATTCATATAAAGTAAATTCCGAAAAATTTGATTTATTTAAAGGTGATAGATTTTTATATCACCTTTTAAGCCGGAAATTTGATTTTGACGATAGTGCATTAATAACAAAATCATTTTCAAGCAAAATGTTTTTTAAAATATTAGCCATAAGACTAATACCGCTTTTAACAATACTTATTGGCTCTATTCTGGCTTTAAAAATATTATGGAGAACTATAACTTTGAAAAAGTTTGGCTGGAAAGAAATTAAATCCTTAGATTTAGAATTAATAGATATGGTTTTATTAATTGCAGGTGGATTCGTTGTTTTAGGAGAAGTGGTATCACCTTTATTTTCTATCAGTTTGGTCGACCTTTTTTCTAAAAATATCTCTAATGAGTTGTCTCAATCTTTAAAAATTTTCTTTGGATATCTTTTTATGGCTATTCCACCATTATGGATAGTTTTTTATCAAATTAAATCCTTGAATGGTGAATTTACTTTTAAAAAAGATTATTTACAGTTCAATTTCTTGCCAATAAAATATGCATTTATTCAGGGAATTAAAGGTTGGTTAACAATTGTTCCTTTTGTTTTATTGATCTCTCTAATTATGAATAGTCTGATCGATAATCAGAATGGGAGTAATCCCTTACTGGAAATTGTTCTTAATAATAATAATTACTTATCATTTTTTCTATTATTTGTAACAACAACTATATTAGCTCCTCTATTTGAAGAGATAATATTTCGCGGCATTTTACTACCAACTCTTTCAAGAGATTTTGGAGTAATTTCGGGCATCATAGTTTCAGCTTTTATCTTTGCATTAGCCCATTTAAGTTTGGGAGAAATGCCGCCATTATTTGTTCTAGGGATTGGATTAGCAATTACAAGAATTGCTTCAGGGAGTTTGTTTTCCTCAGTGATTATGCATTCTTTATGGAATGGATTGACCTTCTTAAATTTGTTCTTATTGAGGACATAAAGAATTTAATTTTTTACTTGCGAATCAAACAAAAAGATGTTTATTTAATTAATAACACTTCTTTTATTTAAATAAAAAATCATAGATGAAACCTTATGGGAATCAATTTAATTTAAAAAAAAAGGTTTCATATGAAAGTAAAAAAAATTCTGAAAAAACATCCATAATTAGTATCAAATTAGTACATCAAATTTTTGACACCATTAATATCTCTCTTTTGGTATTAATTTTCACCTTATTTTTCTTATCTTTTAATAGTCAAAGAAAATGGTCAAATACATATAAAAACTTATCTAAAACAAGAGCTATCAATAATAATCTCATAGATTATATTTCTAAAATTGAGGAGTTTTATATAAGTAAACTTGACTCTCTCAATATTTATAGAAAAACTAAACCTGGAGATTTAATCTATCTAGATAACCTTCCAGAAAAAAAAGAAAGTTTGTTTAAGAAAAATTTAAGTAGTTTCGTTGAAGGTTTTAGTGATAGCAAATATCAAAGGGGATATTGATGAAAAAATACAAAAAAATTGTTCGTCTAATACCCCTTGATCAAACAAGATTTAAATTTCTATATATTTTTAGCTTACTATTAATATTTGTTTTGTTTGGTAGGTTAGTTAAATTGCAAGTCTTTAACGCCTCTGATTTGCAAAGGAAAGCTAGATTAATACAGACTTCTAAAACTAACGCCTTAAAAAAAAGGAGAGCAATTGTTGATAGAAATAATAGACTAATTGCATACGATAAACCGCTCTATAAATTATGGGCTCATCCAAAATATTTTAATTTTCCTGGTGATTCAATTAACAGAGTTCGGAGTATTGAAGAAGTTGCAGAAAAATTGTCAGATATATTGGATATTAATGATGAAATACTCTTGAGTAAATTTAACAATAAAATGAGTGGCGTAAAGCTTTTGGATAAAATTTCCGAAGAAAAAGCAGAAAAGATTAAGAACCTTCAAATAAGCGGTCTTGATTTGTTTAAATATTCGCAGAGATATTATCCACAAGGGGAGCTTTATTCTAATCTTGTCGGTTTTGTTAATGATGAGAATATAGCTTCAGCCGGTTTAGAGCTTCATTTAGATAATCAAATTAAAGTTTTTAATAAAAGTAATTTAATAAAAAGAGGAGGAGATGGAACTCCTCTACCGGATAATTCAGCGCCAGGTGATTTTATTTCTGATTACAAAAGTTTAGGCCTAACTATAGATTCAAAATTACAGAAAGCGTCATTCAATGCATTATCAAAGCAGGTAATCAAATGGAAAGCAAAGAAGGGATTTGCCATAGTTATGGATGTCAATAATGGTCGGATTCTCTCCTTGGTTTCAGCTCCGTCATATGATCCAAATAAGTTTTGGCAGTATGATTCTGAACTCTTTAGGGGTTGGTATTCTCAAGATTTATTTGAGCCTGGGTCAACTTTTAAACCTATTAATCTTGCCTTAGCCTTAGAAGAAAAAGTAATTCATAAAGATGGATTTGTTGAAGATATTGGAAAAATTAATGTTGGAGGATGGACACTTTCTAATTGGGATAAAAAAGGTAATGGATACATTGACTATCCAAAAGTATTGCAGGTTTCAAGTAATGTTGGGATGGTAAAAATAATGCAAAATTTAGACCCTACAATTTATTGGGATTGGCTAAAAAATTTAGGTATAAATAAAAATTTAGAGACTGACTTATTTGAATCAACTGCTGGCCAACTAAAGAGAAAAGATTTATTTGTAAATCAATCAATTGAGCCTGCTGTAACTTCTTTTGGTAAAGGATTCTCAATCTCGCCACTTAAATTGGTCCAACTTCATGCGGCTCTAGCAAATGGTGGTTTTGAAGTGACTCCTCATGTAACTTCAACTTTCAAAGGAAGAGTTAATAAAAATCCAAGAAAACAATTTTTTTCACACGAAGTCTCTAAAACTGTTCTTGAATGGATGGAAAGCGTAGTTGATAAAGGTAGTGGATCTGGAGTGAAAATCGAGGGTTATAGGATAGCAGGGAAAACGGGCACTTCCCAAAAAGCCTTAAATGGATCTTATACAAGTAAAAAAGTTTGCAGTTTTGTGGCGACCTTACCAGTTAATGATCCGAAATATGCTGTCTTAGTAGTTGTTGATGAGCCATCTAAATCTTATGCATATGGCTCAACTGTTGCAGTACCAGTTGCTAAAGAAATTATCGAGAGTTTGATAGTAATTGAAAAAATACCTCCCAAGATTAAAGATCATGGAATGATTGTTAAAAAACCCTAAAATTTTCCAATTTTATAAATATTTAGTTCATTATTTGATGATTTCATCTGGAATAAAAGCTAGTTTATGTATATACATGATTATCTAGATATGAATTCAATTTTAGAACAATTGTCCTCAATGACCGTTGTTGTTGCCGATACTGGAGATTTAGATTCGATAAAAAAATTTCAACCAAGGGACGCCACCACCAATCCATCGCTAATACTTGCTGCTGCTAAGAACCCTGATTATGTGAAATTAATTGATAAAGCTTTAGAAAGTTCAGAAAATGCATTGCCCCAAGGATTCTCCGAAATTGAGTTAATTAAAGAAACTGTTGACCAAGTTTCAGTATTTTTTGGAAAAGAAATTTTGAAAATTATTTCAGGGCGCGTATCTACAGAAGTTGATGCAAGACTGAGCTTTGATACTGAAGCTACTGTGGAAAAAGCTAGAAAATTGATCAAACTTTACAAAAATTTTGGAATTGAAAAGCAAAGAATCTTGATTAAGATTGCCGCAACTTGGGAGGGAATTAAGGCAGCTGAAATTTTGGAAAAAGAGGGCATTAAGTGCAACTTAACTTTACTTTTTAACTTCTGCCAAGCGGTAACTTGTGCCAATGCAAAAATAACTCTAATTTCTCCGTTCGTCGGTCGTATATTAGATTGGCATAAAGCAAAAACTGGTAAAACTACTTTTGTTGGTGCTGAAGACCCTGGTGTTATTTCGGTTACTAAAATATACAAGTATTTTAAAGAAAAGGGATTCAAGACAGAAGTAATGGGAGCGAGTTTTAGAAATCTTGATGAAATAAAAGAATTAGCAGGTTGCGATCTTTTAACAATCGCACCAAAATTTCTTGAGGAACTGAAAAAAGAAAAAGGAGAGTTAGTTAGAAAATTAGATGTAAGTACCCAAATAAATAATTCTATTGACTACGAATTTGAAGAAAAAGATTTCAGATTAAGTATGTTAGAAGATCAAATGGCAAGTGAAAAGCTTAGTGAAGGTATTACTGGATTCAGTAAGGCTATAGAAGAATTGGAAGAGCTACTGCTGAAAAGATATTCAGAGATTAAAAATCATAAATTGATTTCTGCAAACTAAATTTAAGTTTGAATTGAAAAAGAATTAAGTTTCACTTTTTGTTAAAAGCCTTCTGATAACTCTTTTTGCAATATCTTCATAACTCATTTCTCCTGATAATATTTGAGCAATACGTTTAGGTGCGGTTTTTCTTTTGACACCTAATTGATATCCAGTTCTGGGAAATCTATAAAACACTTGGGCTATTCTCCTCCCCCAAGCCATTGATACCCCCCAAATATTATTAATTTTTTTTGTATAAAGATTTAAATCATCTATTTTTCCTGAAAGGCACTGATCTATGTATTCTGCAGCATAAAAACTGCTAATTAAAGATGGTCTAATTCCTTCAGCTAAAAATGGATCACATAGAGATGCGGCATCTCCAACCGCCAAAACTTTGTCACCATTAATTGAGTGGAAGCCATTCCATATTCTCAGTTTCTTAATAATTGTTTTATGAGGAAAATCATCAAAACCGAAGCTTCGGATTACTTGTTTATTTATAGCCTGATTTTCTAAAAGACCATTATTTATGAAAGTACCTAAACCAATATTTAAGCTTTCTCTTAGTGGGAATGCCCATGCAAATCCATATTTTATAAATCCAAACTCAAATCTAACTGCATCTCTAGGTATTTCACCTAACCCTTTTAATCTTAATGAGAGTGTGTTTGCAAATTTCGGTTTTCTTGGCCCTAACTTGAAATAACTCGCCCAAATGGATTGAGACCCATCTGCAATTACAAGAAATTCTGCAATATATTTTATTTTGTTATTGCAAGTAATTTCCCACTTATCATTTTTTTTTATGATTTTTTCTATCAATAATGGTCTCATTATCTGAGCTCCATTACTCAAGGATTCATCAAGTAATATTTGATCTAGTTTTTCTCTTTTAACAATCCAAAATGGGGATTCACCATTCAGATCAGCAGTTACATTATCTGTAGCTTTCCATCTGAATTCAACATTTTTAATTTTTGATTCTATGCATTCTTCTATATTTAAAGGAAGAAATTTTTGCATCGAAGATGCCATCCCGCCTGCACATGGTTTGTAATCTTGGGATTTTTCTTTTTCAATAATTAAGACTGAATATCCTTTCTTTGATAAGTTAAGAGCGGTGGAAGATCCTGATAAACCTCCACCAATTATTACAACATCAAATCCGATCAAACTTTTAGAATTTCCTTCTCTTTCTCAGATAATTTAGTTTCTATTAAAGCAATATATTTATCAGTAATTTTCTGAATTTCAGATTGATTGTCTCTCGATTCGTCAATAGAAATGAGACCATCTTTTTCTTCTTTTTTTTCTTTATCAACAGCATCTCTTCTAATATTTCTCAAAGCTACCTTTCCTTCCTCTGCATATTTAGAGGCTAATTTACAAAATTCTTTTCTTCTTTCCTCTGTTAAGGGAGGAACATTTATTCTTATAACCTTCCCATCATTATTTGGAGTAATACCTAAATCACTCATAGAAATAGATTTCTCTATCGCTTGTAAACATGAAATATCAAAGGGTTGTATTGAAATTGTTTGTGAATCAACAGTGCTTATTGTGGCAAGTGATTTGATTGGTGTTTCTGCTCCGTAGTACTCAACACTTACTCTGTCTAACAATGAAGCATTAGCTCTACCCGTCCTGATTGTATTAAAGTTTCTTTGGGTTGCTTCAATACTTTTATTCATATTTTCTTGAATTTCTTTTTCTTTCATAGTAAAAAAATTTAAATAAGCTTTAACCAATTAATGAACCTATAGGATCCCCAGCAACAGCTTTGGAGATGTTCCCCTTCTTGAATATATCAAAAACCATAATAGGGATATTGTTATCTTTGCATAGTGCAATTGCAGTACTATCCATTACTGCGATTTCATCACTAAGAACTTGTTGATAACTAAGAGTAGAATATTTTTTTGCATCTTTAAATTTATTAGGATCACAATTATATACTCCATCAACTTTGGTAGCCTTCATAACAACTTCAGCATTTATTTCTGCTGCCCTAAGAGCTGCTGTAGTGTCAGTTGTAAAAAATGGATTTCCGCATCCACCTCCGAACACTACAACTCTACCTTTTTCAAGGTGTCTCATAGCTCTTCTTCTTATATAGGGTTCTGCAATTTCCTGCATTTCGATTGCTGTTTGCACTCTGGTTGCAACTCCTACTCTTTCTAAACCATCTTGAAGTGAAATTGCATTCATTACAGTTGCGAGCATACCAACATAATCCGCCGTAGCTCTATCCATGCCATCTGCAGACCCTTTAAGCCCTCTAAAAATATTTCCACCCCCAACAACTATTGCAAGTTGTACATTATTTTCGACTACTTTTGAAACATCCTCTGCAATTGATTGAACTATAGCAGGGTCAATTCCATATGGCTTTTCACCCATTAGTGCTTCACCACTAAGTTTTAAGAGAACTCTTTTGTAAGTCATTCAATGATTGTACTTTTAAGACCTTAGCAAGTAAATGCACCAAATTTATTTTTTGTTCAGATATTGCTTGCGTCTTTAAACATTTCTAAACCCGCCTTAAGAAAATTTAAATAATGATTTGCTGTGACTAAAATTCAACACACTTTTGTGCTTTTATTCCTTGTTCTTTAAAAGGATGTCTTATTAGTTTCATTTCTGTAACTAGATCAGCGTAATTGATAATCGAATCAGATGCTCCTCTTCCAGTTAGAACAATATGATTTTTTCTATTATTTAAGCTATTTAAAAAAGTGATAATTTCTTGTGGTGCAAGATAACCAAGTTTTGTAGCGATATTAATTTCATCTAGAATGATAAGTTTATAAGATTTATTTTTTATATATTCTTTGGCTAGTTGCCATGCTTCTTGAACTAATTTTTCATCTCTTATTCTGTCTTGTGTTTCCCAAGTAAATCCTTCTCCTAATGAATGCCAAGATATCTTTGAAGACAAATGTTTAAGTGCTTTTTCTTCTCCAGTAGTCCAGCCTCCTTTGATAAATTGAATTATTGCCACTTTATAGCCATGCCCTATCGTCCTTAAAGCCATTCCTAAAGATGCAGTTGTCTTGCCCTTGCCATTTCCTGTAAAGACAATCAATAATCCTTTTTTTGTTTTTCTAATTTGTAGTCTTTCGGCTTGAATATCTTTTCTTTGTTGCATTCTTTTTTTATATAAGCTCTCATCGCTATCTGAGGTTAGTTTTCCTCCCATTCCAAGTTTTTTGGCTTTTTTATCGAGATTAAATATTTTCTCGGAAGATGAAGGTTTTTCTTGCATATGAACCTAATTTTTATTTAATGATTATAAATCTTTAAATATTTTTAGCTTTTTTAACTTTTAATAGTGCATTATTTACTGCTTGTTGTTGATCTCTTTTAGTAATCCAGTGGTGATAAGTTTGCGTATGTAAACTAACCGAATGTCCCATCATTCTAGCTGCCACAGTATCAGGTAAATCATAAAAAATAGTTCTTACTGCCCAAGCATGCCTTAGATCATAAGGTTTTATTTGTAAAGAGTAACGCTTAAACTGGTCTGTAATTTTTTTCCCAATATTCTGTAAGGTTGTGATTTTAAGGTCTCTTTTAATATTTGGTAGTAGTTCTGGATTTTTACCAAGTTTTGATAACTCGAACTTTTCCACCCATTCAGGATGAAATGGCCAAACTTGATGTTCCCCAGTTTTAGTTGTAGGTAAAACTCTAATAATTTTGTCCCCAAAATTTGTTAGAGAACTTAAATCACAAAAAAATACTTCATGATTTCTTAATCCATAGGTAGCCATCAAACCAAAAACAAATTTCCAAGATTTGTTTGGTATTTTCTCCCAAAGTTTTTCTATTAACTCGTCTGTCGGGAGTTCCCTAAATCCTGCTTTGTTTAGACCATATCCTCTAGAATTTAATTTCCAATCTTCTGGTAGTTTAATGTCCAAAAACTTAGCCAAAACATTTAGAGATGTAGCGCATTGTTTTCTACTTCTGCTTCCTTCCTTGTAACTTTCAAGTGTCTTTTGAAATATTTTCTCTAAAGCTTCATTTTCGTGATCACTATAAACATCTAGGATTCTTTTCATATATGGTTTGTAAGAACTTCTCCATGTAGTTTTTCTAGTGCTGGTCTTGAAATCACCTTTTTTTTCTTTAAAAAAAAATTCCTCAAATTGATTTAATCTATTTGGAAATTCAAAACCATCTTTTATTTGTTTTTTATAGGGATTGCCTATCCAATTAATCCATTCGAATTGATTCAATTCTAATTGCAAATTGATTAATTGTAATTTTTTTTTGGCTTCCTCTAATCCAGAAATATTGGCCTTTAAACCAAGGGATATTCTTTGAATTTTAAAGTTATTTTTATCTTCTTTGGAAGGTAGTGAACCACGAATATTTAATTTCTCTCCTCTTTTCTCAATTTTAAGCTTGCTTCCTTGAGTAGCAAATTTATCATTGACATTATTAATTTCCTGAATTACGTCCATTTGCTTATATAATTGACCATATAATGACGTTTTTAATGTTTATTTTCAATCTCCATAAATTTTAGATGGATAAAATAGGCGTCTTACTAATGAATTTAGGGGGGCCTGAACGCATTAACGATGTAGGTCCATTCTTATACAATCTTTTTTCTGATCCAGAAATAATCAGGACCCCTTTCCCTGCTTTTCAAAGACCCCTAGCTTGGTTAATTAGTACGCTTAGGAGCACTACTTCACAACAGGCCTACCTTTCTATAGGTGGTGGATCACCTATCAGAAGAATAACTGAACAACAAGCAAGAGAATTACAGTCTAAATTAAGGGAGAAGGGGTTTAATGCTACTACCTATATTGCTATGAGGTATTGGCATCCTTTTACAGAATCAGCCATAGCTGATATGAAAGCAGATGGTATAGATCAAGTTGTTGTAATACCCCTATATCCACATTTTTCTATAAGTACTAGTGGTTCGAGCTTTAGAGAATTAAAAAAATTGCGAGATTCTGATGATGAATTTAAGAAGGTTCCAATGAGATGTGTAAGGAGTTGGTTCAGTCAATCAGGTTATTTAAAGTCTATGGTTGAATTAATTTCTGAACAAATTTCACTTTGTGAATCACCTTCAAAAGCCCATATATTTTTCACTGCTCATGGAGTTCCTAAGAGTTACGTAGAGGAAGCAGGAGACCCTTACAAACAACAAATTGAAGATTGTTCATTGTTAATTATAAATGAGTTGGAAAAATGTTTAGGACATAGTAACCCTCATACACTTTCTTATCAGAGTAGAGTTGGTCCTGTTGAATGGTTGAAGCCTTATACAGAAGAAGTTTTAGCTGATCTTGGAAGGTCAAATGTTAATGATCTAGTTGTGGTTCCTATAAGTTTCGTTGGAGAGCATATTGAAACGTTGCAAGAAATTGATATTGAATATAAAGAAATTGCTGAAAAGGCTGGTATTAAAAACTTTCGGAGAGTTAAGGCTCTAAATACTCATCCTACTTTTATTGAAGGTCTTAGTGATCTAGTTATTTCCTGCTTGGAAGGGCCTTTAGTTAATATAGAGGAGGCTTCACAGTTGCCTGAAAAAGTTAAACTTTATCCTCAGGAGAAGTGGCAATGGGGTTGGAATAATAGTTCAGAGGTGTGGAACGGAAGGGTTGCAATGATTATTTTTCTTGTGCTTTTTATTGAACTTATTTCAGGATCTGGACCTCTACATAAATTAGGCATCTTATAAAAAAATTGATATTAATTTGAAAATTTTTAAATTTATTGAAAGATTTTTTTGAATATATTTCTGACATTACATTTCTAAATGAGGCAAAAGTATTTAATTGAGTTTAATATTTAAAGTAAATATTGAATTTCTTTAGTGACCCTTACTTCGAGATCCTTTCCAAAGGGTAGTTCAAAACATGAAAATCCAGTTTGGATAACTGGTGCAGATGCACTAATGGATTCTTTAAAAATTCATGGAGTAAAAGTTATATTTGGATATCCTGGGGGAGCCATACTACCAATATATGACGCTGTTCATAAGGCAGAACAAGATGGTTGGTTAAAGCATTATATGGTTAGGCATGAACAAGGTGGTTCTCATGCGGCTGATGGATATGCAAGATCTACTGGTGAAGTAGGAGTATGTTTTGGAACCTCAGGTCCGGGTGCAACAAATTTGGTAACTGGAATTGCCACTGCGCAAATGGATTCAGTCCCTCTAGTTGTAGTTACAGGTCAAGTTCCAAGACCTGCTATAGGGACAGACGCTTTCCAAGAAACTGACATTTTTGGCATAACACTTCCAATAGTGAAACATTCATGGGTAATAAGGGATCCTTCGGATATCGCGAAAGTAGTTTCTGAAGCTTTTTTTATAGCCTCATCTGGAAGACCTGGCCCTGTTTTAATTGATATACCCAAAGATGTAGGTCAGGAGTTCTTTAATTACCAAAGAGTTTTGCCTGGTGAGATTATTCCTAAAGGGTTTAAAAGGAATGGAGAAATCAATGATTGCGATGTCAAAAAAACAATTAAATTAATAGAAGATTCTGAAAGACCTCTTTTATACGTGGGAGGTGGGGCAATATCTTCAGGAGCTCATGATGAAATAAAAACTTTGGCAAAGAATTATCAAATACCAGTTACCACAACATTAATGGGGAAGGGTGCTTTTGATGAGAAAGACAATTTATCAGTAGGTATGTTAGGAATGCATGGAACTGCTTATGCAAATTTTGCTGTTACAGAATGCGATCTTTTAATTGCTATTGGAGCTAGATTCGATGATAGGGTGACTGGAAAATTAGATACTTTTGCACCTAATGCAAAGGTAATTCATATAGATATCGACCCAGCAGAAGTTAATAAAAATCGACGTGTAGATGTTGCAATTGTTGCTGATGTTTCAAAAGCAGTTCTCAAAATTAATGAACAATTTCTAAAAAACAAATTTACTTGTAAGACGAAAAACTGGTTAGAAAAAATTGATTTTTGGAAAAATAAACACCCTTTATATGACCCGCCTAAAGAAGGAGAAATTTATCCTCAGGAGGTTCTTTTAAAAGTGAGGGAACTTTTACCAGAAGCTTATGTAACTACAGATGTAGGACAACATCAGATGTGGGCTGCTCAATATCTTAGGAATTCTCCAAGAAAATGGATTAGTAGTGCAGGCTTAGGAACTATGGGTTTTGGGTTGCCGGCTGCAATAGGTGTAAAAGTAGCCTTACCTAATTCAGATGTAATTTGTATTGCGGGAGATGCAAGTGTCTTAATGAATATTCAAGAATTAGGAACTTTATCTCAATATGGTCTAAAGGTGAAATTGATTATTATCAATAATCGCTGGCAAGGGATGGTAAGACAATGGCAGGAAAGTTTCTATGATGAAAGATATTCCTCATCTGATATGAGTTCTGGTGAACCTGATTTTGTAAAACTTGCTGAGTCTTTTGGAGTTAAAGGATACTTAATTTCTGATAGAAAACAATTACAGAATGAATTAAAAAATGCGCTTGATCATGACGGCCCTGTCTTGATTAATATCCTTGTCAGAAGAGGTGAAAATTGTTATCCAATGGTCCCTCCTGGTAAAAGTAATGCTCAAATGGTTGGATATGTTAATTGTGAAGACTAATTTTTTAATTCGTCATTTTAAAAAATTAATTTTAAGGTAATTTAAAAACTTAGAAATTTCTGCATTGAAAAAATTATCAAAAATTTTAATTATAGTCTGCTTGATTTTTTTTAATCCTGTAATAGTTAACTCGGCCGAAATTCTTCAAATTAAAAGTTCAAATACTATTTTGGTAGGGGATCAAAATAGGAATTTAACAATTGGACTATTTTGTGTAGATGTAAATGAAAATGATGAGCTTGAAGCAACTAATTTACTTAAGAGTGAATTCCCAAGGGGAAGCAAAGTGAAAATAAAACCTTTTGGTTTCAAAGAAAATGTTTTGTTAGCCAAAGTTTTTAATATTAAAGGTACTAAGGAGATGACCGAATTACTATTCGCCAAAGACTTAACTAGTGAAATTTGTTCAAGTTAACTATCTCTATGTGCAAATAAAATTCCATTGTCTTGAGAATGTTTTGCTCCTTCTCCAGGAATTAAATTGATTCTTTAATTTGTATGTACATAAATTTGAGATGTCTATATTTGCATTGGGAATGTTCTCATTTAAAAGTTGTCTATAAGCAGATCTTTTAAGATCGAGTTGATTTAAGCTTTTCTCTTTGAAGTAATTTGAATTACTAAAAAAAAGATCTTTTTCAGCTTTAGTCAAATTGACCGGTATGTTTCTGTTTTCGGCCTTTCTATAAAATTCTTTGAGTGTCATTTTATCAACTAGATAATGTTCCTTCGAAATTGCTGGTCCTATTGCAACAATTAAGTTATCTCTAGATGTTCCTAAATTATCGAAAATTTTAACAAGATTTTTTATTATTTTTTTTTCTAATCCTTTTCTTCCACAATGCAAGGTAGCTACATTTCTTGTACTTTTATCTGCAAAAAATATTGGCATACAATCAGCTGTGTAAACCCATAAGTTTTGATTGCATTTATTACCAACAAGACCATCTGCATCAGTCTTAATACCTTCTCCCGATTGTGATCCAAACACTATCACATTACTGTGAATTTGATTGGAAACACAATTAATGTAATTTTCATTAAAGTTATTCCCTAATAATTGAAGAAATTTCTCAGAGCTTGATTTTGTAAAATATGCATGTTTAAAATTATTTCGACTAAGGATAGGTGATGAATAATACTCAAATTTTTTGTTTTGAATTAAAATTTCAGCTTTTGAGAAATATATTTCTTTGTATGGAATAGTTCCTGCTCCTAAACTGAATTTATGAAATTAATTCAATATCTCTCAAGATCCAGAATCCTGCAAATTTTTCGATGTATGGCGTTGACTGTATGGAAATAAATTGATAATCAAAAGAATTTTTTTTATTCTCTAAAAATTTTGTACTCAAAATGTTTGCATCTTTTTCAGGTAAATCTGTAACCAGCCACTTATCGTCTTCTGAAGCTTCAAGTATAAGTTGGTTCTTATTAATGACTAATTTAATAGGTTCTAAACAACTGAACCATGCAGAAAGTGCTAAAGATCTATCTTTGCTAAAGAGTCTTAATCCTGGGACTAAGTAATTATCATCTAAATCTTGCTGAATTGGGAAAATTTCTCCAAATTCAATAGGCCAATTTTCTGCTGATTTTAATTCTCCAATTGATATTTCAGAGATGGTTAAAGCATCACCCCTTACTTCTTCTGGTAAAGGGGTAGGAGAGTTTTCCATATTAGAAGTAAAAGTAGGAGCTAATACACCTCTTACATAACCTTTTTCTTTTGGATAAATCTCTTTCTCAAGAAATTCGATTCTATCTAATAAATCATAAGTTCTCCTACTCACAAGAGCCTCAATACTTACAGCCTCTAGGGATTTCTTTATGATCGATTTCATTGAAGACCTCCAGAATCGAACTATTGAAGGTTTCCCCCACCCTTGTTTTTTTGCTTCACTTATTGCTTCATTTAGTGCCTTTGTAAGCCATACTGAATTAACTTCATTGGCAGGGCATTTTTTATTCCAAAGAAAAATATCTTCTGTCTTATAACTTCTTGTAGAGCAAATAATTAACTCCCACCTTTTTTTTCCATTTGATTCAATAATTGGTCTTGAGTAGAAGTCTAATTCCCAATCTGAAATTTTTAATTTAAGACTTGACTCAATTGTTTTATTAATTTTCATTTTTCCTGTTCTTTTTTATCGAAAAGTGCTTTAGTTTTTAGTGCTCTCTCTGTGGCTTCTTGCATAACTTTTTGCTTATCAATAATTAATTCTCCTGCAGAGTTTTCCAGGAGTGCTGTATTGAGAGCAATGCGCCCTTTTTCGAGGTCAATTTCAGATATCAAAGCTTTTATAATTTCCCCTTCTCTAAAAACTTCTCGTAAAGAACGAATCGATCCATTTGTTAGTGAGGATTGATGAAGAAGTCCACTAGCTCCCCCTAAATCAATAAAAAAGCCATATGGTTTTACAGCTAAAACTTCTCCTTCAATTAATTGACCTAACTCTAGACTTGTAAGTTTAGAAACTAATGATGCTTTCTTCTCAGAGAGAACTAATTTTCTGGATTCTGGATTAACCTCAAGAAACGCCACTCTTAGATTTTTGCCAACAAAAGATTGATAATCTTGACCATCTTCAAGTTGGGATCTGGGGATAAATCCTCTTAATCCATCTACATCACAAGTAAGCCCACCTCTGTTAAATCCATTAATTAAAACGTTTATTAATTCTCCATTTTTTGCAGAACTTGATACTTTCTCCCAACTTTGCCTGAGAATTAATGCCCGAGCGCTCACTGTTACCATCCCATCAGCATTTTGTTCTTTGATAACCAAAACTTCCATTTCAAGGCCTATAGAAAACTTTTCTTTAAAGTTAGTTATGACACCCAAACCACATTCTTTTTTGGGCATATAACCAGGTGCCTTTCCACCAATGTCAACATATAATCCATCACTTTCGATTGCTATAACCTTACCTGAAATTATTTCTCCAGTAGCCCCAATTGGCTCATTTGCATTTAAAGCCTCCAAAAAAGCACTTTCATCAAAATCGAATTCATCAACTGTTCTTTCTAATTGAAAATCTGTATTTTGCTCAGAAAAATTAAGCGGTCTATTTAAGTCTTGTTGAGTTAAATCTTGTTGAGAGATATCAAAATCCTTTGTCTTTTCATTACTATCCTCAATTTCTTTTATTGAATTATCTTTAATGACTTGAGGTTTGATTGCAATATTTTCTTTTTTTAAATCTTCTTGCGAATTGTTTTGCTCATTATTTATTTCTTGAGAATCTTTCTTGCTTATGTGAAGTACCTGAAGAGGTTTTTTATTGCCCTTTGGTTGGATATTATCTTGGGCATTTTTATTACTTGCTCCCATCGTAGGTAAAATAAGAATAATTAATTATTAACATACTCTAAATGTTAGTACTCAAAATTAAAATTAATGAACTTTAAACCAATATCTAATAAATTTGAATATTTAAATTGGCAAGAAATTGAGAGTATTGCAAAAGAAAAAAGATCAACAGTGATTTGGCCATTTGGTGCTGTTGAGCAACATGGACCTCATTTGCCTCTTGCAACAGATAGTATTTTTGTTAATGACATCATTAACGAAGTTTTTAAATTACTACCTGCCGATATTCCATTAAAAAAACTTCCAACTCAATATATTGGGTTTTCGCCAGAACATAAAGGTTTTGCTGGGACAATTTCACTTTCCTCGAATTTAATAACCTCAATGATTAAGGAAGTCGGAGGGCAATTATCTGAAATGGGTTTTAAAAGATTGATATTAATAAATGGACATGGAGGTCAAATCTCACTATTAAACACAGCGGCAAGAGAGCTAAGAAGTTTCTCACCAGGGATGGCAGTTTTCCCTTGTTTTCTATGGAGTGGTGTTAATGGAGTAAGTGAATTGTTAACAAAAACTGAGATCGAGGATGGGCTTCATGCCTCTTTAGCTGAAACAAGTTTGATGCTCGCTTTGAAACCAGAATTAGTAGGTGATGAACGCCCAAATGAGAGCATTAAGGGACAAATCCCAGAAGGGTGGAGTCTAGAGGGGAATGCGCCTACTGCTTGGCTTACTGACGACTTTAGTAAATCAGGTGTTATTGGAGATAGTAGAGGAGCAAATGAGTCTTTAGGAAAAAATTTAAAGGAATTATTGATTAATCATTGGTTCAAATTGATTATGAATCTGATGCAATCAGATTGGCCAAACAATTCTTAAATAAGTTTAAGTAAAAAATGTGACTTAACAATTGAAACTATTTTCATGATATTTAAATAAACTCTCTATAATCGTGTAATATTCATGCATAATGAGCTAAAGATTACTGACATGCAAACTCTAGAATCAAATAAAAAAACTATTGAAGAATCGATTAATCCGATTTCTCTAGATTTACCAGACTTCACTACAGATTCTTATAAGGATGCATACAGCAGAATAAATGCAATTGTTATAGAGGGAGAGCAAGAGGCTCATGATAATTACATTTCAATAGCAACTTTAATTCCAAATGAGTTAGAGGAATTAACTAAATTGGCAAGAATGGAAATGAAGCATAAAAAAGGCTTTACTGCATGTGGAAGAAATTTAGGTGTAGTAGCTGATATGGACTTTGCTAAAAAATTCTTCTCTAAATTACATGGTAATTTTCAAGTTGCTCTTGAAAAAGGAAATTTAACAACATGTCTTTTAATACAAGCCATCTTGATTGAAGCATTTGCAATTTCTGCTTATAACGTCTACATAAGAGTTGCTGATCCTTTTGCAAAAAAAATAACAGAGGGAGTTGTTAAAGATGAATATCTACATTTAAATTACGGTCAAGAGTGGCTTAAAGAGAATCTATCAACTTGTAAGGAGGAATTAATGGAAGCTAATAAGGTTAATCTTCCGTTAATTAAAAAGATGCTAGATGAAGTAGCAGATGATGCATCAGTTTTAGCTATGGACAGAGAAGAATTAATGGAAGAATTTATGATTGCTTATCAAGATACATTGATGGAAATAGGTCTAGATAATAGAGAAATTGCAAGAATGGCTATGGCAGCTATCGTCTAATTACATTTCTAATTAATTAAGGCTTTTAATAATTAATTAAACCTATTTAAGTAGTTACCTCTGTGCTATTGTTCATAACATCGTATAGAAACCATTTATAAATTTTAAATGTTTGGGTTAATAGGTCACTCAACAAGTTTTGAAGATGCAAAAAGAAAAGCTTCGATGCTAGGCTTTGATCATATTGCTGATGGCGACTTGGATGTCTGGTGTACTGCTCCTCCTCAGCTTGTTGAAAATGTAGAAGTGAAGAGTGCAACTGGAATATCTATTGAAGGTTCTTATATAGATTCGTGCTTTGTTCCTGAAATGCTTTCTAGGTTTAAAACCGCTAGAAGAAAAGTACTAAATGCTATGGAACTAGCTCAGAAAAAAGGGATTAATATTACCGCTTTAGGAGGATTTACTTCTATTATTTTTGAGAATTTTAATCTTCTACAGCATAAACAAATTAGAAATACTTCATTGGAGTGGGAAAGGTTTACTACTGGTAATACTCATACCGCCTGGGTTATTTGTAAGCAACTAGAAATAAATGCTCCTCGCATTGGGATAGACCTTAAAAAAGCAACTGTTGCTGTAATTGGTGCTACAGGTGATATTGGCAGCGCTGTTTGTAGGTGGCTTATCAATAAAACTGGGATTTCAGAACTTCTTATGGTAGCAAGACAACAAGAACCTCTAGCGCGGTTACAAAAAGAATTAGATGGTGGCACCATAACAAACCTGGATGAGGCATTGCCTCAGGCGGACATTGTTGTTTGGGTCGCAAGTATGCCTAAAACTATTGAAATTGATACTGACAACTTAAAAAAACCATGTTTAATGATTGATGGTGGATACCCCAAAAATCTTGATGAGAAATTTCAGGGTAAAAATATTTATGTTTTAAAAGGAGGTATAGTAGAGTTTTTCAATGATATTGGTTGGAATATGATGGAACTTGCGGAAATGCAAAACCCTCAGCGAGAGATGTTTGCTTGCTTTGCAGAAGCTATGATTTTAGAATTTGAAAAGTGTCATACAAACTTTAGTTGGGGAAGAAATAACATATCCCTTGAAAAGATGGAATTTATTGGAGCAGCTTCTTTAAAGCATGGTTTTTCCGCCATTGGACTTGATAAGCAGCCTAAAGTGTTAACAGTCTAAATCATGGCTAAACGTTACCTTCTTGATTTTGAAAAGCCTCTTGTTGAACTTGAGAAGCAGATAGAGCAAATTAAAGAATTAGCTCGAGATTCAGAGGTAGATGTTAGTCAACAGCTTCTACAACTTGAAACCTTAGCTGCTAGAAGAAGAGAAGAAATATTTAAATCTCTCACCCCTGCTCAAAAGATTCAGGTAGCTAGACATCCTCAAAGACCAAGTACCTTGGACTTTGTTCAAATGTTTTGTGATGACTGGATCGAATTACATGGAGACAGAAATGGTGGCGATGATATGGCATTAATTGGGGGGATAGGTTCGATAAATAATAGACCAGTGTTGATGTTAGGGCATCAAAAAGGAAGGGATACTAAAGAAAATGTAGTAAGAAACTTTGGTATGGCAAAACCAGGAGGTTACAGAAAAGCTCTTAGATTAATGCAGCATGCAAATAGATTCGCTTTGCCAATTCTTACATTTATTGATACTCCTGGAGCTTATGCTGGTTTAAAAGCTGAAGAACAAGGACAAGGTGAAGCAATTGCAAGAAACCTTCGAGAGATGTTTGGATTGAAAGTTCCAATTGTTGCTACTGTCATTGGAGAAGGAGGTTCAGGAGGCGCACTTGGAATAGGTGTCGCCGATAGGTTACTAATGTTTGAACACAGTGTTTACACGGTTGCTAGTCCAGAAGCATGTGCATCAATTTTGTGGAGAGATGCTGCGAAGGCACCAGAAGCAGCATCAGCACTTAAAATTACAGGCAAAGATTTACTTAAATTAGGTATTATAGATGAGGTTTTACCAGAACCTTCTGGTGGGAATAATTGGGCTCCTTTAGATGCTGGTAATACATTAAAAGAGGCTATTGAGAAACACCTGAATGCTCTACTTCAAATGCCTGAAGATCAATTAATTGAGGAAAGATACAAAAAGTTCAGGGTTTTAGGTAAATTTATCGAAGCGAATAATATTGAAGAAATTTATAGTGAAATCCCCAAAAAAACTGAATAACTTGAAACTAGCTTTTATAACCGGTGCTTCGAAAGGTATTGGTAGATCTACCGCAATTACTTTTGCCAATGCTGGCTGGGATTTAATTTTACTCTCCAGGAATATGGTTTTAATGGAGAAACTAAAGAGCGAACTGTTGACCACTAAATCAAAAATTAACCTAGTAAAATGTGACTTATCTAATCCCCTAGAAATAGAGCATTGTGTTAAAGATGCAATTGAGAAATATGGATGCCCTTCAGTATTGATAAATAATGCCGGTTGCGCATTTAATATCCCTTTAGTCGAAATGGAATTAGGTCAATGGGAACAAACTATTCAAATAAACCTGACAAGTGTTTTTCAAATTTGTAGTTCAATAATTCCACAAATGAGAAAAAATGGTGGTTTAGTTATTAATGTTAGTAGTCATGCCTCTTATAATGCATTCCCCCAATGGGGAGCTTATTGTGTTTCAAAATCTGCATTAGCTATGTTTACTAAATGCTTGAGGGAGGAGGAGAGATCTAATTCAATAAGAGCTTGCACAATAACTCTTGGTTCAGTCAATACTCCTCTTTGGGACTCCGAATCAATCAATTCTGATTTTGATAGAACTTCTATGCTCTCCTCAAAAGAGGTATCAGAAACTATTCTCTACATGGCTAATAAACCTCAATCACAATTAATCGAAGACTTGACTTTGATGCCTTCTGGCGGAGCCTTTTAAACATTCTCTATAACTGATTTATCATAAAACAGTGATTTTTTTTGGTACTTTTAGAACCCGATTAAACATGAGAATGTGATATAGTATATAAGCAATTAAGCTTTTGGAAGATACAGTTAATTAAGTTGTATACAATTATCTGTTTAGAATTTTATGACCTCTACATTACCCAACGATAATATTAGAAACTTTGACGACCAGATTACTAATAAACTAATTTCTGAAATTATAAGAGACAGAATTAAGAATTCTGGTACAAGATTTAGTGCAAACGATAATATTTCTGATTTTATAAATCCTGGTGAATTAGAAATTTTAGAAAAAGAAGTAGCCTCAAGAGTTAAAGACCTATTAAAGTCCCTCGTAATTGATGTTGAGAATGATCATAATACTCAAGAAACTGCTGAAAGAGTTTCGAAAATGTATCTAAATGAAGTTTTTAAAGGCAGATATCATGAACAACCTAAAGTTACAAGTTTTCCTAACGACAAGAATCTTGATGAAATTTATACAGTTGGTCCAATTTCCGTCAGATCTGCATGTTCACATCACTTAGTACCAATTCTAGGAGAGTGTTGGATAGGTATCAAACCTGGAAATAAAGTCATAGGACTTTCAAAATTTGCGAGAGTTGCTGATTGGGTTTTTTCAAGACCTCATATTCAGGAAGAAGCTGTGATGATCCTTGCAGATGAAATTGAAAAACTTTGCGAACCCAAAGGATTAGGCATTATTGTAAAGGCTCAACATTATTGTATGAAGTGGAGGGGAGTTAAAGAACCAAATACAAGCATGATTAATTCAGTTGTGAGAGGCGATTTTAGACACGATTTAAGTTTAAAACAAGAATTTTTTGAGCTTGTAAAACAGCAGTCTGCTACTAATAATTACTAAAATCTTTTTAACAACTTAAAAAGATCCTCTGTTTTTTTTATATCTTTTAAACCTGGAGATATTTCAATACTACTTGAAATATCTAGTCCATCTGGTTTGAAGTGAGTAAGGATTTCATCAATCCATTCAATTGATATTCCACCTGCCAACAACCATGGTTTGCTAAATTGCAAATTCTTTAAATAAATAGAATTTATTTTTTTCCCTGAACCTCCATAAGTTTCTTTATTCCAAGAATCAAGTAGTATCGCATCTACAAAATCTTCAAAAGGTTTTATTTTTTCTATGTCATTTTCCGTTTTTATTCTGAAAGCCTTCCATAGGCCAATATAGGGAATTTTTTTCCTTATTTCTTTGCAATAATCAATATCTTCATCTCCATGTAATTGAACGATAGTTTCACTTGGGTTGCCTAAGAAGTTTTTGATAATTAAATCTATAGGACAATTTTGCACAACAGTTACTCTATCAATTTTTGGATAAAAGTTTTCTAAGGCTTTAAATATTTTTTTCTTAATTTCAGCTGATACATACCTTGGCGACTCTTCAACCGAAATAACGCCAATAGCATTCGCTCCTAATTTAGCGACTTGAAGAGCTTGTTCTTCAGAAGTTAGTCCACAAATTTTAACTAAAGGATTAGTCTTGGGCATATCATTATCCTGCATGTAAGATTAATATTATTGCTAAATATAGCGGAGATTATTTTTGAGAAGTTGGCAAATTTTTAAAATATGGGGAATTCCCTTTAAAGTTCATCCCTATTGGTTTGTTATTCTCTTTTTATTCTCATGGAGTATAAGTAATCAGGTCAATTTATCTTCTGGTGATATCTACAATAATAAAGAAGCTTGGATTATAGGGTTTTTAACTTCTTTTTTCTTATTATCTTCAATTATTTTTCATGAGGTTTTTCATACTTTTGTTTCACTTAATCAGGGTGTAAAAATAAAAAAAATTACTTTTTATTTTTTAGGAGCAATTTTACAAATAGATAAGTATTGTCAAACTGCTTTAGGTAATATAAAAATTGCAATTGTAAGACCTCTTTTATGTTTCGCTACAGCATCTATCTTACTTTTAATTAGTAATAACAGTGCATCTCAGGAACAAATAGCAGTTAATGTAATTTCAAGAGTAGGTATATTTAATTTATTCTTAGGCTTCTTAAATTTGATTCCAATTGGTTCTTTAGATGGAGGGAATTTAATAAAAAGTATTATTTGGCATTTCTCAGGGAGTAAAAATAAAGGAAGAAATTTTCTCAATAAAGTAAATTTATTATTATCTTTTTTTGTTTTATTTTTTGGGATATTTTGTTTATTTAGATTTAACTTTTACTTTGGTTTTATTCTTTCTTTTTTGGGCTTGTTTGGAATTAATTCTTCAAAATCTGAAAGTCAATTTTTTAAAATTGAAAACATACTTAAATTTAGTAAAGTTTCTGAGATCAAATTAAAACCTTTGAGGAAAATTGAATACGATTCAAATTTCTCAGAATTTAATAAGTTAATAAAAAATAAGAAGGATGTATCGGATAAATATTTATTTGTTACGAATAATGGCAGATGGACCGGTTTTGTTGATGAGAATATCTTAAAAACTGTTTCATTAAAAAAATGGGAACAGAACTTTGTTGGAGATTTTAAGAAACCAATCGATAGTTTTGAAAGTGTATCTTATAACGATAAATTATGGAGAACTATAGAAATACTTGAAGAAACAAATGAAGGTTTTTTATTGGTTCTAAATGCTGCAAATATCCCTTTGGGGATAATTGATAGGTCAAAAATTGGAAACTTTGTCTTGAATAAATTAGGTTTTAATTTGCCCTCGGATATTGTTAACAAATTAAACTTTAAAAATAATTATCCCTTAGGAATTGAATTGCCGAGAATAATTAATTCAATGAAGCAGAAAGGAGATCTTTAATAATTTTTGCCATTAAAAATTTCTATTTTTTATTATTTATTTCAATATGTTTGAAATTTATATTTGATTTATTTTCCAGGAATGAATTTCTCAAATGTTGAACTATTTCATCATTTGTTAGTTTTAAATTTATTTTTGGTGGAGCTTCTTCTTTGAATAATTTGAACCACAAATCTCTTGAAGGATTTGTTTGAATTTCTCCATGTTGAAGGAATGCACCTTTTTTGCGAAATTGAGCACTACCTATTCTCTTGAACCCATCCTGATCAACTAAATCGGAAATTAATGAAGTCCCAAAGCAATTCGTTTTAATACTTGATTTTCGTGAATTACCATATTGTAAGTTTAGACCTAATTCTCCAAAACTTTTAATTAACCAATTATTAACCATTTCATAACTTAAGACTTTATAGTAAGTTTTTTTAAACGTTAATGCATATGTTATGCCTCCTGAATGCAGAACAGCTCCCCCTCCAGAGGGACGTCTAACAATATTAATTTCCCCATTTGATAATAAATTTTTCCAATGAAGAGGAATTTCCTTTTGGTGAAAGCCAATTGATAGCCAATCCCCAGTCCAATAGTAGAACCTCAATGTGAGAATTATTTCGGAATTCGAAATGGTCTGATCTAAAGAATTCAAATCTAAAGCCATTTGATCAAATCCAGGTAAATTATTTGTTGAAAAAATTAAAGCCTGATTTTCAATTCCCAAAATTAACTTTGTAGGTTTATTTATGATAATTTTCAATAAATTTTTTCTTTCAATTTGTTAATTACGTAACATCATTTTGTAATAGTGTTTCAAATCTTCTCTTTTCGGTGGAGAATATAGAAAATAATTTTTTTACCATGGAGCCATCTCAAACAATAAATCTTATTGCATTAAGCCTCATAGTTGTTATGCATGCAGGAGTTTTAGCATTAAGACTAGGAATTAGTTTAGGTAGGAACTAAAGTCTATTAGAGAATTTAAAATTTATAAGGTAATAATAAAGTAAGACTGAATTGATTTATTCAGTAAAAATATCAAGGACTTAATTTGTCAAAATCTTTTTATAAAAATATTATTTTCATCAAAAAATATTTTGGGCCTGTATTTCTAAAAAGACAACAGAAACAGGATAATTTTGTATCATTGATTTTTTTAATTATAAAAATTAGCTTTTCCCTTTTAGTAACAATAAGCCTCATTAAGCTTGGCTATAGTTCTAAAGTAAGGTTGACCAGATTAAGGGAAATTGAAGAATCATTTTTGTACGAAAAATATAGATTTAATCTTTTAACAGATAAGTTTGATGATTTATTCTCTTCTGAAGGTGAGCAAAGATTTATGAAGGATCAGGATCAAATAATTTCTAGGGACATTATCAGAGTAATATGGCGTTGATAAGGATGATCTGGAATCATCCTACTTTTCATTTTTCAATTAACTTTTTTGCTAGTGAGTAAGAACATTAAGGGTTTAGTCCTAATAACAGGAACAACTTCAGGAGTTGGATTAAATACTCTAAAACCTCTCTTAAGATTTGGATGGGAGGTTATAGCAGTTAATCGATCAAATAAAAGAGCTATAAAAATAGCTGAGGAATTCTTGACAAAAGAGGAAGTTGAAAATGTTCACTTTATAGAAATAGATCTTTCTAACTTGAATGATGTGAGAAAAGGTTGCGATGAAATATTAGAAAGATTTAAGAAGCCAATAAATTCTCTTATTTGTAATGCAGCAGTTTATAAACCGAGGCTAAAGAGACCTGAAAGGTCTGCTCAGGGGTTTGAAAACTCTATGGCTGTAAATCATTTTGGGCATTTTCTTATGATAAACCTACTTATAAAAAATATTTTATCTTCTGAAAGAGAAATTGTTTTAAATGGCAAATCAACTGTATTCAAACCAAGAATTACAGTATTAGGGACTGTTACGGCTAATTATTCAGAACTTGGAGGAAGGATTCCCATCCCTGCCCCAGCTGATTTGGGAGATTTATCTGGATTCAAAAATGGTTTTTTATCTCCAATAAGTATGGCGAATGGAAAGAAATTTAAACCTGGTAAAGCTTATAAGGATAGTAAACTTTGCAATATGGTGACCGTTCAGGAATTATCAAAAAGATATCCTGCAGAGAAGATTATTGTAAATTCTCTATATCCTGGATGTGTTGCTGATACAAAACTTTTTAGAGATACACCTTGGTTATTTAGATTCCTTTTCCCGATATTTCAAAAATTCATTACAAAAGGATATGTTTCACAAAGACTGGCAGGAGAGAGAGTCGCTCAAGTTGCAACTTATAAAGATTTTGCTAAACCATCAGTCCATTGGAGCTGGGGAAATCGTCAGAAAACTGGTAGAAAAGCTTTTTCTCAAAAGTTGTCTAAAAGAATAATTGATACTAAGACCTCTATACAAACATATGATTTAACACGCCAATTGGTTGGATTAGATTAATTTAGACTAATCAAATCCTAATAAATCAAAAATTTCTCTATCTTTAAGTGGATTACCTTCTAAAGGTTCTACGTTTTCAAGCATATTTTTAGCAAGAGATAAATATTCATTTTGAACTTCAATAACATCTTCAGTAGGTTCCATTTCGAAAATGGTGCATTTTTTTAGTCTTGATCTTCTAATGGCGTCGACATCTTTAAAGTGGGCCATAGTTTTTAAACCTGTTCTTTCATTGAATTTATCAATTTGATCTGTTTCTTTTGATCTATTTGCGACTACCCCACCTAATCTGACTTTATAATTTTTTGCTTTTGCTTTAATTGCAGAGACAATTCTATTCATAGCGAATATTGAATCAAAGTCATTAGCAGTAACAATTAGACAATAATTTGCATGTTGCAATGGAGCTGCAAATCCTCCGCAAACGACGTCTCCTAGGACATCAAAAATAACAACGTCAGTATCTTCTAATAAATGATGTTCTTTTAATAGTTTAACTGTCTGACCGGTTACATAACCCCCGCACCCTGTCCCAGCAGGAGGACCTCCACTTTCAACGCACATTACGCCATTAAAACCTTCAAACATGAAATCGGTTGGCCTCAATTCTTCGCTATGAAAATCCACCTCTTCGAGAATATCTATAACTGTAGGAACCATTTTGTGCGTCAAAGTGAAAGTGCTATCGTGTTTTGGATCACATCCAATTTGTAGAACCTTTTTACCTAATTTTGAGAATGCTGCAGAAAGGTTTGATGATGTAGTTGATTTTCCGATGCCACCCTTCCCATAGACGGCAATAACTAAAGCCCCTTCCTCAATATTTATTTTTGGATCTTGCTTTACTTGAACACTTCCTTCTCCATCAAGAGGTCTATTTATAGTACTTGTCATTTAAAGCTTAAAACACATTATTATTTATATTCTTGCAGCGCAAATACACATGAAATATGTTTTTAAACAAATATGTATTTAATTGTATTAAAAGTGTGAAATATGTTCTTATAACTGAATTTTTAGGATTAAACCTATTAGATTATGAGTGAAAATACTCATGACTTAATTATATTTTATTAGTAAAAATTAACTGAAATATGCTTTAGCATCGTAAAGAGTTTCATCGCTTATCTCTGGAATTCCTCTCAAGATTGCGTATTTTTCGGTATTTGTTTTAACTTTACCTCTTACAAAAAATGGAACTTTTGTTAATTCAGCTCTACCGGATTCAGTCCAGATAATTCCTTCTTTACTATTTTTTTCTTTTTTCTCGTCAGAATTTAAAATGTTATTTGTGTTTGTCGCTGTATGTCCTAAATGGCTTTGATGACCATCAACAAACTCAAAGTCATGTTTGAACATATCAATGAGATGCTCTTCTAAGCCCATCATTAGGGGATGTACCCAGTCATCAAAAATCACATTTGCTCCTTCCCACCCCATTTGAGGGCTATATCTTGCAGGAACATCTTGAACATGCATTGGAGTACTAATTACCGAGCATGGAATGCCGAGTCTTTTTGCACTATGCCTTTCCATTTGGGTCCCTAAAACCAGTTCAGGGGCGGCCTTTTTCATGGCATCTTCCACTTCTAGATAATTGTTAGTTATCAGAGCTTCTACATTAAGATCTTTTGCAGTAGCTCTCACTTGCCTTGCCATCTCCCTGCTGTATGTTCCAAGACCCACTACTTCAAAACCCAATTCTTCCTTAGCAATTTTGGCTGCTGCAATTGCATGTGTTCCATCACCAAAAATAAAAACTCTTTTACCAGTTAGATAATTAGAGTCAACTGATTTTGAGTACCAAGGAAGTTTTGATTTATTTTCTAATTCTTCTTTATTCGTTAAAGGAAGATCTAATTTCTCATGAACTTCATTTATAAATTCAATTGTATTTTTTATTCCAATAGGAATAGTATTCGTATATTCCATTCCAAAGTTCCTTCTAAGCCATTCACATGAAGCTTCAGCAATTTCTTGATAAAGACAGATATTAATTTCAGCATCAATAAGTCTTTGAATATCATCAGGACTAGCACCTAATGGAGCAACTACGTTTGTATCTATACCTTGTTCCGAAAGTATGCGTTGGATTTCGATTACATCATCTCTGCATCTAAATCCTAGTAATGAAGGGCCAAGTATATTTACTTTTGGTCTCCTACCTAATTCCCTCCACCTAAGGGGATTTATTTTGTCTGAAGAACTTACTTTTTCTTTTAAAAGGGTTCTTGTTAGTTGATAAAAGGTTTCTGAGGCCCCCCAATTTTCTTTCTTGCTATATGCAGGTAATTCAAGATTAACAATCGGCATATCAAACCCCATCCCTTTCGCAAGTGCTCCAGGTTGGTCTTGGATAAGTTCTGCCGTACAACTTTCTCCGACTAAAAGAGTTTTGGGTTTGAATCGTTCAACCGCTTCCTTAATATTTTTCTTCACTAATTCTGCTGTATCGCCTCCAAGGTCTCTAGCCTGAAAAGTTGTATAAGTTACTGGAGGCCTTTGCCCCCTCCTCTCGATCATGGTAAAGAGAAGATCTGCATATGTATCTCCTTGGGGGGCATGAAGCACATAATGAATGTCTTTCATTGAAGAGGCAATTCTCATAGCACCAACATGTGGTGGCCCTTCATACGTCCAAAGAGTTAATTCCATAGTTTTTAATGCGTTACTAAAGTTTTTGAAGTTAGTATTTGATTTCTTTTTAAAGGTTTGGAGAAGAGACCTGCCAAATCTGCGGCTTGATCAATTCCATGAATTGGACTGAATACCATTTCTATTGACCACTTAGTACTAATCCCCTCCGCCTCAAGTGGGTTAGCTAAACCCATGCCACAAACTACTAAGTCTGGATTAGATTCTCTCACTCGATCTAATTGTTTTTCTACATGTTGCCCTTCAACAATTTTCGTATTATCAGGTAATAAATTAATCTCCTCTTTCATTAAATCCTTATTTAGGTAAGGAGTCCCTACCTCTATAAGATCCATTTCGCATTCATTATGCAAGAATCTTGCCAAAGATATCTCTAGTTGCGATTCAGGAAGAAGAAATAATCTTTTCCCCTTAAGTATTTCTTTGTGTGAATCAAGAGCAAGTTTTGCTCTATTAATTAAAGGCGAAATAATTTCATGAACTTTAAGTTCACTAATTTTGAAAGCTTTGGCAGCAGCTAAAAACCATTTTGTACTGCCTTCGATACCTAGAGGAAATGGAGCTGAAATTATTTCACAACCCCGATGTTTGAGGTCTCTTACCGTATCACTTAAATAAGGCTGAGTTAATAATACTTTTGTATTTTTGCCAATCTTTGGTAATTCTGTTGATTGACGTGGTGGAAAGCTCTCAATATTTGAAATTCCTAAATTTCTAAAAATCTTTTTAAACCTATCCTCTACATTATTTGCTAGGGTCCCAACTAATAATAATTTTTCCTCATTTGATGACTCCATTAATGGAATTAAAGCTTTTAAAGCGCCATCCTCTCCTTGGGTAAAAGTTGTCTCTATCCCACTGCCAGAGTAATTGACGAATCTTACTTGACCTAAAAATCTTTTATTTAATTTCTCTGCGACAGTTGCAAGATCTAGTTTAATTACTTCACTTGGACAAGATCCAACTAGAAAAAGAGTTTTTATTTCTGGTCTTCTTGCAATAAGATCATTAACCACTCGATCTAATTCTTCATGAGCGTCAGCAAGACCAGCTAGATCTTTTTCTTCAAGAATAGCTGTCCCAAATCTTGGCTCAGCAAAAATCATAACTCCAGCAGCGCTTTGAATTAAATGAGCACATGTCCTTGAACCTACTACCAGAAAAAACGCATCAGGCATTCTTCTGTGGAGCCAAACAATTGAAGTTAAACCGCAAAAAACTTCTCTCGGTCCAGTTTCCTTATTAAATTCAACTTTACTCATTAAAAATTTTCAAGAGCTTATATTTCAAGCTTGCATAAACTTTTTAATTTAAGGAAGTAATTAATAAGTTCTCTTACAAAATGAACACATTTAAAAAACTTATATGAATGTTTAAATACTTAAATGGGAATTATGAAAAAAACTTTTTGGGCGTATTTTAATTTCTGTAGAAGGAATTTCCTTGACTTGTTTTTGAGATTTTCCATACATTTCTAGCTATTTTCGTTGCTAATAATCCTGCTCTTTCTAACTTAGATTTTCCTGGCTTTGCTCCAATTAAAGCCGTCACTTCTGAAGTAGTTAAAGGTGCTCCAGTATTTATAGCTAATTGCGTTAACTCCAATCTATCTCTAAGCTTCTTAAGGTTTACCTTCTCGATTTTATCTTCTTCTAACCAACTAAAAGATGGATCTTTCTGAGATAATTTTTGCATCAAGCTTAGGCTGACTAATCCAAGAGTTTGATCAGGAGTTAATTCTTTTTCAGTGCCAGAAACATTTGGTTCTTTTTTTTGAGAAGTTCCCATAAAAATGCGTATCTTTTACTTGAAGTTATCGTTTTGTGGGAAGCATGCAAGTAAATTTAATAGAAAAAATGAACCCTTATCAGTTATAGTCGCGTGAATGGAACCAACTTCTAGTTTAAACAGAGGGAACCGAAAAAAAGGGAGTTCTCTTGTCACAGGATCTGAGGTGCAATCTCAGGCCAGTGGTGCTAGCTGTTTTATTACAACTGATTCAGAAAAGTCTTTGGTATCCAGACAAGCAAGTCAAGTTGAGCAAATTGAGTTAAGAACATATGTTTTTTTAGATTCTCTTCAACCTCAATTAGCTGCATATATGGGTACGGTTAGTAGAGGTTTTTTACCTATTCCTGGTGATTCATGTCTTTGGATGGAAGTTTCGCCTGGGATGGCCGTGCATAGAGTTACTGATATTGCCTTAAAGGCTAGTAATGTAAGACTTGGACAGATGATCGTTGAAAGAGCATTTGGATCTCTTGCTCTCTATCACAAAGATCAAAGCACTGTTTTACATTCTGGAGATGTTGTTTTAGATGCTATTGGAAGTGAAGTTAGAAAAAGAACAAAACCTTCAACGAGTTGGACTGAAGTCATTCGCGCGATTACTCCAGATCATGCTGTTTTAATAAATAGACAAAACAGAAGTGGATCAATGATTCAATCTGGAATGAGTATGTTTATATTAGAAACTGAACCTGCTGGTTATGTTTTAAAAGCAGCAAATGAAGCTGAAAAAGCATCTAATATAACCGTCGTTGATGTGAAGGCAGTTGGCGCTTTTGGTAGATTAACTCTCGCTGGGAAAGAAGGAGATGTAGAAGAAGCCGCAGCTGCTGCTATAAGAGCAATCGAAGAAATTTCAAATTATTGAGAGTTTTTATATAAACCTTTTTTAACTTAAACCTATCTCTTTTTTTAAAAAAGGAGACATAATTTTTGCAGCTTTACCTCTACTACCTAATTTATTTAGTTGTGATTGTGAGAGCTCACCGTAAACACAATTAGCTTCTTTAACCCAAAAAATTGATTCGAATTCCCCATTAGGATATTTGGGGTTCTTAAGAATTTCTCCCCAGCATATTCCTGTTGTATCTTTAACTAAGTTTCCTAAGGGATCGCACAAAACCATACAACTTATAAATCTTGCACTCCTATAAGGACTATCAGAAAGTTCATTAATTAACTTTTTAATTTTCTCATCATTATTTTTGGCATATCGAGCAGAATAAATTCCTGGTCGACCATCTAAAACATCTACTTCGAGACCTGAGTCATCAGCTAATGCCCAAGTTTTTGTCTCTAGAGAAGCTGCCTTGGCTTTAAGTAGTGCATTCTCAAAATATGTTTTCCCAGTTTCTTCGACATTTAAATATTCTGGTTGCTTTTCAACCTTTAAAGACAAAACATCCAGCATCTCTGAAATTTCAGATACCTTTCTTTGATTGCCACTCGCAATAGTTAGAACTGGAAGGTTCAAAATAATTTAAAAAATTTATGGTGAATATTATCTTACTTCAAAGCTTGATACGGAGACAGGAAAGGTTGAACATTCCACACCTGTGTAGACAGGGCCTGTCTCGTACGGAAATAACATAATGTAAATTTTTTCTTAACACAACAGTATGTTTTGATGCACTAACTAATTTGCATAAGTATTGACATATCAATAATACCAAGGGTGATAAGTTTAACTTATGAATCATAGAAAAAACATTAATGGAGATTTTGTCGAAAACGCTTGACTTATAAGTACCTAATGAAGCATTCTTCGAATTGAACATTCCACATTTAGTATTTAGTAGACAATGGCTACAGAAACAATGGGTATCGCTCTCGGCATGATCGAGACACGCGGACTTGTACCTGCAATCGAAGCAGCAGACGCAATGACAAAGGCAGCAGAAGTTCGCCTTATTGGTCGTGAATTCGTTGGTGGCGGTTATGTCACAGTATTAGTTAGAGGCGAAACAGGCGCAGTTAACGCAGCTGTAAGAGCTGGTGCTGATGCTTGTGAAAGAGTTGGTGACGGTTTAGTTGCAGCTCACATTATTGCTCGTCCTCATAGAGAAGTTGAACCTGCTCTAGGTAACGGTGAATTTCTTGGTCAAAAGGACTAATTAATTAAAGCAAGATCTATAAATTTTGCACAATAATTATTTTCCCTATACAGACCTAAATTTATCCTTATGAGTAAGAAGTATGACGCAGGGGTAAAGGAGTACAGAGATACCTACTGGACTCCAGAATATGTACCCCTAGACACCGATTTACTAGCCTGTTTCAAATGTACAGGTCAGGAAGGTGTTCCAAGAGAAGAGGTTGCTGCAGCTGTTGCCGCTGAATCTTCAACAGGTACTTGGTCAACAGTTTGGTCCGAGTTACTTACAGACTTAGAATTTTATAAAGGACGTTGTTATCGAATCGAAGACGTTCCTGGAGATCCTGAAGCTTTCTATGCTTTTATTGCATATCCTTTAGATCTTTTTGAAGAAGGCTCAATTACAAACGTATTAACATCTCTTGTAGGAAACGTTTTTGGATTTAAAGCTCTAAGACATCTACGTCTAGAAGATATTAGATTCCCAATTGCTTTCATTAAAACTTGCGGTGGTCCACCAAACGGAATCGTAGTTGAAAGAGATCGACTTAATAAATATGGAAGACCTCTACTTGGTTGTACCATCAAACCTAAATTAGGATTATCTGG
>CACGHD010000003.1 GCA_902572825.1 uncultured Prochlorococcus sp. | reverse complement strand
AGAGTTTGAGAAAAGAAATACATATATGCAACGAACTAGAAATTTATGATTGCTTAAATCCTGAACTAAATTCATTACGCCCAATATTGAAGAAACAAAAAGTTCTTTCAAATATTCCAAAGAAAGATGAATTTCTTATAGAGATATATAAAACCAAGGATTTATCAAATCTTTTTGTTTTCACACTTGATGGAAAATTTGTAAATGAAGGAATTGCATTTTTATGGGCTTTGAGATTGGCAAAATTAAAACAATCTACATTTAGCATTACTGCTAATGATTTTGGATTCAGCTTAAGTACTGCAGAAGATTATGATTTTTCCATAATAAAAAAAGAAGCTGATTACTTTTTGAATAACAAAAAATTAGAAGAAGATCTAGAAAATGCAATTAATTTTTCAGAATTGACAAAACGTAGATTTAAAAATATTGCCCAAATAAGTGGACTAGTAAATCAAAATAATCCAACCAAAACAAAAACTTCTTCCCAACTTCAAATAAGTTCAAGTCTTTTCTACGATGTCTTTACTATATATGAAGAAGGCCATCTTTTGATAAAACAATCGCATCAAGAAGTTAAAGAATATCAATTAGAAAATAAAAGAATATCTAGATCATTAGAAAGATTGAAAAATTTAAAAATGTTACTAAACGAGATAAAAACTCCAACTCCTTTTGCTTTCCCTTTACTAGTTGAAAGACTTAAAAATACTTTAAGCAATGAACCAATAGAAAAAAGAGTAGAAAAACTTATAAAAAAATATAGTGATTAGATGAAAAAAAGTTCTTTTAAATTTTGTTGGGAAGATACATTATTAGAGATGCTTCCTTCAAGAGCGTTATTTCTACCGGAAACAAAAGAGTTGTTAATATGCGATATTCATCTTGGGAAAGCTGAGTATTTTCAGCAAAATGGTATACCTCTTACTAATAATTCAGATAAAAACAATTTTGCAAGAATAAAAAAAATAGTAAAAAAATATAGTCCTGAAAAGTTAATAATATTAGGTGATTTATTCCACAGCAAATATTCAATAGATAAAACTCTTCAAAAAAAAATTGAGGATCTTCCTAAACTACTAAAAACTAACGTTGAACTAGTCCTAGGAAATCACGATGTAGGTTGCAATATTAAAAATATTAAAATTTTTGATATTAGAAAAACTAAAAATATTACTTTTAGTCATGAACCAGTTGATTTAGGCGATAATAAAACATTGAATATTTGTGGACATTATCATCCAAAAATCTATATAAAAAACAACGGAGATAAATTATCATTTAGGTGCTTTGCAATGGATAAGAATAAAAATACTTTATTTTTACCTGCATTTGGAGACCTAACTGGAGGATATCCCTGCAAAAAGTCATTTAAAAAATGGGCGATTGTTTCTGAAGAAGAAATTATCGAAATAAAATCTTAAAAAAAATCCTACTGAAGTGACTTAAATTTTTCATTTAGATATAGCAATTTATACTTAGAAGTCTCGTTTATTTTATTTATCTATTATTTTGTGTCTATTAATCAATTTCTACTATTAGAAATAGATAATAAAAAATTTATACAGCTAATGACCCTTTCTTTAGCAGACAATCCACGTTATAAAAAAAATAAACACATTTTATAGAAATGAAAAAATTAATATCCTTGATTTTATTTCCATTTCTTTTCATGCCATTTGGGGCAAAAGCAAATGATAATTTTTCCGTTGAAATAGAAGCACTTACACTTGTAATGGAGCAATATAAGGAAGAAACTGAATCAAGTGTTGAATTAGATATTGAAGAGATAAAGCCAAGTTATATGGCTCTTAAACAAGACGAATGTAATGCAACTGTTGAAGTTACAGAAAAAACAGGATTAGAGGTAGTAAATACTGAATATTTCGATGTGAATGTCTGCTTGAAAGAAATCTATAAAGTAATCAACTAAATAAGCAGGTTATAAAAATATAATAAAAACATACAAATTAAAGAGGTCTTTTACTTAAAGAAGGTAAGACCTCGAGACCTAACAGAAAACTTTGGAACGGGTTCTGCATATCCAATTAATAACTACAATGAATTTGTAGAGGTGTGATTAAAAGTACAAAACCTAAAATTATTTTTTAATAATTATTTCTTCTTTGATAATGTTTGTGATTCTTCTCTAGACATTAAGGCTTCGATTTGAGCAAGAACTTTTTGAAGTTCATCCGTTTTTGTAAGAGATGCTTCTGCTACTTCTCTTAATTTTTCTAACTGTTCTTTAGTTTTATCCATGATAAATAAATTAGAAATTAACCACTTTTAAAAATGGTTTTAATACAGATTTTTCACTCCCACACAGATTCATATTCTCTCTTTTTTTTATAAAGTCAAATAAATTTCCTTTTATTAAGGTTTTATGAGGACTTCCAATTAATTCTCTATTTAATATTGAAGCCATAAGATTACCTGAAATAGAAATACTCTTAAATTATGAAGTAAATACAGGCAATCCTATTGTTGCAGTTGTTATGAGAGCCCCTGCGAAAATCAAGAAAGGTATAAAAGGGTAGTTTTTCAAAGATAAACTGTCTTATTCGAAAATAACTATATAGGTATTTATACTGTTTGTCTACCCTTTATCCGTTTTAAAGCTAAAAATCTTTCTTTTTTAAGTAAAAATTAAACATTAACCAAATTTACCAGATATGTATTCCTGAGTAGTTTTTTCTTTTGGAGAGTTAAAAATTTTCTTTGTCGAATTAAACTCGGCAAGATAACCAACCTTTCCTCCATCACCATCTTCATATTCAATAGCATTAAAAAATGCAGTCATATCACTAACTCTTAATGCCTGTTGCATATTATGGGTAACGATTATTATTGTGTAATTCTTCTTAAGTGCATGCATCGTCTCTTCTATTTTCAAAGTAGAGATAGGATCCAAAGCTGAGCATGGCTCATCCATGAGAATTATTTCAGGCTCAATTGCAATAGTTCGAGCAATACATAATCTTTGTTGTTGTCCTCCAGATAAAGAGTAACCACTGTCATTTAATTTATCCTTACATTCGCCCCACAAGGCAGCTTTTCTTAGTGAACTTTCGACTAATACATCCATATCTCCAGTAAAACCATTAATTCTTGCCCCAAATGCAATATTTTCGTAGATAGATTTAGGGAAAGGATTTGGTTGTTGAAAAACCATTCCAATTCTTCTTCTTACTTCTACTGGATCAACTCTTTTGTCATAAATATTAGTCCCATCAAACAGAACAGTTCCTTTTAATGAACAATTCAGAATCAAATCGTTCATTCTATTCAAAGCTCTAAGAACGGTTGACTTTCCACAACCAGAAGGGCCAATGAGTGAAGTTATATCTCCGGCTTTAAAGTTTAAAAAAACATTTTTTACCGCTTCAAAAGTTCCATAACTAATAGAAACATCCTCAAGAGATAAAATGTTTTTTGTTTCCGACTTTTTAGTATTTTTGATCATTTATACTCTCTTAGTTTTCTCAGTAAAAGCGGCTAATATCCTTGAAAATATATTTACTGATAGTATCGATAAAACAAGAATAAAGGAAGCTGCCCAGGCAAGTTTATTCTGTGCATCATAAGGTTCAAGGGCAAAGTTGTATATCAATACGGCCAATGAACCCATCTCATAAAACAAGTCTCCAAAGCCTGTTATGTAGTAATAAGAGAATAAAGCGGTAAATATCAAAGGTGCTGTTTCACCTGCAGCTCTTGCGATTCCAAGTACAACGCCAGTAGCAATAGACCTAAAGGCAGAGGGCAAAGTAACTTTCAATATGGTGGTATACATACTTGCTCCAATACCAAGAGAGGCATATCTCAATTCATTTGGCACTAACTTTAAACCTTCATCAGTCGTCTTTATCACAGTAGGCAACATCAATATTGATAGCGCCATTCCTCCAGCCAAACCACTGTACATACTTCCAAATAAGATCTTTGTAGAAACTATTAAGGCATAAATAAATACACCTGCAATTATTGAAGGTACTCCGGCCAGAACATTTACTCCAAATCTAATAAATCTTGAAAAAGCACCGCCTTTAGAATATTCCGCTAGATATATACCTCCTCCGACACCTACTGGTATGGCAATAATTGAAGCAATGCTAGTAATAATTAATGTTCCGATCAATGCAGGATTAATGCCCCCTGCATCTAAATCATCTCCAGGAGGATTTGGTTCTAAAGTAAATAATTCTGGTGTAATTTGAGATCCACCTTTAATAAGAATATAAGTCACCAAAAAAATCAAAGGAAGTATTGCAACCAATGCACAAATCACTGATAAAGAAGTAAAGAATTTATCTCCTATATTTCTTGATAATCTTTTCTGGTAATAAAGTGAATTCATGATTATCTAATATTTGAGACTAAATTTCTTAACTAGCCACTGCGCAAAGATATTTACTACCAAAGAAAGGATCATAAGTACAAAAGCCGCATAAAACAGTGATGAAACCTGACTTCCATCAGCCTCACCAAACTGGTTTGCAAGCATGGAGGAAATGGTATATCCAGGAGATAATAGAGACCAACTAAATGCATTGGAATTACCAATAATCATTGTCACAGCCATTGTTTCTCCCATTGCCCTACCTAAAGCCAATAGAACACCTGCCATAATTCCTGATAATGCTGCCGGCAAAATTACGGAAAATATTGTTTTCCATCTACTTGCTCCAATCCCGTATGCTGCATTTCTTAGCTTTTTAGGAACCTGATTAAGTGAATCCCTTGCAATGGAGGTCACTATTGGCAAAAGCATTACTACTAAAATCAATATTGCTAACAAAGAATTCCTGCCTGTAGGTTCTGTACTGAATAAAGGTATCCAACCAAAGAAATTGTGTAAAAAGACAAAAAAGGCTCTAAAAAAAGGTTCCATAACAAATATTGCCCAAAGTCCCAATACAACTGATGGAATTGCTGCTAATAATTCAACAAAAGAACCTATTATTTCTCTAAAAACTTTCGGGACAAAATCCTCGGTAATAAATATTGCAGTTCCAACGCCCAAAGGGATAGTTATTAATAACGATAGAAATGAGGTTACTAACGTGCCATATATTGCGGTAAAAGCTCCGTATTCATCTTTTACTGGATTCCATTCCGAGGTCACTAGAAATTTCAAGCCATACCTTGAAAAGGATTCAAATGACTGAAAAAAGACTACTAAAATAATTCCTAAAAGTATTATTGCTACGAAACTAGACAAGACTAGAGCAGTATTCTTAAAGATAATATCTATATTTTTTTCGATACCGAATCTTTTGCGATTCTTGAAAAGAGTTAATTTCTTTTCCATTAAAAAAAGAATATCTCTTTAAATCTACTACTAAATGTTGTAAAAGACTTTAAGAGGGGTTAAAGGTATAAGAAAGTCATGAAAAGTAAACATCCTTAAACTTAATTTCTTCCAAAATTTTTTCTTTAACTTTACTTAACCATAGGTGAATATTATTAACTGAATAGAAACTGAGGGGATGTTTAATTACAGGGAATTCATTGCTCAAATCAAATATAAAGAAGTAATATCTTCCCCTGTATATTTTATTCCTGTTTTGCTTCTATTCATAATGATTATTATTGAAGGTTTTCACATCTTTAATCACAAACAAAATTGCAAAACTAAAGCTGAGTGGATGGAACAATCAGGAATGACTTATGACAGGGAATCAGAAGTTAATTAATAAAATCTAAAATATAATTTATTCGCAGCAACGTTTTCTATTTGAGGAATAATCTGTCAAAGAAAATATCCATTCCTTGATCAGTAAGAGAGATTCTTTATTTAGGCTGTAGTACACCCATCTACCTTCTTGTCGGTCTGAGATAAGACCAGCTTCCTTCAAAATTTTTATATGATATGAAATTCTTGATTGAGATAATTTAGTTAATTTCATAATATCGCAAACACAAACTTCTCCATCCATCATTAGGTCAATTATTTCTAGCCTAAAAGGATCAGAAAATGAAACCATCAACTTAGATATATTTTCTTTTTTTACTTTGCTAATCTCTTTTAACACCATTAGGGACATCTAATTCTTCTAAATATAGCTTAAATAAAAAAGATTTCATCAATCAAAGCATCTTGATGCATCAAATTATTTTGATGTATAATTTAAGCAGGAGATTTCAAAGTTATGAAAATTGGAATTAATGGTTTTGGAAGAATTGGCAGATTAGTATTCAGAGCATTATGGGATAGAGCTGATATAGAAATAACTCACATTAATGAGATAGCAGGAGATTCGAATGCCGCTGCGCATCTACTCGAATTCGATTCAGTCCATGGCAGATGGGGGGAAGATATAAAGTTTAAAGAAGAAGAAATAATAATTGATGGAAAGAAAATAACCTACACATCTTTTAAAAATTACCTTGATGTTCCTTGGGAAAAATCTTCTGTAGATATTATCTTGGAATGTACAGGAAAGAATAAAAAGCCAGACAAACTAAATCCATATTTTGATTCTCTAGGGATGAAAAGAGTAATAGTAGCTTGTCCAGTCAAAGGAATTGTTGCAGAAGCTGAATCACTTAATGTTGTTTATGGCATAAATCAAAGTCTTTATGATCCTTCCAAACATAAATTAGTAACTGCAGCATCCTGCACTACAAATTGTTTAGCTCCGATAGTAAAGGTAATTAATGAAAATTTTTCAATTAAACACGGTGCTATTACAACTATTCACGATGTCACGAACACTCAAGTTCCTGTAGATTTTTATAAAAGTGATTTGAGGAGAGCAAGAGGATGTATGCAAAGTTTAATACCTACTACCACTGGATCTGCTAAAGCTATCGCTGAGATCTTTCCAGAATTAAAAGGAAAATTAAATGGACATGCAGTAAGAGTGCCTCTACTTAATGGTTCTTTAACAGATGCAGTTTTTGAATTAAATAAAGAAGTGACAACTGAACAAGTAAATATTGCACTAAAGGAAGCTTCAGAAACTTATTTAAAAGGAATTCTTGGCTACGAAGAAAGACCTTTAGTTTCTGCAGATTATGTAAATGACTCTAGAAGTTCAATAGTTGATAGTTTATCAACGATGGTTGTTAATTCAAATTTATTAAAGATATACGCTTGGTATGACAACGAGTGGGGTTACAGCTGCAGACTTGCAGATCTTACTGAATATGTAATCAAAAAAGAGATTTAATTTATGTCTTTATGAAGTTATCTAATATTCAACAATATAGTGTTGTAACCGCAAACTATTGGGCGTTCACGCTTACTGACGGGGCATTAAGATTATTAGTTGTTGGTCACTTTCACGAGCTAGGTTACACAACTCTACAAATTGCTTTACTTTTCCTTTTTTATGAGTTTTTTGGAATAATTACTAATCTTTATGGTGGTTGGATAGGAGCAAGATATGGATTAAGGCTTACTTTATGGATTGGGACTATCCTACAAATCATCGCTCTTTTTATGCTTATTCCAGTTAAGGAAGATTGGCCAGTAATTTTTAGTGTCGCATACGTTATGGTTGCTCAAGCAGTTAGTGGGATAGCAAAAGATTTAAACAAAATGAGTGCTAAAAGTGCTGTTAAGACAGTTGTTCCAGAGACAAACGATGGCAATGCTACTGGCCAAAAACAACTTTTTAAATGGGTTGCTATTTTAACTGGATCTAAAAATGCTCTTAAGGGAGTTGGTTTTTTCTTGGGTGGACTTTTATATAAGTTATTTGGATTCAATAATGCTGTAGGAATTATGGGTTTTGGACTCTGCTTAGCCTTTTTATTGACATTAATTTTGCCTGGAGAAATTGGCAAGATGAAAAGCAAACCAGCTTTTAATGATCTTTTTTCAAAATCAAATGCAATAAATATTCTTTCAGCAGCAAGATTCTTTCTTTTTGGAGCAAGAGATGTTTGGTTTGTTGTAGCTCTTCCAGTATTCCTAGATATGGCATTTGGTTGGGACTACATGGAAATAGGATTATTTCTTGGTGCCTGGGTAATAGGTTATGGAATTGTTCAGGCTTCGGCTCCAGCAATTAGAAAGATGTGGGGCCAGAAAGAAAGTCCAGATCGTAAAGCTATCCAATTTTGGAGTGCCGTATTAATGGTCATACCATCTTTGATAGGAGTCGCATTATGGAGAGAAAGTTCTCCATCAATAGCAATAATTTTAGGTCTTACTATTTTTGGATTTGTTTTTGCAATGAATTCCTCTACACATTCTTATATGATTTTGGCCTACTCTGATAATGAAAAAGTTAGTTTAAATGTTGGCTTCTATTACATGGCAAATGCTGCTGGAAGACTAGTTGGAACGTTACTATCTGGCTTACTATTTATGATTGGGAAAAATCCGAGTATTGGACTTCAATATTGTCTTTATTTTTCATCACTTCTAATATTATTATCTTGGATTTCGAGTCTTAAATTACCATCAATCAAACAAAGCTTATCATCACCATAAAAACTAATTTTTAGAAATTAGAATATTTAAATGGCAAAAATATCCTTAATTGAACTTGCAAAAATTTTTCTAAAAATTGGTATTTTCAGTTTTGGAGGACCATATGCTCATATTTCTTTATTCGAAGATGAACTTATAAATAATAAAAAATTGATCTCAACCCAATCTTTTGAAAAAGGTATTGGTTTATGTCAATTACTTCCAGGGCCAATATCCACGCAATTAGCAATATATATAGGTCTTAAAATTAATGGTTATCTTGGTGGATTGATATCTGGTATATGTTTCATTGTCCCAGGATTCATTTCGGTAATAGTTCTTAGCTTTTTTTGGCAAATTTATTCTGGATCAAAACTTCTAAATGATTTAATTTATTTTAATCCTCCTATTATTGCAGGTATAATTTTTTCATTTTCATTAGTTCTTTTAAAAAAAAGATTAAGGTTAGATCGGGTATTATTCTCTAGCTCAATCTTATTTCTACTTATATTTGCAAAATATAATAGTATTCAATTTCCTCTCATAACAATTCTTACTATTGCAGGTTTGATAAATATTTTCTTACAGAAATGGAAAAATATTTTTTATAGCTTGGTTCCTTTATCTATATTTTCAACAACCTCATTTTTAACTAGCTCAATCTTTTTGGATATTGCCAAGTTTTATAATTTTTTAAAGCTCTCTACAAACTCAAAGTTTTTAATAGAATATCTCAATCTGTTTTTTTTCTTCTTGAAATCGGGACTTTTTATTTTTGGAGGGGGATTAGTAATCATTCCTCTAATGAGTGATTATGTTGTCTCACAAGGATGGTTAACAAATAATGAATTTATAGATGGGATAATGATTGGCCAAATAACACCTGGCCCTGTCTTATTAACTACAAGTTTTATTGGATACAAAGCTGGGTTTTCGGTCGGAGGAATAAATGAAGCTTTAAAGTATTCATTTATATCAACTTTTGCAATTTTTTTACCAAGTTTTTTATTGATTTTTGTTTTTGGAAAAGGCTTCATAAAAAACAGAATTAAATCGATTAATTACTTTATCGAAGGAGTAATAAATACAATTCCAGGAGCAGTTATTTTCTCTGGCTTTAATTTAATTGAAGATAGTTTTTCATCAAAATACTTTTCAATTAGCTCTATTTTTATAGTTTTAATCTCCACACTATTATCTTTTTTTAAAATAGTTCCAACCTACATACTTATTCTTTTTTCATTAATATTAGGTTTATCAAAATATTTGTTTACATAAAAAAAGGAGGAAATAAATTCCTCCTTTTAAAAATTTGTCTTACGGTTTATTTACCGATTCTTTTTACCGCAGCTCTTGACTTCTCAAGAATCTCGCCTTTTAAGGGGACAAAACCAAGTGATGGAGCTTTATCTTGATACTCATCACTTAATAATGTATTAAAGGCTTGTTTGATTGCTTTAGTGTTTTTACCATTACCTTCTTCATAGGCAAGTATCCATGTCAATGAAGCGATAGGGTAAGCTCCGCTAGCTGTAGGATTGGGATTCTTACCAGCAAGATTTTCATCTAAAGTAATACCATTGAGAGCCTTAGCTCCTGCTTCTACAGATGGTTTTAAAAACTGACCTGAGAGATTTTGAAGTGCAGCGGCTTTAACATTACCTTTTATATAAGACTGGTTAACATAACCAATTGCGCCAGGAGTGTTTTGAATAACACCTGCGACACCAGAATTACCCTTTGCTCCAACACCTGCCGGCCATTTTACAGACTTACCTGTGCCTAATGTCCAGGTTTTTGAAAAAGCTTCCATAGAGTTTGTAAAGGCTTTAGTTGTACCTGATCCATCAGAACGATGAGTCCAAGTCAATTTTCCAGGAGCGCATCCAACTTCCTGCCAATCGCTTATCATACCCATTGCAACTTGTACTGCCTGCTCTTGAGTAAGTTTCAAATCGCAATCGTAGTTATAACCAAAAGCGATAGTTCCACCAACCATAGGTATCTGAACTAAACCTCTAGTAACTTTTGCTATATCCTTGTCTTTCATAGGATCGTCAGAAGCACCAAAGTTTACAGTCTCATCAATAAATGCTTTTCTTCCAGAACCAGAACCAACAGCTTGATAATTTACTTTTGGACCTCCATCATTTGATAAATCTTTGAACCATCTAGTGTAAATCTTGGCAGGGAAAGATGCTCCAGCTCCACTTAACCTCACTGAAGAAGTAGAGGTTCCGCAAGAAGCAACCAGAGTCATTGTTGAAGCTAATAAAAGAGCTTTTTTAGCTAATTTCATTGTTTAAATGATCAAATGATAGACTCCATATTTATAGCATTGAATTTGTACACAAATATTTTTTAAAGAAAAGTTTATCCATTAATTAATTAGTTCTTAACCCTCTCTTAAACTAAATCTTGATTAGATCATTTTCGTTCTATTTTGAAAATATTTAATAAGAAAATTAGATTTATTTTTAACTTTTTTTAATAAAAATTTTGAAATTTGTAGAAAATTTTCCGTTAATTTAAGGGGAGTTTAAGGTTAAGTTAAATTTTTCTTTTTAACTTTAATTCTTACTCATTTCTTAACCTTAATGCGTTTACATACGCATGGATATATATCCATTTTTACGTGTGAGGTTCATGAAACTTTTTAAAAGCTTACTTGTGGCTCCTGCAACATTAGGACTATTAGTTCCTTTGTCTGCTCAAGCTTCCGATATAGTCAATGTTGAAGAAATGAGTGGCTACGTTCGTAGTCCCAAAAAATCTTCAAGAATTGACAGTAAAACATTCATTAACCAAGTTAGTGAAGACATTGCAAATCTTAAGGGCCGTGTAGATGGTCTTGAGGTTAAACAAAATGAATTTGAAGCCGGCGGTTTCTCAGATACAACTACTGCATCATTTAAAGCCATCTTTGGACTCGGTGCTGTTGATGGCCAAAGTGTCACTACTGGACTTACCGATGGTAATGAAGACCTCGAATTCGCATATAGCTTCCAAACCAAACTAAAAACTAGTTTTACTGGTGATGATAGTTTAAGTATTGCTATCGACTCCGGTTCAGCGACAAAAAACTCTATTCACGCACTTGATGAAATTGCGGGCATGGATGAAACATCAGATAATCTAAAAGTTGATGGTATTGGATACAAATTTCCACTAGGTGATAACATCACTGTTTTGGTTGGTGACGGCCTTGACGCAAGCAAACAGTTCACATTTGCATGCGCTTACGGCGGTCCAGGTGACACTCTAGATGATTGTGGAGCTCCAAATGCAGCTGTTGATGAGGGTGGTGCACACCTTAGTTTTGAGTATGACTTTGGCAACGGCTTTACTGCTGCTCTTGGTTATGCAGGTGACGAGGCAGATGGCCTTATGACTGAGGAAGGTCAAGATGGTTACGGCCTCAACGCAGCATATATAGCTGATAACTATGGTGTATCTCTTACTTACGGAATAGTCGAAGATGGTGCTGTTAACAACAATACATACACAGCACTTAATGGTTTTTATTCATTTGATAACGGTGTAAACATCAGTGCTGGTTATGAAACCGGTGAACTTGATAATCAAGCACCAGCTCAAAACGAAACAGAAGCATTCTTCGTTGGGATAAATGGTGATGTTGGACCAGGAGAACTAGGTGCTGCTATAGGTACTTATGGATCAATGACTGAATCCGGTGGTGCAATACCTGAAAGGATGATGTATGAAGTTTATTATTCATACGCAGTAAATGATGGAATTACAATCACTCCACTTATTTATTCTATTGAAGCTGACCCTAGTAACTCAGAAGATTTGGATGAAACAGGAATTATGGTTAAATCACAATTCAAGTTCTAAATCTAAATTTAATTTAGAAATCATACACACATCAAAAAGACCTGCGTTAAGCAGGTCTTTTTTTCTTAACTTTTTAATTTTTCCTATAAATCTGTATTAAGACAGGGAAAGATGGTTTCAAAAATTGCTCCACCATCCTTATGATTAAAAGCCTTTATAAAACCTTTATTGTTATTAATTATTTTTTTTGTTATTGAAAGACCTAAACCACTACCACTTTTCTTGATTTTAGTCCTTGATGGATCACCTCTATAAAAACGAGAAAAAATATCATTAAATTCGTTCTCTTCTAATCCAATACCTTTATCTCTAACTCTTATAACTACAGAACTATCTCTTTTAAAAATTTCAATTTGAATTATTTCATTAATTGGGGAATAACGAATAGCATTATCCAAAATATTTATAAAAGCTCTTTTTAAATTTTCAATATCTCCAGATATAAAATATTTTGTTGGTATCAGTAAATTTATTTTTACATCTTTCTTTTCTGCAAGTGGTTTTAAGGTTTGCCAAGATTCCATCACTAAATCTGAAATAGATACTTTTTTATTTTCTTGAAAAGTTTCTTTACTTTCCAGCTTAGAAAGTTCTAAAGTTTCTTCGACCATTTTTCTTAATCTTTTAGATTCTTTCTTAAGTCTTTTAACAAGATATCTATCTTTCTTTGATACTACGGCTTCCAGTCTTTCGCCTATTAAAATAAGAGATGTAAGAGGGGTTTTCAGTTCATGAGACACATCATTGATTAATTGATTCTGTCTTTTTTTTAAGGATTCAATTGATAACTTACTCTCCAACAATATTAAATAATTTTTTTTCCTCGCTCTAACAATATTTAAAGAAATGGGTTCCCCCGAAATGGTGCAATCTAGGCTGATTGGGAAATCTTTTTTTCTTGAATATAGAATTTTATTTCTTACAACGTCGAGCTCATTAATATCATTAATTGCTTTTCCAATAACATCTTTATATTTAATAAACTTAATATGAGATAAAGCTTTCTGATTGATAAATTTTATTGTTAGATCAGATGACAAAATCATCCATCCTTGAGATGAATAATCTAACCAAGACAAAATTTGCTGTGGTTTAACTTTATCAAATGGAAAATCAAAAATTTGTTGGTTCTTATTTTTAGTTAATTCAACATTTTTATTATTTTTTGAAAATCCTTTAACCTTGGTTTTCCATTTCTTAAAAAAGAAAGTTAATACCTCTTGAAGTGTTTTCATTTTCATCCAAACTTATATCCAAAACCTCTTACAGTTTTCAGAAGTTTTGGCGCAGAAGGATCTTCTTCTAATTTTTCTCTAAGCCATCTAACATGCACATCAACTGTTTTAGTATCACCAATAAAGTCAATTTCCCATATTTTTTCAAGAATTAAATCCCTTGACCATACCCTTTTTGGACTTTTCATAAATAACTCTAATAGTTTAAATTCTTTTGGAGATAAAGTTATTTCCCTATCAAAAGAAGTTACTCTGCATTCTTCTAAAAACATTTTTATATGATTAAACTCGATGATAGTTTGTGTTTTGTCTAAATATTTCTTATTACGCTTGGATCTTCTTATTAATGCTCTTGATCTGGCAATTAATTCATTTAGACCAAAAGGTTTTGTTAAATAATCATCAGCACCAACCTCTAATCCAAGAACCCGGTCTGATTCATTATCTTTAGCACTCAAAATTAATATGGGTGTATAGTTTTCTTCATTTCTTATTTTTCTGCATAATTCTAATCCATTAAGCCCTGGCAACATCAAATCAAGAATTATAAGATCTATATCATTTCTAGTATTATCGCCAATAAAATCTGAGGCACTTAAACCATCTTTAAAAGTTAACACTTGAAAACCCTCGCCATTCAGTGATTCACTAACTGTCAGCCTAATACTCTTATCATCCTCTACTAGAAGAATTTTTGAGCCCTGCAAACTTTTATGATCTTTAATAGTCATTTGTAAACCCAACAAATATATTTTATATAATCAAATTTATTTGATTTAATTATTTCATATTTACTTCACATTCAATAATTTTTTTTATTTGATCTTATTAGCTTTTTAATTTGTCCTTAAACCTTTTTATTTAATATAAAATGCTTCTTTAATTTTCCTCACACAAACATATTAAAGAAGCAAACTTTTCATTTACTCCCAACCCTTTTCTGCATTTTGAATGATCCATTGTGCAAGAACCTTATCCTCTCCATCCTTCAATTTATTTTTATAACCCTTCATAAAACCAATCCCTTCATTGGCAATAATTGTTATTGAATTTACATCTGCTATTCCTCTTTTTTCAAGGTCGGAAAGTTTTAATGATTTAGATCCCTTAAGAACGACTGATCCACCTCTTAAATGGCAGCTTGCACAAACATTTCTAAAAATTGTCTCTCCATCTCTAATATCAGAAGCCATTAGATATCTATTTTGCAAAGAAGTTTGATAAATAACTATTAAAGTTATTACAGGAATAACGAATAGAAATTTAAATATTTTCATTTAATTTATTCCACTCAAAATCAATTTAGCAATTAATTCTGAATCTCGATCTATCTATTTTAATAACTCTACTGCTACAACAAGATTTCCTAATAAACCGTTCAAAATATTTAGTTGTTCTTTACTACCAAATGCTATTAAAACCTGACCTGGTTGAAGTATAAAGTTCCCTCCTGGATTAGTGAACAATTTTTCATTTTCTTTAATAGCTAAAATTTTTGCTCCACTCTTTTTGCCTATTCCAAGTTCAGAAAGTGATCTTTTCTCTGCTGTTTCAAAAAGACTAATATCATTACTTAATTCAAATTCTTCAATTTCACATTCACTTCCTGCAAGCAGATCAAGAAAGTCAATAGCTATTGGCCTTAAAGCCATTGATGCCATTGCTCTTCCTGCAGCTATATAAGGACTTACAACTATACTTGCCCCGGCTAATCTCAACTTACTTGCTGCTTCTTCAGTTCCTGCTCTTGCTATTACTCTTATAGAACTTCTTATACCTTTAGCGCTTAAAACAACATATAAATTAGCAGCGTCATTAGGTAAGGTAACAACCAAACTTTTGCATTTTTCTAATCCTGCCAGTTTTAAAGTCTCATCAAGAGTTGCATCTGCACAAAGAACTTCTAAACCATTTTCTTCCGCAATCTTTTTTCTATCTTCGTCACTCTCAACAACGATAATAGGAATATTTTGCGTTTTTATTTGGTTAGATATTTCCTGACCTACCCTCCCATATCCGCACAAAATTACATGATTTTCCATTTTTCTAAGAAGTCTTTTAAAACGTAATTCGTTTACTCTTTGAAAATAGCCGGATTCGAATAATCTTACAGCTTTTTGAAAAGTAAATTGAATAAAGATTAATCCGCCAACGATTACTAAAACAGTTACAATCCTGCCTTCAGGACTTAAAGGTTGAACTTCTCCAAAACCAATAGTGGTTATTGTGATCAGAACCATCCATAAGCAATCACTCCATTCCCATCCCTCTGTTATTCGATAGCCAATTGCACCTAAAAAAAACAGAAAGAATAAAGAATAAATAAGACCAAACCAAGGCCTTAAATAGTCTTTAATAAAATAGAACTCAAATAATCTAAGCTTCATATCCCTTATTATCGTTAACTATTCAAAAATTTCAAAAAAATTTTCTATTATGTTCCTAAAACTATTTATTTGTTTAAGTGAAATATATATTAAGCAGGATAATAATATTTATTTTCGTAGCTGTTTGCATTAAACAAATGATCACTATCTCAGGTCTTTTTTAATGCTTCATTAAAAATTAATTCAAGGTTTTACTTGTACTGATTCAATAAGAAAATCAGAAGCTGCTTTTAACCAATCAGCCACTGTAAGACGAAGGTCAGGTTGAGAATATACAAGCGCGACAATAATTCCAACTAAGATTATCTTTACCATGGCAATTCAAATATTCTTATAAATTAAAGCACACCTATTTAGTAAAAAGAACCTTGAATTTATAAAAAATAGATTAATTAAAATTTTTCTAATTGATTAAACAAGTATTCCACTCTTCTTAGATTAACGCCTAAATCTGATTGCCCTAATCTTGCTGCAGATCTTATCTGAATAATTCCTTTTGATCTATCTACATAACTTCTTACATCAAGCTTTAAAATTTCAAGATCGTCAGGAAATCTAAAAATCAAGCTTCTACAAACACCTCTCCAATAATTCCTTCCACTTTCAATAACTTCTGTCCGAGGTAACCCTTCTGCCAGAGAAACAAGTTGAATAAACTTCTGATCAACATTTATTAGTTTCTTTTCTATTAAGACACTGTTTAATGGATTGGTTATTGGAGCAAGACCTTGAATGGAGGAAACCATATTTTTTAAGAACGATGTAGATGTTCTAACCGATTTCACATACAAAGTGAGAGAAAAAAGGAAAGAATTTTCCCATGAATTTGAACTCTTTATAAAAATTCCTTATTTTGTGATCAAAATTCTAAAATTTAAGATTTTTAATTATTTTTTTTGATAGAGATGGTTGCCTACTTTGTTTACTATTTAGTTTCCTAACCCATAAAAAAACTCCCAAAAACAAAAAAATTTCAACAATAATTACAGGCTGTATAAGGCTCATTTTTTATCCTCTTTTTTATTGTTGGTACCTTCAATATATGGTACAAGAATATTTAATAACCACTTTTTAAATGCATTTAACGGTTTCATAATCTATTTACTTCCCTTTTCTCCACAAACTCCTGCCTTTAATGAGATCCTCTATATTTGGCCAAGCTGCTATTAATTCTTTAAGTGCTTTTCTATTAGGAGTATAAAAAACACATGACAATGCACTTATTACATAAAGTATGAACCACAACTTACTTTCTGAATAAGCTAAAAACAAAGAGAATAGAAAACTTCCAATAAAGAAAAAGAAAAATGACCTATTTAATATTTCTAATGGAGTTCTTTTAAGTCTGTAGAATTTAATCTTTTTAATATCTTCTGTAGTATCTTTCTGAAATTTACTTTCGTACGAATTAATTATTTCTTCTTCTAGAATTTTTTCATACTCTAAATTATCAATTGGATCGCTTTGATCCTTTTTATTTATCATTGATTTCTATACAGTACAAATATGGTAACTAATTTAAGGTATTTTAAAAAGTATCAAATTTTATCTTTTAACTGGAGCTATACGAACAGATCATGGTTTTGAAAATACTTCAAGATTGTCCTATTGATAAATGATAGATTAGTCAAAATATTCTTTTTGATTTTCCCAAATCTTTCGATCATTTATAACAATCACTTCTATAAACTTCATAGCATTAATTAAATTGCGAGGCAATATCTAAATCTAGAGTTAAAATAGTTTAAAGATTTTAATAATAATCTATATGCAAAGGTATTTGATTTCCTACGAATTTACAGATGGCGAGGATCAAGAAGAAGGAGCAGAAATGCTAATTAATTGGTACGAATCAGGTGGGCCCCAAAACAGACCTGAAAACTATGAGGTTCATTCTTGGATTTTTATGGTTCAAAATGGTATTGGACATTCTGTAGTGAGTGCAGATTCTCTTGAGACAATTTGGAAGCAATGGCATCCCTGGAGAAGGTTAATGGATATAAGTATTCAGCCATGTATGGATCTTGATGAGACAGTCGGATTATTCAAAAAACAAAAAATGAATACAAGGATAGCCTAAAAAGTTTCTAACACCTAAATATAAATTTCTTTTTAGTAGCACCTAATACTACATACATATTTCACTGCGTTAAAAAGGGTAAGATTTATTTTCCATGATGAATGATTCTTATCACATTTACTTCAAAGGAGAAATTCTTTTCAAGAATTTAAGTAAAGATGAATTTGAATTTGTTTGGGGAAAACTTTATACATCTTATATAAATGCACTAAATAAAGAGCTAACCTACGAATTGATTAGCGAAAACAATATTATGGAGCAAGCCTTTAACCTAGAGCCATCTTACTAAATTAAGGGCTATATCCTAGATTATGAATAAAACAAGAAAAGCTGTCTCTCTTTTATTTTAAGGTACTCTTTCTCTTCTTTGGTTATATCCAAAGCAATTTTATTTGCCTCAATTTCGACATTTGAACTGTAAGTTTCAAAGTCCTCATCTTTTTTAAATAGGGCAACAATACCAATATCTGTTATAAACCAAGTAAAATGGTTAGTCTCTCCAATTGGCTCTTCTTTTAATGAGTCAATAATCAAATCACTTGTCGAATCCATTTAATTGTTCTGTTAAGACTTTTAATTTCCCCCATTGCAAAACCTTACCGCTTCTGAATTAGTACCACCATCTTCAATAATTTCGGCAACACATTTATTAAAAAGTTTAGACTCTTTCTTTACTGAACAGAACCCAAAAGCAATCACAGCCAATGCTATAGCAGAGACGAAACCAGAACTTAGTTGTATAAAACCATAGGCAAACATAATGTTTTTCTTCCCAGAACATTTTTTTGATCCCTTTTTTTCTTCTTTCATTTTAAATATTTAATTCCTACAAACCTATTTGATTAATCTTGCGTTTGAGAAGTGTTGCCATAGAGAAAACCGAATCAAGACTTAATTTAAACAGATGAGACAAATATTCAAAAATTCAAGTTTCCATTTATTTTTCTTAACTTTATTTGTCAATTTGATACATCATTCAAAAATAATTTTTTTATTTTTTTCTCAACACGAGTTTCTAGAAAAATCTTTTTTTACAAATATAAAAGTAATGATCCCACAGTTATAACAATAGATTATGAAGCATCTTAAACTATATTTAAACTTTACTTGATGAAGTATTAATACTTAAAAATTATTCCAGAAAAGCTTGTTTTGATCATGCTCCCCGAGAGTTATCCACTTTTTTAGTGTTTTTCAACAGGGTTTTCCACAATATGTTGATTGAATTAAATCTTCTATGTGCAAAATAAAATATTTTCTCTTTTAAAAAAAATATATCCACATTTTGTTTTGTCGATCAGTAAGATTTAGAGGTCATTTTTTTGTTTGACTTATATAAACTATGATTTATAACAAAATAAAAAAAAATCCGACTACTGAAATCAAGGAAAAAATTAAGAAATCAAAGTTTGATGTACTTACTAACGAAAATGATTTTTTAGTTAAAAATTTAAAAAAAGCTGGATAGTTTCTTCGATTCACCAAAATAGCATTTTACAAGGAATCTCTTTAATTTATATTTTGTTTTTAGATATTTTAAATTAGTTCATCGAATGTAAATTTTCTATTTAAAAAAAATTGTATTTCCATAATAAACATTAAAAAAAAATATCTGTTATATTAACTTAATCTCAATATGAGATCAGATTAGAAATATAAACGGTAAATTCATAGGGCTTATTTTAATTATTTATTGCTTTTTTTTACCTATATTTGAAAACTTGTTTCAATTAAAAGATGAATACCCAAGAACTTAAAGTCAACTACAAAAAGCTTTTAAACAAAGCTGCTCAAGCAAATGGTCGTAAGGAAACTGTTTCTTACTTAAACCGAGCTGCTAAAATAAAGTCAAAACTATACTCAACTTCTAAAGTAAATTGCTTTAGATGTAAGGGTGCAGGATTTCTAAGAATTTCATTAGATGAGACTAAAACGTGTCTATCTTGCTATGGAAAGGGTTTTTTAGTTCAAGAAATGCAGCAGCTTTAAAACAAATATTTTTATTAATGAAAGATCTCATTCAAGCTCACAAAAAATTAATTAAAACAGTAAAAGAACAAATGGGTTTTTCAGATTATGGTATGTACTGGCTAGCTTTCTTGGAAGGGGGATTAACTATATGGTTGCTGGATAGAGTATTTTTCCACTGGTTAAAGTTTTAATTTTGATTATTCTCAAAAAAATTCTGAAGGTATTTAATTAATTAAATTATCGAAACCATTTAAAAAGTTGTAGGATGGTAAAAAACTAATATGCAATTACTGGGATTAATTCTTTTACTAGCTAGTAGCTGGTATTTATGGAAATTAACATCAAATTTTCTTGATGAACCAACAAAAAAAGAGCTGAGTAATAGTTTAAATAACCTCAAAAATAAATTATCTGAGGGGAAACAAAATTTTTCTAAAGCAAAAATAAGCGAGGCTTGGGAAAAATACAAAGAAGAAGGTGGTGCCTTATCTAATAAAGAAAAAAGCTAGTGGACTTTTTTATTATTACAAGTCTCACTAAAGATATTTCTAGAATTGATCTAATTGGTATTTTGTTTGGTCATTTAATTTTTGGTGTTGCGTTGACACAGCTTTTAGATTGGACGTGGTTAAAGAACCTTATGAGTGAAGAAGATAAAGCAAGGATGCTTAAAAGCTATACATGGAAAGACTTATTAGTTGATGGAGCAATTATTACGGTAGTTCTAGGAATAATCTTTTTGATAATTAGCAATTTTTTATAAATGAACGTAACTTACATTCTTTTAGTTTTTTTGATGATATCAATTGTGATTTTCTCTCAAATAATCAATTCCTCCGACAAGAATCAAAATAAATGACAGAAGTAACTAGCAACTCCTCAACTGGGTGGTATTTAATCGCTTTGGTAAGCACTTTATCTTTTTTAGCCTTAATTTACTTCGGACAAAAAAGATAAAATCCACTTTTAATAATTAATTAAATACATAAAAAAACTCTGCAACTTCTTGAGATGCAGAGTTTTTGATTATTAATTGACTGATTTATATAAATCTATTAATAATAAAACCTTTTTTCTTGATTAAGGAAAAAGAGACCGATGAATGTGATGAAGATACTGAATTCACGGCCCCTTTGTTAACCGCATTTTTCGGTAGATACGACAATGAATCACCTCCTTTACTAATGTTTTTTTTAAAGATAACTAAAAGAATTAAATAAGGAAAGAAATTCGTTAAAAATTTAAAAGTTTTTTAACAAATTCAATATATAAATCTCTTCAACATAAAAGAGTAGATATCACCAAGGCAAAACTTCACCGTTGGCATGCCAAAAAGTACCTGAGTTTTTTTTATTTAAAGAATCAATACGTTTTAAAAGTCCACTTGCTGATTCTTCAGGACTAATTCCATTTCTTGTAAAACCAGTCATTCTTGTACTCACTAACCCAGGATGCAAAATAGCAACATAAATATCTTCTTTTGATAAATCTATAGAAAGTGATTTTGCTGCCATTGACAGGGCAACTTTAGACATTCTGTATCCATAAGAACTTCCAGATGAATTATCTTCAATAGATCCCATTCTACTTGTGATAAAAGCAACTTTAGAAGATCTTTTTAAAAGATGTTTAAGTGATTGAGTCATACATATTGGACTCAGTGCATTTACTTCAAATTGACGCATAATACTTTTTTTATCTATGTTTTCGAAAGAATTAAATTCATAAATTCCTGCATTATGAATTAAGCAGTCTAAATTAACTCCAGATAATTTTTTACACAAATTTGTTATCGACTCATTAGAAGAAATTTCTATATTCTCTTCAACTCTTACTCCTAAATCTCTAAGTTCTTTTGAAGCTTTCCTACACGTTGCAATTACATTATCTCCTCTCTTATAAATTTGCCTACATAATTCTAATCCAATACCCCTATTTGATCCTGTAATTAGATAAGTCGACATCTTAAACTAAAAGATAAAAAATTAATCTAAATCCAAATATAAAAAAAACAAACTAGAAAAAGAAAAAATTTATAAAAGTCCTTATAAGATTTATTAAGGTTATAATAATTTGTGATATAAAAAAATTTTCATAAAAGAAAGCAAAGATATTTTTATCATCAAAATTTAATGTATGGAAATTTTCAATCAAGAATTTATTCAAGAGACTATAAGGTTAACGTGGAGAAATCCAGCTTTCATGGCTGTAGCTATTGCATTAGTTTGGCTTATACCACAATTATTTATCAGAAAAATAATGGCAAAAAAATATGAACAAAGAAAAATTGAAATTCAGAAAAATAAAATTCAGAAGCTTTACCCAACTAATACTCCTAAATAAGATTTTTATTTATAAGATGAACTAATGAATCAAAAAAATACTTTAAGCATCTAAGTAAAATATGATCTACAAAATAATTAGAATTGATGGGAAGGATGACGAATTAACAGCTCAAAGTTTTGATAAGTATTCAGATGCGTACGATTTGTTAGAGAAACTATATGGAGATTTATGTTGTTCAGATGCTGATTATGGAGACATAACCTATTACGATATTGTGGAAAATAATTGAAAAAATATTAATGGAGAACAAAAAATGGGCTCCCACCCAAGAAGAAAATTTAGGGATAATAACGAGTGTATATGAATTCATTAAAGAAGAACTTTCAGAACTTCAAAATAAAACTGGATGTCCAGATTCATTTATTTATGATTTTATTGGCAAGATTCAGAATGAATGGCATCCTGAATCTTGCCACTCCATAGTTAGAAATAAAAAAAGGAAAAATTAGAAAATATTAAATCTTTAACGCAAATTTATAAAATTTCTCTAATATAATTTGAATTTAAAAATACTAATTCATGATTATTAGAATACTAGGAATCATACTTATCCTTGGTACGATTGCATATTATGGTTTAGTGTTAACTGGGCAAAGCAACCTTTAGTTTTTTAACTTTTAAAAATTTCTCATGAAATGGCCTCCTACTTTGTGTTGGACAGCACCAAAAACAATTAATGGTAATAGGCATTTTCAAGTACAAGCTTATGGTGGGAAAAATGAAGATAGATGGGTTGATATTTTTCCTACCAAAAATAAAAAAGATATTAAAAGAATCTCGTGGGCAAAACTAAAAACAGAATGGACTACTGGATGGTTAAGGCTCCCAAAAGATAAAGATTAATTTGTCTATGTAAACAAATATTATTAACCAGAAAACTGTAAAAAATAATACCTAACTCAAAAAAAATAACTTCTAAAATTTTTTAAATTGCTGTTTAATATGAAGCCAGAACCGAAGAAAAAACTCCCTAATAAAAAAGTTATAAGTTCAGCAAAATTTGAGGCTAAAGAACAATTCACAAAATCTGCATTAGAAAATTTAAAAACAGAAAATGAAAGACTTGTTAATTCACTAAAAAAATCTGGAGAGATTAAAGAATCAAAAAGAAAATAGACTTACAGTATTTAAAAAATTTTATTATTATGGAAATTTATACATTGAGAAATGATTGAAAAAATCTCTCTAGCAAATTCTCATTTACCTCAACTTATTGGTTTCGTTCTGATGTCAATTGGATATACATTAGGAAATAAATTCTACCTTCCGGAAATCAAACAAAAATAATTTTCTAGTTATTAAAAATATTTAAATAAATAACATTGAAAATATATTTCTTATAAAAATTTTTCAATATTTTATCTGATTTAAAGTAAAAACCTTAAAGCTAATTCTGCAATTCAATTAAGACTAGTCTTAGGATAATGTTGACACATAAATGTAACAATATAGTACTTAAAAGTGTGAAATCCAAAGAAAAAGTAAGAATTCATACTAATTTTTTTAAAATATGTTACATTAATTAATAATTAAAGTTAATTTCCTCTGTAGATAAGCAGAAATAAGGAAATATTTAATACATACAAATGTCATTTACTCTTTAACTTACTAATTGATCACACATGAAATATAAAAATGGATGCTCTCACTAGTTTTATAATTGTTATCATCGCAATAACTATTCAATTTTCTTTATACGCCATCAAAAGATTGCAGGAACCTTTAGAACCAAATTATTTGATAGATAAAAATTCGAAAAAAATAAAAAACTATATGGGTAAATTTTGGAAAAATGCCGAAATAACAAATGGGAGATTAGCTATGATTGGTTTTTTAGCTTTGATAATAAACTACGGTTTTTTTGGGTGGATTATACCTGGTTTTATTTAAAATATAATTATATTAAAGTTTTAAAAAATTAATCTTTCGTTCAAAACAAACTCTCCTTTTAAAAAAAATTTTTTATTATATGAAAAAAAGCAATTGAGTAATTCTGATTTTGATAAAAATGGATTAGACAGCTATGGAATACATTGGCTTCAATATGTAGCTTTTGCGGTCTCTTGTTTTGCTATATTTACAATCTGGGCATTTTTTTATGATGAAAGATTCCACAACTTTGTAATGAATATTTTTAGGGTTATTAACTGCAGCGGTTTCAACTGTAATGGAGCATTTTAAAATTCTATGGCTAATCCAGATCAAAAAACAATATTAATTGATAATGCTTATGAGGAAATTAAAAACATTTGTATAAATCTTCAAAAAGATACTGAAGCTTCGAATTTGGAAGTGAAAAGTTTACTAAAACTAATTATGAATGAATGGGCAGAAAAGGAGGATCAAAAAACTGGTTTTGGATTCAGGTAAAGTTAATCACTTTCTATAAGTGTCTTTGACATCAAATCATTTAAATATAAACAGATTTTTTTTTAAACTTAATATTTATAATTTCACATTTTTTTTATAAAGAAATTAAAAAGGAATGAATCCCAAAAAAAAGATTCATTCCAGATTTAGCATTAGTTTTATCTAGATTTAAATTTTATAATCTAACACCTCTGGTGGACTGTCAATCATTAGATCCCTCCTATTCAACAAGTTAAACTTAAGTCTTACTTATAAAGAAAGTAAATCAGTAAAAATGCTGATTTATTATTTTCTAAAATGTTTGAATTAAAGTAGCCAATTCTGGTGCATCTAATAAAAGTGCAAAAAATGTAAGCACAACTAATAGAAATATTGAAAAGTAAAATTGAATCATAATTCTCAAATTACTTAAAAAGATTTTTTTAAGTTGTATAAAATAATGCTTTGTTTACATAATTAAATATGTGTACCTAGAAAAGATTAATTGGATAATAATTAAGATCCTTCAGGAGAAAATATAGTCATATTTTTTTGCCAATATTCACAACCTTTAAGTAAATGATCACCCTGTGGTATACGTTTTTCGTATCTTGGACATATCAAGACAGTAGCAAAAGTTTCTGTAGTGCTGTAGCGAAAGTGATTGCAAGTAATACAAATCTTTGTACGTTTTCGTTTTAGATTGGATTCTTTTAGATATTCCCATTTTGAAGGATTTACCTTAAACATGATTAGTGGAATTTACTAGTAACAATTTGCCAACCTCCTGAAACTAATTCATCCCATGTTTCGCAAGCACACTCAATAGAATGTAGTCTTGAATTTTTAAGTTGGGCTGGTTCACCTAATTCATTTGCATAGAAAAGGTGAGTATAAACTTTTAAATTATTAGATAGAGATTTCTTATAACTCTCAAAAAGAATTAATAAACCACTTTTTTTGTTAAACAACCAGCCAGTTGGGGTGTCAATAAGGCTGCCACTATAAAAATTAGTCCGAACATTAGCTACTCCTGATGTCATTAAGATAATACAGTTGTACTATTAATATAAATGTACTACTTCTAGGCGTCAAGTATGCATTCAAAAATTATTTAAATACGAAATTTACATCCCAGAAATAATCTGCCGTAAACTTCTTATTTGGTAATAGTGTATACAAGTAGCACCTTGAAAAGGAAAATAACATTAAAGAGTATATTCGGAAGAATGCAATGTATCGAAATCCCTTCTATTTAGGATGGAATAAAGGTTGGTCTTTTTTATTTTTTTTAGAGGGCGGCATAGCAAAAATTGAAGCAAAAGGTTTTGGTATATCTATTACAACAAAAGTTGAGAAAGGAGAATCACCTCTAGAATCTGCGGATAGATTAGTCTTAAAAGAGCAAAGGATTAGAAAATCAAGATATTATTCTTGGGTTAAATCTATTAATGAAAAAACAATAAATTAAGCAATCCTTCAATTACTAAAGTAATTTGTTGACAATCAATTTAAAATAGAAATTAATTATTTATTTTTCGTGTCCAATAAATTTTATGAATGGTGGAAAAACCATAGAAAAGTTGTAACTTATGGAGCTTTTATCATCTTGTTTGGTTTTTATTTATCTCCTGTTGTCAAAGAAGCAAAATACAAAAACCTATGTATTAAATACTCTACTAAAGGAGCTTTAACTAAATTTAATAAGGACGATATAGGAGAAACTTTACTAGAGGAAACAGGTTTGAACATTGATGAACTAGCAAAGATTGAAGGTTATAAGAATTGCATTAATTAAAAAGTTCGCAAAAATTGCGCAGAGTTTTTAAATGATTAAAGGCATGTTTAAACTTATTTTATTAATATTATTATTTGGATTTATATCAATAAGTCCAAAAACAAGATATTTGGTTGGCATAACTCTAAAAGAAATTTCTTAATTTCTCTTGTGGACTGTAAAATATGAAGATAGAGAAAAATGGTTTATAGATAAACCAAATTGGATACCTGACCAAAAACTTAAGCCATCGAATTAAATGAAGACTTATTTAGAAGAACGAATTGAATGGTATGACGATAATTATAGAAATGGTAATGCTTTAATCTCTGATAAGCAGTTCGACCAACTTGAAAAAAATTTATTAAGAACAAACCCTAATTGTGATTACTTTAAAAAGAAAAACAAACTAGTTTTACCTTCATTAGAAAAGGATTCAATAGATGAATTTTTGAGAGGATTATTAATAGATACCAGATTATTAATTGAACCAAAAATTGATGGTTGTGCTGTTGCTTTGCAATATAGGGATGGAAACCTGGAGAAAGCAATTTCAAGAAAAGGGATAGACGTTACTAGTAAACTTATTAAAGTCCAAGACATTCCCAATAATCTCCCTTTACGAGGAGTTCTTCAAGTTAGAGGTGAATTATATGCACCCAACCAAAGTCCAAATATTTCCCAGAGAATCGCTTCTGGATTTCTAAGAGCTAAAGAGGGATTTTCTGAAAGTCTTAGCTTCTGCGCATTTCAAATACTTAATTCAACACTTAACCAATATGAGTCCAAAAAGAGTCTTTCAAAGCTTGGCTTCACGATCCCTAAGGATATTTCATGCAACTTTACGAGCCAAGTTGAAGTATTTAGAAAACAATGGCTAGAAGGGAAGCTTTTTAGTAAATATCCAACAGATGGAATAGTAGTAAAAATAAATTCTAGAAAATTACAATTGATTAGAGAAAAATCAAATTTAGATTATCCTTATTGGCAAGTTGCAATAAAAAGTTAATGGAATTAATACACCAGATTTTTCCTACTTGGCATATTTACATGGACATGTTTTTGGTTGGTTTTGCAACTTACGGTTATCTAAGAATTAAGAAAAAAATAAAAACTAAATAAAGTTTTTAAATCATCCGTGGTCCTTAAGCATGGATTTAAGTTGTTCGCTGTCTAATTGTTCAAGATAATTTCTCATTGCCAACCAAGATCTTCTGCTTTCTAACTTTCCACTTTGTTTAAATAAATTTGCGGAAACTTGGTCTATCAATTCTTTATGAGTCATATTTATATTCTTCATCAAGTTCAATGACCACGCCATTAAAAAATTCTGCTAATAATTTTGATGGGTCTCGCATAGATATCTTTCTATCTACTTTTGATAATTTCTTTTTGATTGGATTTAAGTTAGTCATACAGATTCAGGTAATTCAAGTTCCTCAAAAGTCCAACCTTCTAATTGAAGGTCATGCCATTTATCCCAAGCATTATCCAAATACATTTGAGTGGATGATTTAATTGCCATTGGCTCACCAAGATCATTTGCATAATATGTATGAGCAAAAATTCTCATACTATTTCTTGGAGATTTTTTATTCCTTATAAATAAAATTAATCTGCTGCGGTCTGGGCTAAGCAACCAACCACTTGGGGACTCATTACGATAACCGTAAGAAAAATTAGTCCAAACATTAGCTCCTCCTAAAGTCATTAATTAGTAATACATGTGTACTATTAATATAAATACATTAGAAATGGATCGTCAAGTATTTTGGCAAATAAATTATTTGCACTGATAGAGAATAAAAAGAGCTCAGTTATTCCAAAAAAATAAAATACCCGCCAAAAGCTTGTTTTAGCAAGCATTTTGGTAGGTAACACCGGATCCCCGTCAGTTCTCTGCTGCATCGACCTGGAAATGCCAGAAGAGGATTCAAAGTGGGCTTTCGTTTCCGATTACAAGATCGGTTTACTACCGCATCACGACAGTCTCCTCATGTCGAAAGAGAGTCAGATCAGAGCACATAAAGAAGAACTTAACCAAAGATCCAGTAATCTAACTCTAACTTATTTTTTTATGCATTTGGAGATGGCCAAATGTCTCTTACCATAGTTAATAAAATTTGAGCTTCATCATATCTTTCTGAATGCGTTTTACCATTTAATAAAAATGTGATGTGAGCCATTTTTCTTCCCAGAATTTCTCGAGATTTGCCATAACAATGAATATTAGAACCCTCAATTTCAGATAACATTTTAATTCTGGTTTCAATTGTGATTGGGAAATTCTTTTTTAAACCCAGAAGATTTATCATAATTGCACCTTCACAGTTCATTTTAATTTCAGGTGACATTATCCCAGAAGAAATGCAAACATATTGATCAAACTGACTTGAAGTGCAAGCTTCAATAGAGAAATGAGCTGAGTTATGTGTTCTAGGAGCTATTTCATTAATTAAAAGACCATTATCTCCATAGAAGAATTCAATAGCTAAAACTCCAACGTAATTAAGTTCATTGACTATTGAAGAGAAAATATTTATTGCAAATAAGTTCAAATCATATTCATTTCTTCCAGGTGCAAGAACCCAATCACAAACATGGTTTGATTGGAACGTCTCAACTATTGGAAAGAATCTTATTTTACCGGTCCTATCTCTCGAACCGACAAGAGCCAGTTCTTTTTCATAATCTATCCATTCTTCTATTAACCATTCATTAGAACTATTCTCTGTTAAAAAATAATCTAAATCTTCTTTTGTCTTTATTTTTCTGTTCCCTTTGCCGTCATATCCACCTTTATTTGATTTTGCCATTAGAGGAAAAGTCCAATTATTGATTTCCTCATCCGAGAGATTTTTAAAATCTTCAATACTTATCCATTTTGGGCAGGGAATATTCATTCTGTCTATTAATTTTTTTTGAGAAAACCTATCTACTAATGGCTTAATTGCATTAAGGCTTGGAACAAAAATATCGTTATTGTCAATTAAATTTAATTTATCAATTTTTATCCATTCATTTTCAAAAATTATTTTTTCACACTCATTCATTAATGATTTATTACCTCTTATCTTTAAAGGATCAGCTTCTATGACATGATCTGCTTTTAAACCAGCAGGATCATCACAAGATTTTGTTTGCACACATACTTCTAGATCTCTTTTTTTTGCTGCCTCGGTTAACATCAAAGCCAGTTGACCACCTCCAATTATTCCTAGGGAATAATTTTTCTTAATATCGTTTATATTTTTTTTTAAACTCATAGCATGATTTTATTACCATTTCTAATTCTTAACAACTGAATTTTTAAGGATCTAGAGCTTAGATTTTGCTAATATATAGAGTATTTAATACCAAATATTTATAAATTTTAACTAGGTAATCAATTGTGAATAAGAGAAAAATATTAGTCCCATTAGGTGATAAGTCATACGAAGTAACTCTAGAAGCAGGGATACTGAATAATATCAGCGAAGAACTTTTAAAAATTGGAATAACAAAGAATAGAAAAATACTTGTTATTTCAAATGAAGAAATATCAAATTTGTATGGAGAAAAATTTTTAAATAATTTAAAAAATAATAAATTTCAGGCCAAAATGTTCCTTATTAAGGCTGGAGAATCATATAAAAACTTAAAAACCTTAAGTGAAATATATGATGTAGCATTTGAATTTGGCTTAGATAGAAATTCAATAATTATTGCCCTTGGAGGAGGAATTGTTGGAGATGTAAGTGGTTTTGCAGCTGCGACTTGGCTGAGAGGTATCGAATATATTCAGATTCCAACAACATTATTATCAATGGTTGATTCATCTGTGGGAGGAAAAACAGGAGTAAATCATCCAAAAGGTAAGAATTTAATTGGAGCTTTCAATCAACCTAAAGCAGTTTTTATTGATCCAGAAACTTTAAAAAGTTTGCCCAAAAGAGAATTTAGTGCAGGCATGGCCGAAGTAATAAAATACGGAGTAATAAGAGATAAAGAACTTTTCGAATACTTAGAAATTGAAAAAAACAAGAATGAGCTTATAAATCTCAAGAATGAATATCTAATTAAAATAATTGATAGTTCAATAAAAACAAAGTCACATATTGTTTCGCAAGACGAACATGAAAATGGTGTTAGAGCAATATTGAATTATGGTCATTCTTTTGGTCACGTTATTGAAAATTTATGTGGATACGGCAAATTTCTACATGGTGAGGCAATATCAATTGGTATGAATATTGCGGGGAAAATAGCAATTGAGAAAGGGTTATGGTCTAAAGAAGAATTAGAAAGACAGCAAATTCTATTAGAGAGTTACGATCTTCCTACTGAAATTCCCAAAATAAATAAAGAAGAGGTTCTAACAATACTTATGGGCGACAAGAAAGTTCGTGATGGCAAAATGAGATTCATATTACCGAAAGAAATTGGTGCTGTTGATATATATGATGACGTAGAAGATTCATTATTTTTAAAGTTTTTTTCTTAACGCAAACAGGTTGAATTTATATTCATTTTCTTCTCATTAAACTTTTTTAAGACAAACCACTTAAAATCACCTAAACAAACAGGATCAACGAGTCTAAGTAATGCCTCTCTTCTTAAAAGGGCATTCGATAAATCCTCCTTAAATTCTTTCTGAATCCCATAAAGTCTCTCTGCCAATCCAAGTGCCAACAAAGCCTCTCCTTGTTTAGTTATTCCAACAGTATCAAATCCAAGAGTCTCAGCATCATTAATTAAAGTTTCTATGCACACATGAGATGTTAAATCGCAATTCCCAGGAGAATCTAGGACATTATTCGTCATTTTTTGATTTTCATAAGAAACTATAGTCCCATCAGAAATCTTAGAGGCATAATATTTTTTGGCTTCTTTAGCGTAATCAATAATCAATAAAATACCATTATTAATTTTTTGATAAATAGCTTTTAACCATTTTGAGTTATCTATATGCCATTCTGTAGTCCATCCTTCAAGAGCATCTTCTGGCGGAATAGTGACTCCCAACTCACTTTTAGCAAGTTCAATACTTTTTCTTAATTCACTTGTAATTGGTATTTCATCAAAATATAATTTATGAGATTTTTTATCTATAGAAACTGCTTGTCGAAGTAATTTTCCTTTTGAGAAGGTTATTCTCTCTACTGGCAAAGCATCCAAAACCTCATTTGCAAGCACTATTCCATTTATATTATTTTCCTCTACTTCATCCAAACCTTTCCATAAAATATCAATGCCTAAGTTTAAAAATTCTTCCAATTTATTTTTTTGTTTTTCTACCATCCCTGCATTAAGTTCAATAATTACAAAAGAAACTCCTTCCAAAAAATTCTTGTTATTTTCTAAAAAATATTTAATTAATCCACTCATAAAGCTTCCATCTCCTGCTCCAAATTCAATTACAGCTAATTTCTGATTAGATAAAAAACTATTTTTGAACTGAATCAACCAATCTTCTATTTGTTTACCAACCAAAAAAGCAAAATCATCAGATAAAGAGGGTGATGTAACAAAATCTCCTCGAACGCCTAACTCAGCTTTACCGCTGCCGTAATAACCATTAATAGGATCATTTAATGCGAAATTCATAAAGTCATAAAAACTTATAGTCCCACCCATTTTTATTATTTTTTTTACTAACCAATCTGGATTATTCGCGGGTAAGCTATTCATCGGCGAAAATATAAAAAGACAAAACTTATTTATGCCTTCAAAGATTAACTATTTATTAGGAATATTTCTATCTATATTAGTTTTAATTTCACATAAACCCGTTTTCGCTATAAATAATCCAAATCTCTTACCAGAAGAAAAAACACCCGTAATTGATTTAGCTAAAACATTAAGCCCTAATCAGAAAAAATCTTTAGAGGAAAAGCTCAATAATCTAGAAATTGAAAGTGGGTGGAAAATTAAATATTTATCTCAGTTTGAAAGTTCACCTGGTAGTGCAATAAAGGACTATTGGGATTTAGATGAGACAAGTTTGTTGATAGTTGCAGATCCTAGAGGGGGAAATTTGCTTAACTTTAACGTCGGAGAGGCTTATTTTAATTTTATGCCAAGGTTATTTTGGGTTGAACTTCAAACAAGATTTGGTAACCAATACTATGTTAAAGATCATGGTGAGGATGGTGCAGTATTAGATGCAATTGATTCAGTAAAGATTTGTCTCGAAAGAGGAGGATGCCAAGTTGTCCCTGGCCTACCCAAAGAGCAATATGTATGGACTTTATGTACATCGATTCTTGGAGGTTTAGTAGCAGGTTTTGCATCTGCCCCAAGAAAAGAAGGTCAAGTCATTTCAATTGGATTTTTAGCTCTTCTTTCTCCTCTATGGGGAATGTTATTTGGAATTTTTGGTTTGGCACCGATTATATCCAGAACAAATGATTTATTACCTTTATTTAAAAATGGTTTAGCTTTTACAGCCGCAGGAATTGCGGGTTATATCTTGTCTCAAACATTATTTTCAAGATATGAAAAGCCCAATAATACTTAAAATATGATCAGAGATATTTAATCCTAAAAAAATTTATCTTCTTCACGAATTTCACCAGACTCTGAATACCATCGATGAGAAACATGCCTTAATTCCTTATTTTCAAACTCAATCCATGAAAAGTTAATTAGCAATTTCCCATCTTCATCAGTTTTATATCTTGGTACTACAGCAGTATTGAAATAAATTGTTCCTTTGCTATCAATTTCAAACATCTCTCTTAAACCAAGATTTCTTTTAAGCCGGTTGTGCATATGGCCAAAAATTACAAGATCAACTTTTCTTCTCTTTTGTATTTGAGAAATAGCAGCAGACAAATCTCTATCTCCCCAATCTAAAGAGGGTAATTTCCAGTCTTTCCCACAAATGCTTTTAGGTTCTGAACCTAAACCCGAAGGACCAGCATGAGACATAATTATTAGAGGTATTTCTTCAATAGTCTCTTTTGAACATTTGATAATTTTATTTATTGAATCTTGTTCGGTTATAGGTCCATAAACGCCTTTAACTTCTTTTGAAAGATAATAGCCGCCGCCAGAGCTACATGGTCTAGCAGATAATAAATTTATTTGATTATTAAAAACTTTCAAATCCCATGCACAATATTTTTCACCAAGAATACGTATCTGCTTTGAGAGAGTTTCGCCTGTAGAATCTTTCCCTCTATCGTGATTTCCTAAAATCACAAAAGTAGGAATTTTTATCTCATTGATTTTTTTAATTATTTTGACACTTCCATCAGAAATATCACCAACAAATAAAACAATATTTGGTTTGATAATCGATAAAACTTTCAAGTCAAATTCAGACCATTGACCATGACAGTCACCAACAATAGCAATTTTTAAATTTGTCAGAATTTTTTCTGTTTAAAGGCATATAATCTATTTAGAGATATTCTAAATCCTGACCAGTATAACTTCTACTGCAAAACAGAAATCAGTTCAAAATGAAGAGGATTTGATTTCTGAAATAAAGGAGCGTTGCCGAAAAGCTAATGCAATTATTCTTGCGCACTATTATCAAGCTCCAGAGATTCAGGAAATTGCAGATTTTATTGGCGATTCATTAGATCTATCTAGGAAAGCTGCAAATAATGACGCAGATATAATAATTTTTTGCGGTGTGCACTTTATGGCCGAAACCGCAAAAATACTTAGCCCTAATAAAACAGTCCTATTACCAGATATTGACGCAGGATGCTCATTAGCAGACGATTGTCCTTCAGATAAATTTCAAAAATTCAGGGAAGAAAATCCAGATCACTATGTCGTAAGTTATATAAATTGCACTGCAGAAGTAAAAGCTCAAAGTGATCTCATATGTACAAGCAGTAATGCAGTCTCATTAATTAAAAAGATACCTGAAGATAAAAAGATAATATTTGCTCCAGATCAGAACCTTGGGAGATGGGTACAGAAAAATTCAGGAAGAGATCTTAAATTATGGCCTGGCAGCTGCGTTGTTCATGAATCATTTAGTGAAGAAGCACTTCTAAAATTAAAATATCAAAATCCAGGATCAAAAGTAATTGCTCATCCTGAATGTAGTCAAAATTTACTAATTCTCTCAGACTTTATTGGATCAACAAGTAAGCTGCTTGATTTCGTAAGTAAAGATCCATCTAAAACTTACATGGTACTAACTGAACCTGGAATAATTCATCAAATGAAAAAGAAAGAACCTAATAAAATTTTTATTGAAGTTCCCGATGTAGAAGGTTGTAAATGTAACGAGTGTCCATATATGAAATTAAATACTTTAGAAAAAATTCTTGATTGTTTGAAAAATAATTCCCCGTCTATTGAACTAGACCCAGAGATAATAAGAAGAGCCTATGTGCCAATAAAGAGAATGCTGGATATGAGTAATTAATTTAATGAAAATACTTTATCTTCCTTATTAATTTTTAGGAATGCATTAAGGTTTGTGGTGTCGGGATTAAATTCGCTTATCTGATTCTTTCTATTAATTATATTTATTAGCTCTTTTTCACCAGCTCTATATTGTTTATCTTTTCTAGTTCCTATCTCCCTTTGAAGTATAGGGTTTATATTCATTTTTACTTCTATGTCTGGAATAATTCCAGATTTGTTTATATCAGTGCCGTTCGGAGTTAAATACTTAGCGACTGTGACAGTTAGACCTGAACCATCAACTAAAGTTCTCATGGATTGAACTAGACCTTTACCAAATGTTTTCTTCCCAACTAATTTTCCTCTTTTGTTATCTTTTATTGCACCAGAAACTATTTCACTAGCACTAGCAGAACCCTCATTAACTAAGACAACTAAGGGCTTTTTTGTTAGAGCTTGACCGTTCCCTTTTTTTGTTTCTTTTAAACCATCTTTACTTACTGTACTTACTATTACTCCTTTGTTAATGAAGTGCCTTGAGATATCAATGCTTGATTCTAATAAACCTCCAGGATTACTTCTCAAGTCAAGAACATATCCTGCGACTTTTTTTGTTTCTAAATCCTTAATAGCATCTCTAGTTTCTTTGGATGCATTTGCATTAAATTGTTTAATTCTTACATAGCCAATTGATAAGCCATTTTTGGTTTGATTGACTTTACTTGATACAGATTTTATTTCAATTTTTTCTCTTGATAAAGTCTTAAAAAAGGATTGAGAACCTCTAAGAATTTCAAGCTTTACTTTAGTACCTCTTTGTCCTCTTATTAATTTCACGGCATCCTCAATATTCATATCTTCAGTAGAAATATCATCTATGGATAATATTTTATCTCTAGCTTTAATTCCAGCATCAAATGCAGGGGTGCCCTCTATGGGAGAAATAATTATTAAATCATCAGATTCTTTATCTTTAACTATTTGGATACCAACTCCAGTTAATTCGCCAGAGGTATCTATTCTCATTTGATTAAATTCCTTAGGTTCTAAAAATCTTGTATAAGAATCATCTAAATTAGAAAGCATATCTCTAATCGCATCATATGCTTCATTGCTGTCTGAATATGTTTTTGATAAAACTTCTTTTCTTAGATTAATCCAATTGGACTTTTTAAATTTGCCGTTTGAATCAAGAAAATCTCTATATACAATTTGCCAAACATGATCAATTACTTCTTTATAACTATTATTTAAAACTGTTGCCTCTGCAAAATTATTTAAAAATAACCCAGAAAAGGATGTCGCAAACAGAAATATATATTTTTTTTTAAGCAATTTTCTTATCTTCAAATAATTCCACATTTTTTATTATAAAAAGAATTTATTTATAATTCAAAAATTTGACAAATCCTTAAGGATCAATCCACTTCCCATCATCCTTAATAAGTTGGATTAAAGCATTAACACCCTCATCTTCAGGTACTCTTTTTATCTCTTCTTTTCTTCTATATAAGGCAATAGTTCCTTTACCTTTTCCAACATAACCATAATCAGCATCTGCCATTTCTCCTGGCCCATTAACAATACATCCCATTATTGCTATATCTAGACCCGTCAAATGTGAGGTAGCGTTCCTAACTTTATCTACAACTTCTTCTAGATTGAAAAGTGTTCTACCACAACTGGGGCAACTGATGTATTCAACCATTGTTTTTCTTAATCCTAAAGATTGCAAAATTGAATAGCACACTGGTATTTCCTTTTCTGGAGCTTCTGTTAAGGAAACCCTGATGGTATCTCCTAATCCCTCTGCTAAAAGCGTTCCAATTCCAGCAGTACTTTTAATCCTTCCATAATCACCATCACCAGCTTCGGTCACTCCTAAATGTAAGGGATAGTTATATCCTTCTGAGTCAAGCCTATCTGCAATCATTCTGTAAGCTGCCATCATGACCGGAGCCCTAGAAGCTTTCATAGAAATAATTATGTTATGAAAATCAAGCTCATCACAAATTTTGACGAACTCCATCGCAGATTCTGTCATTCCTAATGGCGTATCTCCATAAGTAAAAAGCATCCTCTCAGATAGAGACCCATGATTTACTCCAATCCTTAGAGCTTTGTTTTCAGCCTTTAAAACTTCAACTAAAGGGGTAAATCTTTTAAGTATTGTTTGCTTAATAGTTTCAAATTCCTCATCTGTATATTCAGTTCTTGTAGGGTCTGATTTTTCAAAAACAAACAATCCAGGATTAATTCTTACTTTATCAACATGTTTTGCAACTTCCATTGCAATTTTCATACCATTATGGTGAACATCAGCCACCAAGGGGGTATTGATATTATTTTCTAGTAATTTTGCCTTTATATCTCCTACTGCTTTGGCATGTGCTAAGGAAGGGACAGTTAACCTTACTATTTCACAACCCACATCATGAAGTCTTTTGATAGCTAAGTAAGCATTTTCGACATCCATAGTATCTTCATTTATCATCGATTGAACTCTTACTGGATAATCACTTCCAATAGCTATATCACCCACCATTACTGTTCTAGTTATCCTTCTCTCAATATGAGTTGAATATCTTTTGGAGAGACTATTAACCTCTTTAGATTGAGTTAATGACATTAAAATTCTTAATATTCAAAAAGGATTTCACTAAATTATACGGCATATAGTTTACCACTTACATTCTCTAGGTCTTTCAAAGTTAGATGGTAAGGTTTATTGATTTCTTTTGAAGGAAATCTCAACAAATAAGATGGATGAAAAATTACCATAATTTGTCTCCCATCTTTTTTAATCCATTGACCTCTTAAATTACTTATAGGATCTTTAACTTCTAAAATAGCTCTCATAGCAGTAGAACCAGTAAGTAATATAAATTTTGGATCGACTAACTTTATTTGCTGTAATAACCAAGGTTTATGAATATTAATTTCTCTAGCCGTGGGTTTTCTATTATTTGGTGGACGACATTTAATTACATTACAAAAATAAACATCCTTCTTATAATCAATTCCAGCTTGTACTAATAATTCGTTTAATAACTTACCAGATTTACCTACATAAGGTTTTCCTTCTAAATCTTCCTGGGCTCCAGGTGCCTCACCAATTACTAACAAATCTGCAAATACACTTCCTCTCCCAATTACTAACCTTTTCACCGAAAATAAAACTTTAAATATTTTTATCTTAAGAACTCAAAACATGAAAATAAAATAGATTAAGAAAATGAACTAAATTAAACCATTGTGTGATAGTTTTATTTATTCTTAATTTATGCATTTGTCATTATTAAAAGTCATATTTGAAAAGTCATAAGTCAATGAGTCAAGTTAATTTATCTGATCGGGCACTTTCAATTGAGCCTTCTCTTACATTGCATATAAGTGCTAAAGCAAATCAATTATCTGCAGAAGGAGTAGATATTTGCAATTTAAGTGCAGGTGAACCTGATTTTGATGCCCCAAAAGAAGTTATAGAGGCTACAAGTAAAGCTATATTTGATGGATTTACTAAGTACGGGCCCGCAGCGGGGAATTTAGATCTCCGAAAAGCAATTGCTAATAAACTTCAAATTCAAAACAATTTAAATTATGAATTTGAAAATGTAATGGTCACAAATGGTGCTAAGCAAGCAATATATAATCTTTTCCAAGTATTGTTAAATACTGGAGACGAAGTTATTATTCCTTCTCCATATTGGTTAAGTTATCCCCAGATGGTTAGATTGGCGGGTGGGAAGCCAGTTTTTACAAATTCTTCTGCAGAAGATGGATTCAAAATAAATATAGAAGATTTGAAGTCTAAAATCTCTTCAAAAACTAAATTTATAATTATCAATTCTCCTAATAACCCTACTGGAAGAGTTATGTCAAAGGAAGAATTATTAAAAATTGCCGATTTAGCTAGAGAAAATCCAAATATCAATATTCTTTCTGATGAGATTTACGAACTAATCCTTAAAAAAGAATTTAAACATTTCAGTTTATCTTCAATAGCAAATGACTTAAAAGATAGGATTTTTATAATAAATGGTTTTGCGAAAGGGTGGGCTATGACTGGCTGGAGGATAGGTTATTTAGTAGGTTCAAAAGATGTAATCAAAGCATCTTCAGCATTACAAAGTCAAAGTACAAGTAATGTTTGCTCTTTTGTTCAAAAAGGTGCTGTAGAGGCTCTAAAAATTAATAATGAGTTTTTCTCAATGATAAATAGCCATTATGATCAAAGAAGAAGACTTCTCTATGAGGGCCTTAATAATATAAATGGGATTTATATTGAAGAACCTAACGGAGCATTTTACGCATTTCCAAAATTACCAAACTCCTCAATTACCTCTGTTGATTTCTGCAATAAAGCTCTTCAAGATTACGGATTAGTTGTTATACCAGGAAAAGCTTTTGGGGCTGATCAATGTATAAGAATATCTTGTGCAGCTTCAGAAATTAAAATAAAAGATGGACTACAACGGATTGAAAAAGCAATCTCTGAATACTATTAATTTATCTTAGTTATGTTTAATTTAAAGAATTTTCTAATAAGTTCATATCTATTATTTTCTGTTTTTTTATCACCTGTATTTTCAAATCCCAAAGTTTTAAAAGTTGGAGCAATACCTGATCAAAACCAAGATGTTTTGGACAAAAGATTTAATTTATTTTCAAAAGAATTATCCAAACAACTTGATGTAGAAGTTAAATACATTCCTGTTATTAATTATGTTGCAGCAGTAACTGGATTTAGAACTAAAGATTTAGATTTAGTTTGGTTTGGCGGTTTATCAGGAGTTCAAGCAAGATTACAAACACCTAATTCAATTGTCATAGCTCAAAGAGATATCGATAAGGAATTTAAAAGTGTTTTTATAGTAAACAAAAATTTAGAACTTAACTCAATTTCAAACATAAAAGGACTTAAAAAACTAAAGAATTTAAGATTTACTTTTGGCTCTGAAAGCTCAACTTCTGGAAGATTAATGCCAGAATATTTTTTAAATCAAGCAGGGGTAGAAGTTAAACATTTTAAAGGGAAAAAAGCAGGTTTTAGTGGGAGTCATGATGCCACTATAGCTTTAGTTAATAGTGGGGCATTTGATGCTGGAGCTTTAAATAAACAGGTTTGGGAAAACAATCTTAAAAACAATCCCAAAAGAACAAGTAATTTAGAATTATTCTGGATCACACCAGAATATTTTGACTATCATTGGGTAGCTCAAGGTGATCTTGAAAATAGATTCGGGGAAGGGTTTACAAAAGAACTTAAATCAGTAATTCTAAATTTAGATATAAAGCAAAAATCACATAAACAGATATTAGATATGTTCAATACAAAAAGATTTATAAAGGCAGAATCAAAACAATATAAAAATATTGAGGAAATCGGGAGGAAATTAAATAAAATTAGATGAATAATACTGTCTTAGAATTAGAAAATATATCATGTGAATACAAAAATGATCTGATCCTAAATAAAATAAATTTAAAAATAAATTCTGGGGAAAAAATTGCACTTTTAGGTAAAAGCGGATCAGGAAAAACTACACTTATATCAGTACTTAATGGCACTATAAAGCCAACTCAAGGTAAGGTTAAATTATTCAATGAAAGTTTCGAGGAATTAGATAGAAAGCAGAAAAGTAAAATAACAACTATTTGGCAAGATTTAAGATTAATAGAAGATCTCTCCGCAGAACAAAATGTTAATTGTGGACTACTAGCGGAAAACAATTTTTATTTCGCTTTTAAAAATTTACTAAATATAAGTTCTTTTAAGAAGGCGCATAAATATATGAAATTATGTAGACTTCATAACTCTATTTACGACAAAAAAATCGGAAAACTATCTGGGGGGCAAAAACAAAGGGTGGCTATAGCTAGATCATTAATTCAAGAGTCGAATATAATACTTGCAGATGAGCCTTTTAATAATCTAGATCCCAAATTGATAACAACAATTAAAAACCTTCTGCTAGAAAATGTAGATAAAAATAATAGAAAAAAATCCCCAAAGACGGCATTAGTTGCATTACATAGATTAGATTTGCTGAACAATTTCGATAAAGTTATTGGAATAAGGGATGGTAAAATTTTTTTCAATATCAAAAGAAATAACTTAAAGAAGATTCATTTAGAGAAAATATATTAATTAGTTGAACAAATTAAAATTTAACTATACCTCATTATCTTTTCTTCCAATTTTGGTATGCATACCTCTAGGGTATCAATTAATAAACAATATTCATTTTGGAGGATTTAAATTATTCCAAGAATTCTTAATTTCTGCATTTAATCCCAAGATCGATAATGAAATTATTATTACCGTAATTAAACGATTAAATGAAACTATTTTAATTGGTTTTTTTAGTTGGTTAGTAAGTATTATTTTTGGAGCAATTTTTGGAATAATTTCCTCAAATATTTTTTATAAAATCATTAATATTCCAAATTTTTTCTACCGCATAATAAGGTTTTTTCTAACAATTATTAGATCTATACACGAAGTGGTTTGGGGAATAATATTAATGCAAATATATGGAATAAATTTTTCGATAGGAATAATAGCTATATGTATACCTTATATTGCTGTAAATTCAAAAGTTTTTGCTGAACAATTAGAAACTATTGACTACAAAAATTTTGAATCTATAAATCAAATAAATGCACCTAAATTTTCTTCTTTACTAACTCTAATATGGAATCCAATAATAAATACATTTAAAAACTTTGGTTTATATCGATTAGAGTGTTCAATAAGAAGTACTGTGATTTTAGGACTTTTTGGGATTGGAGGAATAGGTACCAGTATTTTTTTATCTTTCCAAACTTTGAATTTTAGAGAGTTATGGACTTATTTATGGTCCTTAGCAATTTTGATAATTCTTTCTGGATTAATATTCAAAAAAATAAAATTTAATACTACAAATAAAATCCTATCTATTTTTTTTATTGCAGTTTTTTTCATAACAATTTTATTTTCTTTTTCATATTTTCTTTATTTTATTTTTAATAATAATTTTGAAAATTTTAATTCCGTTAGTTCTCTTTTTAAATCAAGCTCAGATTTAGGATTATTTGATTTCTTAAAACTTATATTAGAAACAATAATTTTAAGTCTTTTGTCAACAGGAATCGCAATTAGTTTACCTCCATTAGTAATAGGAATTTTTAACAACAATAGTTCTAAAATTTTTATAAAAATTTTTGCATTTTTATTACGTTTAATACCTACACCTGTAATACTTCTAACTCTATTAACTTTTAATAATCCTTCTTTATCTTTAGCAGCTTTAACATTAGGACTACACAACGCTGGTATTACTAGCAAATTACTTTTTACAAATCTAGATAGCCAAGACAAGAGAAATTATATTGCAATGAAATCTCTAGGAATCTCAAATAAGACTAGTTGGCTTTTAGGTTTATTTTCTCAACAAGCAAAAAGTTACTTAGCATATTGCGCTTATAGATCTGACATTATTATTAGAGAAACTGCAATTGTTGGGGTTATTGGAAGTGTTGGTCTAGGTTGGCAATTGCAAGAATCACTAAGTTCCTTCGCATGGCAAGAAGTCACCATAGTTTTGATAGCTTATAGCTCCATCGCAATAGTTGGAGAATTAATAAATGGTAAAATCAAAAATAGTTTAACTTGATTTGTAAGAATAATTTGTTAAATCAAGTAATTATTTTTTTCCGGTAATAGTGATTAGTTTACCAAAACAGCTTGTTGTAATTGGAGATAGCTCAGTTTATGGATGGGGAGATAATGAGGGTGGTGGATGGTGTGAGAGGCTTAGAAAAGATTGGGTTAATAACCAAAATGGGCCAGTTATTTATCAACTTGGCGTTAGGGGAGATGGGATAGAAAAAGTTTCATCTAGATGGGAAAAAGAATGGTCATCTAGAGGAGAAACGAGAAGAAATAAACCTAAAGCAATCCTACTAAATGTAGGTCTTAACGACACTGCAGCAATTGGTCAGATAAATGGAAGACATCAATTAGATATAGATGGATTTGAATATGGATTAGAGAGGCTAATTAATGAAATGAACTCTCAAACAAATGTATTTGTTATTGGTTTGACACCAGTTGACGAAAGCAAAATGCCTTTCGCAGGATGTCTATGGTACTCAAATGATTTTTGTAATTCTTATGAAAGGAGAATGGAGGAAGTATGCCTCAATCAGAATGTCCCATTTCTTCCTACTTTTAGAGAAATGTACTCTGATAAAAGGAGTAAAAATTGGATTACGCATGATGGAATTCATCTAAATTCTGAAGGTCATTTCTGGCTTTTCCAAAGACTTAAAAGCTGGGAGATTCTTACAAAATGGAAGGGATCTTAGGTCTTTAAAAAATATTATTAATTTAAAAATATGAATATAAAATAAGAGCAAAGATAGCAAAAACAGAAGCAATACTTGTCTGAATAGCATTTACCAATTCATTACTTAATTTATATTTGTTTTGAAATTTAGCACCAATAATACTTTCGGAAAGTGTTGCCAAGAATCCAGAAATTACAACAACTATAAAATGATATTTTGTAGAAATAATTGATAGACGAAGCATTATAAAAGCCATAAATATTGATCCCAAAACACTAGCTAATGTTCCTTCTATACTTATTCCTCCCTCAGTTCCCCTATCCACCTTTTTAAGTGAAGTAATTAAGTATGTGTCTTTACCAAATCTTTTTCCAATTTCGCTACCAAAAGTATCCGCCAACTTTGCAGCAAAACTTGCAGCAAAACCTACTTTAAACATCACTACATTGGCAGCATTAAATTTGGTCATAATGGCAAGAAATAATCCTGTAGCTGCTGAGCCCCATACATTCTCAGGACCTCTCTTCCCGCCTCTTTTTTCAGCAATTCCTTGTGCTTTTTTAAATTTAAAACCTATTTTGGTAACGAGGGATCCAAATAATAAATAAATTACAACTGACATCCATCCCTGCCAAGACAAACATCCCCACAAAATTGTGCCCAAGATGCCTGCACTTACCCAACCACTTTTCGTCATCAAAGGAATCCTGCAAAATATATAAATCAAAATAAAATTAATGCAAAAACCTATAAAAAATTGATTTCTAATTAAATCCATATTTATCTAATTCTTTAATTTCAAATCAATTCTCCACTGATTTAGAATTGATGATGCGTTAATACTAGCCGTTGAAGTTCTCATGATAGTGTCGGAAAGCTTAACAAAGGTAATATTAATTTTTTTAAAAAAATCAATTTCTTTAGCGGACCAACCTCCTTCAGGACCAATTACATTCCAAAAAATACCTCCTTTTTTATTTCCAAATTCTTGTTGTTTTCTTAACCATTGATTTAAGTCATATAGTGTTTCTTCTCTAGTTATAGAAATTGAAACTCTTTCTTGATTATCTCTACTTTTTAGCCATTCAATAATATCCATTCCATTTAAAATAGATGGTTTCCATAATCTCTCACTTTGCTCAACAGCTTCATTGATAATTAAATTCCATCTCAAAATTTTTCTAGAAAAATTTAAATTTTTGTTTACCTGTCTTTCTGAAAATAATGGCTGTATATAATCAATTCCTATTTCAGTACACATTTTTAAAATATCCTCAAAACCACTTTTTGGTATAACAACAGCTATTCCTAATAAGTGAATTTCTTGTTCTTGAAATAAGTAAGGTTGTTTTGATTTAATTATTTCTAAGCAATCATTTTTAACTTTTATAGCTTTCCATAATGAACCCTCTCCGTTAGCTATAAATATTTTTTTACCATTTTTTATCCTCATTACTTTATTTAAATAATGAGCCTCTTCTTTAGAAAGTTCTAAATTATTGTTCTTAATATTTTCAATTCTTTCATGGGAAATAATTAATCTTGTTAAGTCTTCCATCTAAAACACTTAATCTTTGAAAACTAAATCTTCATGTTCTTCAACTGACCAATCATTATTTTCACCCCCAATAATTAACTCTTCAATTTTTACATAATTATTTGATATCTCATTCAAAGAATTAATTAATATATCTATTGAAATGGAGTCTGAAGTTCCAAAATCAACCCAACATCTTCCCCAAAGATTTTGATATTCCATAATTCCTAAATTATGCATTAAGGCTGGAAGAGATGCATTTTTTTGGTCATTATCATAGGACATCCAACTTAAATCGGAACCCTCTTCATGAGTTTGCAAATTTTCAGAATTAAATCCACCTAACCTTCCTAAAACGTACCAACTATCAAAAACACCATCTAAATAATTTTTTTCGTCTTGAGTTGGTGATTCTGAAAACCTAATCCATATCCAACAATTAAAAGGATCAACTTCCCTAAAAATAATATTCATATTGACTAATATCTTTTTAGATCTAAAGCTATTATAAGTAAGTTATTACTAGATTCAAATTCATACCTATAACTTAATTAATAATGCTTGATTTAAAAGAAATATCTTATCAACCCCAAACTGGTGAAAGAAAAATAATAGACAATTTAAATTTAAAAGTTCATGAAAATGAAATCATTTTAATTTGCGGCAGTAGTGGTTCTGGGAAAACAACACTACTCGAAATAATAAGCGGATTAACAAATCCGCAAAAGGGAAAAATTACTTGGAAGAATAAAATTTTGTCTTCTAGACAAAGAAGATGGTTTTGTGGAGTAGTATTCCAATTTCCTGAAAGATACTTTATAGGTACAACCATTGGTAAAGAATTAAAAATAGGCCATAAATCTTTAAGAGAAAAAAATATAGAAATAGTTTTAAATAAAGTTGGTTTGAAAAAAATTAATCTCACTCAACCACCAGAACAGCTAAGTGGCGGACAACAAAGGCGGTTAGCTGTAGCAGTTCAACTACTTAGAAACCCCTCAATTCTTTTACTTGATGAACCAACTGCTGGATTAGACTATTCAATGAGAAATGATGTGAAGAATTTAATTCTTAATTTAAAAAATAAAAATACAATTATTATTGTTACTCATGAACCTGCCTTATTTGAGGGAATTCCTTCTAGGATATTATTCTTGGAAAAAGGGAAAATCAAAAATTTTATGAAAGAAAATCATGCAGGATAGGATAGTTCGGGCTACCGCAGCCAATGGAGGAATAAGATTAGTTGCGGTCTTAACAACAGAATCTTCTTTAGAAGCAAAAAAAAGACACGGCCTTTCTTACTTAACCACCTGTATCTTAGGCAGAGCATTTAGTGCTTCACTGCTTTTAGCAAGCTCGATGAAAATAATGCATGGGAGAGTCACTTTAAGAGTTAGATCTGACGGACCTTTAAAGGGATTACTAGTTGATGCAGGAAGAGACGGGAAAGTTAGAGGTTATGTAGGGAATCCTAATTTAGAATTGGACCTAGTCAAAATAGATAATAATAAATATTCTTTTGATTTCACAAAAGCATTAGGTACAGGATATTTAAATGTAATTAGAGATAGTGGATTTGGAGAACCCTTTACAAGCACCGTTGAATTAGTAAATGGGAATATTGCTGAAGACTTAGCTTCATATTTATATCATTCAGAGCAAACTCCCTCTGCTGTATTTATTGGAGAAAAAATTCAAAATAAAAGTGTTATTTGTAGTGGTGGCTTATTAGCTCAAGTTTTACCTAAAAAAGATACTGACCCTCTGCTAGTCTCACTACTTGAAGAAAGATGCAAAGAAATTAATTCTTTCAGCGAAGATCTATTTAATTCAAAAGATAATCTTCTTTCGTTAATTAGAAATATATTTCCCGATATTGACGATAAATCAATCTCTGAAAAAGCTCGTTCTCAAGAAGTGAGTTTTAAATGCAAGTGTTCCAAACAAAGAAGTTTAAATGCGATGAAAATGCTTGATAAGAGCGAGTTAGAGGACATCCTCAAGAAAGATGGCAAAGCAGAGTTGGTTTGTGAATTTTGTAAGAATAAATATATTATAAATTACGAAGAAATCAAATCAATGATAGAAAATCAATCATAAAAAAATTACGCCTAGCCATAAAATAACCATGGCTGGAATACTTTGAATTTTTTGTATTGATAAAGAGTTGTTTGATACTTCCTGAATGAAAGAATTATTTTCAAGTAATCCACCAAATATTAATCCTATCGATAGAAAGGTAACACTCCAACCCAGAGAACCTATAAATCTTTTCCCCGATTTAATTTGAGTATAGGTAAGTATTAATGTTGAGATAGAGAGTAAAAGTCTATTATTAGAGTCTGGACTGATAAATAGCAAAATTAAAAATAATATCCCAACAGATATTTTTATTGAAAGATTATCAAATGAGGGGGGAGTTATTTTTGGCAGACTATACTGACTTGAATTGTTAGAGTTATTATTTAAATTTTTTATCTTAGAAAGAAGTGGGAAGTTATTATTGGTAAATTGATTAATTTGTTTTTCTTTTTTTGAGGCACTTACAGCTTCATAGCTTACATTTCCTGACTGCCTAGCTTTCAAACTTCCCATGAGTAATTGATCAAAGGAAGATTCTATTTTCGCTTTTAAAATTAAATCTTCACCAGCCTCTTTAACTTTAATGTCTCTAGCCTTCTGAATATCCTCAAATGCGGCACCCTCTTTTACACCTAAAATTTCATAAGGTGATTTTTGGTTATTGTTTTTACTACTGTTTGAATCCAAAATTTTTTACCAATACTAACAGATTAACTAATTTTATAATCCATTAAGACTTTATAAAACAATTGGTTCGACTCCACTAACAACGGGAGCAACTTTGTTTAAATTTAATTGATTATTATCTTCAACAAATTGATTTAGATTCCACTCATTTTTGAAAAGAATAACTGGCCTATTCCAACAATCTTTAACAATTTTACAATTGAATATTCTGCCTAGTTTTTCAATGGATGGCCATCCATCAGAAATCCATCTAGCCAATTGATATGGCATTGCTTCAAGATTTGCATCTACACCATATTCACTTTTTAATCTGTGAGTTACAACCTCCAACTGCAATTGACCAACAGCTGCGAGTATAGGGTCTCTTTTACTCTCATCAAAGTCATAAAGAATCTGAACAGCACCTTCTTCTCGAAGTTCATTAACACCCTTTCTAAAGTTTTTAAATGCTGAGGGATTTGGATTTCTTAACCAGCTGAATATTTCAGGACTAAAGGATGGTATGCCCTCATATTCCAAATGAGCACCTGTATAAAGAGTATCTCCGATAGAAAACATACCTGGATTATTTAAACCAATAACATCCCCAGGATAGGCATCATCAACTACTTCTCTATCTTGCCCAAATATTTTTTGTGGCCTTGATAATCTGATTGTTTTCCCAGTTCTGGAATGTTTAACTGACATATCCTTTTCAAATTTGCCACTACAAACTCTTATAAAAGCAACCCTATCTCTGTGCTTTGGATCCATATTCGCCTGAAGCTTAAAAACAAACCCACTAAATTCATCGCTAGCAGGTTCAATATCCCCTTTATTACTATTTCTTGAAGTTGGTTTTTGTGCCATTTTTAAAAAACTATCTAAAAATGGCCTTACGCCAAAATTAGTCATGGCAGATCCAAAGAAAACTGGGGTTAAAGAGCCATTAAAAACTTTTTCTTTTTCAAATTTAGATCCTGCCTCATCAAGAACCTCCAATTCTTCAAGTGAGTTTTCAAGTAAATCTCTCTCTACATATTTTGATAGCTCTTTATCTTCAAGACTTAATCTTTTCTCATTCGATTGTTTCCCTCTCACTGCTTTATCAAATAAAATCACCTCTCTCGAAAATCTATCAATAACCCCTCTAAATTCCTCGCCACTCCCAATTGGCCAGTTTATAGGTAGGGTATTTAATCCAAGTTCTGATTCGATTTCATCAAGTAAAGAAAATGGCTCTCTTCCTGGTCTATCCATTTTATTTATGAAAGTAAATATTGGTATTTTTCGCATCTTGCAAACTTCAAACAATTTTCTAGTTTGAGGTTCTAGTCCTTTAGCAGCATCTTCCAACATAACTGCATTATCAGCAGCAGCTAATGTTCTATAAGTATCTTCGGAGAAGTCTTGGTGTCCTGGTGTATCTAATAGATTAATTACAGATCTCTCATATTCAAATTGCAATACAGTTGATGTGATAGAAATACCTCTTTGTTTCTCAAGTTCCATCCAGTCTGAGGTTGCTTTTCTCTGATTACCCCTAGCTTTTACTGCTCCTGCCTGTTGAATGGCACCTCCATACAAAAGAAGCTTCTCGGTAAGAGTCGTTTTCCCAGCATCTGGATGTGAAATAATAGCAAAATTTCTTCTTTTATTTACCGCATCCAGTATTTCTTTATTATTTAGAATTTTAGTACCTAAGCTCATTTATATAATATAAGGACCTTTCACTTAGTTCTTAAACATTACCATAGACTATTAAATAATTTTCACCTTCCTCAAACACATCTAAAGAGGATAGATCATTCTCTAAGATGAAATTTTTTAACTCTTTAAAAGTATAAGAAGCTCTTAAAGAGGCATAATAATCATTAGTTAAAATCTCATTATGTTTAGTTGAACATTGTGCTTTGAGTTCTAAAGCAGACTTTTCATCTAATGGCCTTTTTAAGTCCTTGTGAAAATTTACAGTAATATTACTAGATAAAATTCTTATGGTGTTGAAGAAATCTTCAAGATTGGTAATGTGATGAATCAAACTGTTGCTTACAAGTAAACTAATTCTTTTTTTAAATAAAAAATTATTTGATTTAATGTCTTTGATGTCAAAACAAATGTAGCGTAAATTTTTTAATTTTTTTTGATTATTAGAAATACTCTTATTATATTCTGCTCTCAAAATCATCTCTTTAGAACCATCTATTCCTACGACTGCAGTATTAGGCCATTTTATTGCTAACTTCTCAGAAATATTTCCTGGGCCACACCCTAAATCAACTATTAAATCTTTTTCACCTAAAGCAATATTTTTTTTCAAAAGATATTGATTTATTTGATTAATTAGATTAACTTCCCCTTCTGAAAAATCAGCTTCGTCATAAGAAATGACCTGCTCTTTTTCTTCCATTAATTCAGGTTCGGGGACTCTTTCCATATCCTTTCTTGAAACAAAGATTTCATATTAAACATAATTCTACACAAACCGTTAAATAGTGGTAAGAATAGTTGCAGACGCCACAGGTAGAGTTATTCTTCCAGTACGGGTTATTTACATACGTTTTTTTTTATCGTGACTGTTGCACCAAATAAAGCTCTTTCTGAGAGCAATTCCAATAATCTTAAAAAAGATGATTTTCCAAAGACTGCGCCAGCTGCTTACCCAGTTTTTTTCAGATCTTATAGTAGAAAAACTTCATCTGGCAAAAGGGAGAACTGGAGCGAAGTAGGCGAAAGGAATTTATCGGGATTAAAAGATTTAGGAAAACTTTCTGAGGAAGAAATGACCTTAATGAGGGAAATGCAAAGTAACCAAAAAGCTCAACCTTCAGGAAGATGGTTATGGATAGGCGGAACCCCTTGGATTAATAAGAACCAAAATTTCTCAGGAGCATACAACTGTACCTCAACAAACTTAATTGATTGGGAAGCCTTCGCATTAATGATGGACTTAGCAATGATGGGATGTGGAACAGGTGCAATAATTGAGCCTCATTTTATAAATAACCTACCTACGGTAATTAACAAAATAAACATTAAATCAGTCAGTGAAGTTGGAATAACTCCTAAAGATCAAAGAGAAGAAAAGTCATCACTAGAAATTAAAGGAAAAGATCTTCATATCAAAGTTGGAGATAGCAGAAGAGGATGGGTAGATAGCTATAAATATCTTCTTGAGGCATCAAGTAATGAGAGTCTTGAAAGAGAAATTGATGTTTATATTGATTTGGAAGATATTAGGCCTGCGGGAGAATCATTAAAAGGTTTCGGGGGGATGGCAAATCCTATCAAATTGAAAGATCTTTACTCTAGAGTCGCATCACTTCTTGGAAAGGCAATTGGTAGGAAATTAAATACAGTAGAGTGTTGTTTATTAATTGATGAAGCTGCAGTAACCATAGTTGCTGGGAATATAAGAAGAAGTGCTGGAATGAGACAATTTGCTTCAGATGATAAGGAAGCCGCATCAGCAAAAGAAAATTTATGGAGTCAAGATGAGAATGGTAATTGGAGAATAGATCCTGATAAAGATGCCCTCAGGATGGCTAATCATACTAGGGTTTACCATACAAAACCCACTTACCAAACTGTTTTGGATGCAGTAACAAAACAATTCCATTCAGGTGAGGGGGCCATTCAATTTGCACCAGAAGCAATCGCAAGGTCAAATGCAGATATTCTCAAAGATGATGAATTGAGAAAGGAATTTATTGAAATCTACTCAGAACAAGGCAAGGATGAAGCGAGAAATTGGATAAATAGTAGTTATGGTCCTTTTTCAGAAGAAGAGTTAGACCACAGGATGAGCCGGTATGGACTTAACCCTTGTGGGGAGATCTTGGGAAATGATTTCCATTGCAATTTGGCTGAAGTTCATTTAAATCAGATTGATCCAGATAATTTTGAAGAGCAAAAAAAAGCTTTTAAAGCAGCCGCTCTTTCTGTAGCATGCTTACTTAATCATGAATTTGAAGTTGAGCGTTACAGAAAAAGTAGGGAATATGATCCTATCGTAGGAGTAAGTTTCACTGGATTATTTGATTTCTGCGTACATGCATTTGGTACGCCATGGTTGAAGTGGTGGGAAGCAGGAAGGCCAAATAGCGAAGAAGGGAAGGCCTTCAAAGAAAAGGAAGCTAAATTCTTAGATTCTTGGAGAAAAATAGTAAAAGAAACTGTATGGGAATATTGTGATAAGCATAATCTAAGGAGACCAAATAGATGCACAACAGTTCAGCCAGCTGGAACTAAAAGTCTTCTTACTGGAGCAGCTCCGGGTTGGCATCCTCCAAAGGCTCAAAGATTCATAAGAAGAATAACTTTCAGGAAAAATGACCCCATCGCTTTAGCTTGCATGGATTATGGTTACTCAGTTGTTCCATCTCAATCTGATAAAGATGAAAATGGTTGCTTGCTCGATAATCCATTTGATCCAAGATGTACAGAATGGTTAGTTGAAATCCCTACAGAAGTTAGTTGGGCAAATATAGATGGTGCAGATCAGATAGACATCAATAATTTCTCAGCATTAGCTCAATTTGATTTTTACATGCAAGTGCAGAAATTTTACACAGAGCATAATACCTCTGCAACCGTAGAATTTAGAGAAAATGAAATCGAGGATTTAGCTAAGGCTATTCATAATGCAATAGAAAATAATGAGGGATATATTTCAGCAGCATTGCTGGCTAGATTTAGTGCTAACGCTACTTTCCCGAGATTACCCTTTGAACCAATAAGTAAAGAGGAATATATATCATTGCAGAATAAGGTAATAGAAAGGAAAGTAAATAACGATTTCTTTGACGCTCTTAATAAATATGATGTTGGAGAACTATCTGAAGCAGGACCAGCAGGTTGCGATTCAGACAAATGTCTTCTCCCTCTAGCTAAACCAAAAGATTAAATTTTGAATTATTTGTAAATAAAAAATATAAATTAGTTTTTAAAAATTAAAATTATGGCTACCTCTTAAATAGGGAAATGAATTATTTATGACATTAAGCCTAAATATTGGGAACTTATTTAATGATTCCTCTAGTCATGCATTAGTGGATGAACTAAGAAAAAGGACCTCAGAAGAAGAAATATTAGATTTTGAAGAAAAATTTAATTCCAAAAATGAAAAAAATCTACACATCTATATATGTAGATTTCTTAAAAACAGATCAATATCCAGAGGACTTGCCTCTAAATGGTTGGTAACAATAATCAAAAACAAAGAATCAAAAATTAATGCTTTGCAAAAATTAAATAATTAAGTAAGCGCTGAAAGTTTCCATAGAGCAATTCCAAAAATTGAGAATCCCATAATAAAAGTAAAAGCTAAAGCATTTACTAATTGAACCTTATCATTCATTCTGTTTGCGAATGGTAGTAATTGAGCAAATAATGGAGTCTCTTCAACTATTGCAGATTTTTTTACTGTAGGTTTTTTGCTTCTAGAAAACATAAAACAAATTTTATAATCCTAAGAATTTTACATTTAAAAGTTCATTAAATAAAAAATACTTCTCAAAAACGAACAAAATGTAACCTGCAAATAATTTCATAGCGATAATGTATAAATATTTTCATCAGGAAGTTAATCTTTCATTAATAAATTAAGATTATTTTTCAAGGAGCTAGACAAATAATTTTCTTTAATGTTATTATATATTTGTAGCAACCGCTACCAAAACGTTCAACTTGCGTTTAGCAAGCCGCAAATCGACTTAAGCCATGGAACGGGGACTTAAGCGAAACCGGAGCTTAAAAAATGACTCTAATTTACAGAGGACAAAAGTACGTCCAGAACAAAGAAGCAGCTAAGAAGCAGCATAATGAACTAACTTACAGAGGCAAAGCTTATACAAGCTAGTTTCTTAAATCATTAAATAGAAAAAGCCACTTTTAGTGGCTTTTTTATTGTCTAATTTTCAACTAAAAAAAAATAACTTTATACTTCTTACAAGCATTAAGATAATATGATTCAAATGCATTGATAGATTTGACAACCATGGCAGAACAGAAACCTTTATTTAAAGCACCTTATGACATAAAAGATGTTAGTGCTCTTTTCGCTATAGTTGCTTTCGTATTAATAATCGCCGCCATTGTTGGTAATAACTTGTTTGGCTTATTTCAACAAAATGTGAATTTCGGTTAAATTCTTTTTAATCTTGTTTATGACTCTAGTCCTCACGACTAGAGCTAAATAGGGATAAATCTCTCTTTCCATTATCATTTATTTGAAATAACCAAATGCACATTAATGAGATTGTCCCTATTTCTCCTATTTCTTCAATAAGAATAAGAAATTCTTTAAATATCCCGCTTCGAAAATATATTGGAAGCCAGGAATTGATATTAGCTTCTATTAAGTCAAGGAATACTCCAAAGAATGTTAAAACGAAGAAAAATATAAAATTATTCTTCATGAATTTTCTCACTTCAAAAGATCTACTTTTTAAGCCAGGAAATGAAATTATTAAAATAACAACAAAAACAAAAAGCCAGTTTATCCATTCAGCAATATCTTGGCTTCTAACGATATTTTGGTCGAAAAGTGGAACTTTATCTAATAACTTTAGAAGAAAATCGCTTATCAATTGATCATGCAATTTTAAGGAATCATCTAAAAACAAATAGAAATAAATTATTGGTATTGATAATGCTTCAAAAAATTTTCTATTAACTATCCAAAGAGACGATAATATTGAACACCAAATCAATAAAATATATTGAAAATGTTCAAAATAACCTCCATCTTTCCCATGATATAACATGTTATAGAATTTAGGCGCAGACCTTGAAACTTCAAGAAATGTTCCGAACTTATAATTTGCTGCCCAAGCCGAAACATGAATAACAATTGTACTAATAATAAGTAAAGAAAATAATCTTGTTGATTTAGTAGAACCTATATTTATAGACTTTAAGAAATATTTAAGCGAATTCATCTTACCTAAAATTAATAATTATAAATTATATTAATGAGCCCAGTAACTAAATAAAAAGTAATAAAAGACCCTTTGACTTTGGACATAAGATATTAAAAAAAAACGATATTCAACTACATTTATATTAGATTAACTGTCAATAGCTAATTAAAGTTTGACAGATATTTTCTAATTTATGTCAAAAATATCATGCAATATATCCAAGCAAAAAACCAAGAATTAACTCGGAATTCATGTTTTAGATAGGGTATTAATCAACTAATTCCAAACATCTTTTTATATTCTCATTTACGAATTCATGTCAAAAAATTTCCAGAAATGTCAAGAGAACAGCCTTAAAAAACAATTTTTAAACTCGCATGAATTTGTTGAAAAATCTTATTTTCCCTCACAATCATTTGATATACCTAGAAAGTTGAAATAAATTTACCGCCTTGGAGCGGTGGTCGAGTGATTTAAGGCTCTAATCTTGAAATCTAAAGTTGACCTCAGTATTTGCAAGCGATTAGAGATAATTTTAAAAATGTGAACTATATTATTGGACTTTAAATCATATCATTTGTATCAGATCAAAAAATTCAATAATCTTATTTCCCAGAAAGAAATCCTAAAATACAAATAATAAATATCTTATTTTCAAAAATGAGTAAATTAGTTGCTGTAGTTTCTCTTTTTTTAAGTTCATTATTTATTGTTACAAATGCAAATGCATCTTTAATTGACTTGAATAATGAAGATGATTTTCGAAATAGTAATCTTTTAATCTCTTACGGTGGAGGTGGTGGAGGTGGAAATTCACCAAAAGACAAAGCAGAGAAGAAAGTTAAAAAGGAAAAAGCGAAACTTTTATTTAAAAAAAGACAAGCCGCAAAAAAAGCTGCTGAAGGTATACCTTTAACAGACGAAGAAAAAAAAATTCTTAATTTTGACTAAATATAGAATATAAAATTAGAGACGAATTAAAAGATATTTTTTAAAATCTTTAATAGTAAAATGTTTAAATTATAGGATGAGAAATTTATATAAATTAAAAATTGAGAGTAATCTTCTTTGCTATAATTCTGAAGTTCGGAAAAAACTGAATAACCCGTTGCAGGGGTGTTAGAAATTAAATCTCTATAAAAATAATGAAAGTAAAATTTAATCAAGAAATAAATCCAAGAAAAATACTAACCCCTCAAATGGAAACATATGATAATTTAGGAATCAAATGGCATCCATATATAATGTTTTTTCAAAAACCTAACTATAAGTCTAAAATTGTAAATACTGACAAATTTGGTTTTAGATTTACCCAAGTAAAAAAAAATAGATATTCACCTTTTTCAGATTTTAAAAAATCAGAAGAAGAATTATCTTTTATAGTAGGAAGTTCAACTGTTTTTGGTGTTGGTGCTTCAAATGACTCAAATACAATTTCATCAATAATTTCTAAAGAAACTAGTGATAAATTTCTTAATTTTGGATGTAGAGCTCATGTCTCATCTCAGGAACTTATTTTATTTAGTCAAATATCTCCAAGATTTGAGAAAATCAAAAATGTAATAATATTTAGTGGATTAAATGACTTATATATTAGTTCTCTCAGAGATCTAGAAAGCGAATTAAGTCCCTTCTTTTTTAGTAATCAATTTTCAGAGAGAATGAATAATGGACTTATTTCAAAAAAAAGAAAACTTTTAAAATATCTCCTATCTCCAATATATGGGGATAATATAGACTACGAAAATATTGCATTTAAAGATTTATTTAAAAATTTCTTCTTTTATCCAAAAAATCAACCAAGTTTTTTTGATACTAGTAATAATTCATTTGATGTTCTTTTTACAATTAGTCAACTTAAAAAAAATCTTTATATTTGGAAGAAACTTTCAGAATCTTATCCTTTCAATTTAATATTTATTTTACAACCAACTCTTGATTGGATGTCTAAGCCAGCTTCTAAAGAAGAAAAACAAATTTTTGATTATGGAGATAAATATGGAGCTAAATTATTAACAAGAGATGTTTTTAAAAAAGAAATTTACAATGATTATTCAGCTGCATTAAAAAATATATGTGAAAGTCTAAAAATAAGATTTTTTGACGCAAATTTGGATTTAAAGGAAAGTTTCAAAAAAGATGACTGGATCTTTGTAGATAGAGGTGGTCATATGACTGATTATGGTTATGCTAGTGTAAGCAAATATATTAAGGATATTTTAGGGGATTCTTAGAGAATGTATTTGATTATTATTTCAATTTTTTTAATAGTCTTAATTTTTCTCTTAAAAAAAAGAAAGAAATTTATATCAAATAAGAAAGAAAATAAAGATAATTACCCCCTTTGGTAAATAATTAAGAGATTAAATGAATTATTATTTAACAAATTCAATACAAAAAAATTAATTAAAAATTTAATTGAATGAAAAATGGATCTATAGTTTTAAACTTCTATAAAGAATTACCTTTTAATATTAAAAAAGACTTTATCAAACAAAAGAATAATATTAATTTTTATCATCCAGATGTTAAGAAATTAGTCTTGAAACATAGAAATGTAATAGATATTGGCTGCGGACCTGGACACTTCATAAATAGTGTAAATTTTCAACTTAATAGATTTCCATTCTCAATAAAAGGATTTAGAAAGATTAATTGTAAAGGTATTGACTTCAATCCTACAGCAATAATTTACGGTCTTCAATATTCTAATAAATATAAATTATCTACAGAATTTATCCTGAAAAGTGTTTTTGATATTTCAGAAAATGATTTTAAATTTGAAAATGATTCAATATTTATTGTTGCTAATGGTTCTCTGCATCACACAGAAAACTGTCTTTCAGCTATAGAAATAATTCTAAAAAAGGCTTGTGTATTTAATAAGAATATTTCATTTTTAATAGGACTTTATCATTATCATGGTAGAAAACCTTTTTTAGAGCACTTTAAAAATCTTAAAAAACTTAAGAAATCGGAAGAATATCTAAAACAAGTTTTTCACTCTCTAAGAGGATTTAGTGGAGATGAATTAAATGATGAAAGTTGGTATCAAGATCAAGTTAATCATCCACTAGAAAGTCAACATACTATTTCAGAAATTTATCCATTATTTAAAAAATACAATTTCGAACTAGTAAATACCTCTCTAGATAAATTTTCTGGGAGCAATATAGATAAACTTATTCAGAATGAAGAGGAACAATATAAATTGGGTTTAAAAGCATTAAAACAAAAAAAATATTTTCCTGGTTATTTCACTTGTTTATTTTCTAAAGATAAGTCAAAATTTAAAAAATAATTTTAAAAAAAATTTACTAATTTATTTTTTAATACAAGAAGTTTTAATCTATTAGAAAATTTTGTATTGTTCCTTAATTCATTTGAATTAGGCATAATAAATCTAAGATCTACAGAAATTCTAAAAAAGTTATCATTTTTATTTTTAATATCAAATGAAGATTCTTCCTTGATCCATGTTTTATGGAATGTAGCCGAAGAAAATGAAACAAAATCCCCTTGCTTAACATTTTTACAAACCATAATATCATCCTTGGTTTTTGAATTATATTCTCCCTTAAAACGTCCTTGAAAGGGTTCATAAGAGTGGTAAAAAATTTTCTTTCTAGGATATTTTTCAACAGATAGTGTTGAGAAATCTGATGTAAGTATGGGAATCCAAAATGTAAAAGGATATCTTTTCCTAAGCTTTAAATTATGATTCCAAGTAGCTTCATCTTGATGCCAATTTAATTTATTGACGTTTATTTTAGGGTGAAAAATTCTTATTACATTAATTGGAAAATCATAAATTTCCTCACCAAATAGTTTACTAATAATTATCTTGAATTCATCCTTAAATATACTTATATTTTTGGAATTATTAAATTCATTTAATGTAAGTCCTAGTAGTTTATTATCAAATAATTCAAAAACTGATTTTTCAATATCATACAAATTAAAAGATGAATTTCTTTTAGCTTTAAAATTTATATAATCAAAGAAAGAAAATTTAAGCTCATCTAATAATCTGATATCTAGTTGATTTTTATAAATACAGGTAGAAGAAGTAAATTTCATCGAAATATTTTTTAGACTATGTAAATTATGAAAAAATTTTTTAATTTGTAAAGGTTTTTAATTATCTATAAACTCTATATCAAATTTTTTATCATGCAATTTTACTTCTTCTATAATTTCTGAGGGAGATTTGATGAGATTTAATTTTTCGATCATTTTTAAAATTCATCAATTAATTCTAACTAATATCTACAAATTAATGCAAGTTGCCCTATATTTCATCAACCATAATTTGTTTACTTTTTCTAACACGTTTAAGCTATTGCTATTAGTTGACTTAATAGACTATGACTACCTTCTTATACTATAATTCTAAAGTTCAGAAACAACTGAATAATCCGTTGGAGGGGTAGTCGAGTGGTTTAAGGCTCTAGTCTTGAAAAGTAGTTATTAAGCCAGTCATTGCAATCATTTTAGAGAGCAAGAGGAAATAAAGTTCCGAATAAGTTCCGAATATTTAAAACATAGGTTCATAATACCAATATTTAGAGGAAATTTTATCTTGACATTGCCCGATATATACGGAGAATAAAAAACAATAGGAGCTGGAATTATTTTTAGTTACCTGTCAGCAAGCACAACTAGACAATTTGCTTTGGAGCTAGTTATGTAGCTACACCTGTATGAAAAACCAGGAATTCGACTACAAACAGCCAGGTTAAGAGCCTGAGTTGGATCACTTGACGTAGTGAAGTAGAGAGTGAGACTCTACAGCATGCCTAAAGCTAAAGGTTGGGCAACGTATCGTAAAGCAAAGGCTCCGTAAAGTCATTTGACAGGAGCCGATACCTAACACAAACAAGTTGGGTATCGATTCAATGACTCTAAATAATGATCAATTAAGAATTGGCAGATTAATAGCTGAAGTAGAGGACCTTACTATTGCTGTTAAAGAATTAATCAAAACTACACCTCAGAGGAATAAGACTTGGTTGAAGCCTCATGAATTAGCTTCTTTGCTTGGATGTTCTCCAAAGACAGTTGGTAGATACAGAATGATTGGAAAAATCCAAGCAGGCGCTTTTAGAAAGAGAGGAAATAGATATGAGTATCACGCGGATAAAGCATTAAGACAAGTCCAAAACATAGGAGATCATAATGATCAATGATGAATATGGTTTTGATCTTAATTCTGCCCAGGCAAGAGATAATTTAAATTATGAAATTCAGTCAGGGATAAGAAGGAAAAAGGACTTTAACGCCATAGAAAAAGTAGAAAAAGGTCCCAAAGATATAAGTCATTACATGAAAAGTAGGCAGCCTACCGAGTGGATTGTAAGTTCATTTGGTGCTAGAGGTGCTTGTGTATTACTTGCAGGGGATAAAGGCGAAGGTAAAACTTCATTTCTTTATCAACTTGGTTATGCAGTATCAAGAGGTGAGGACTTCCTAAATGAGATAGAAACTATTAAAAGTAAGGTATTGATGTGGCAAGCAGATGAATCAGAGGAAAATTGCTTAAATAAATGCCATTTAATGGGAATTGAAGAAGGGGTGGACTATATATTTGCTGAAGATGGTTGGGTTAAGCTTGATATCCCTAAATTAAGAAACTATGTAAAACTAAATGGTTATGAGGTTGTGCTCCTAGATAGCATCAGTACTCTATTAACCAATGAAAAATATAGCTTTAAGGATCCTGAATTCGCAGGGGCTTTATATGAACTAAATAAACTTGCAAGCGAACTAAAAATATTAATAGTTATAAATAGTCACTTAACTAAAGCGGAAAGAGAAGGTGTAAGCATCAATGACATTTTAGGTTCTGGACAGATTTCAAGTGCTGTAAGTGATATTTGGAGTATTTATAAATCCAAGAAGCAAGAATTTGAAGATCACTATGTTCTTAGATGCTTAGGAAAGAGAAATTGCGAAAAAGATGACGAATGGAATATACAAGGAAATAAAGAGGATTTATCGTTCACTTTCAAAAATGCCGGTAAATATAAATTATCTCCATCATCAAAAAAGGATCTAAGCCATAGGATAATTACACATTTTTCCGAATTTAAAAAAGAATTAAGTATTAATGAAATTTCTCAAAAATTAAAATCCAACCCAGAACACACAAGAAGAATTTGTACTGAATTATTTTGCAAAAACAAATTAGGCAGGAAAAAAAGAAGTTCTAAAGGAGGGCGCCCTTATTATCTTTACTTCAAGAATACTTTTCCTACATAAGAAATGGCGCGAATCTAGAATCATAAATTTAGATTTAGAACTATAAAAATACCGTATTTTAAAAAGTATTTTGAGTTGGCAGAAAATTCTCTTCTAATTGCATCTTATAGAGAAACAGCAGTTTCAAAATGCTTTAGTAAAGAATACTATTCAGCTATATATTTTTACAAAAAAATACTTTTATTAAAACCAACAAATAATATTAAAATTGAAGTTATAAAAAAAATTATTGGTATAAATTTTTATCTTGAAAAATTTCATGAGGTAATATTTTTTACCAAAGATTTGATGCAATTAAGAAAAAACTCTGATCATGATTTTATTTTCTTAGGCTTTTCTTATATAAAAATAAAGAAATTTAAAAAAGCTGAATATTGGTTAAATAAAATAGCTATTGAAGGACATCCTGAATTTTGTGCAAAATATATTGGATTAACTTTATTAATGGATCAATTAGATAAATTTGAAAAAAGTATTTACTATTTTGGACATTTTGTAGAAGTGGATGAGCTAAGAGGACAAAACTTTAAAATAATAACTATGGAATTAGGGAAAGGTCAAAATTTAGAAATAAATCTGGATAAAGAACTTTCATCAACTCTTAAATATCTAATATATTTATCTTTCGATTTTAGTTTTAATTAAAAAGGAATCACTAATAAGACTTAAAACTATAAAAACCAATAGAAATATTTACTAATATAATTTTTTGATGGGGAAGACAAATAAACCAAACTGGAAAACATATAGGGATATTGGTATTCAAGAATTAAAATTATCTAAATATTTATTAGCTTGTAAAAGCTTCAAATCGGCATTAAATAACCCTCCAAGTAATGTAATTGAAAAATATTTTATTCAAGTATTTTTAGCTAGAACATATTATTTAATGTCTTGTCAAAAAAATGCTGTAAAAATCCTAAAAGAACTTTTTACTTATAGTAGAGGTATATGGGAATTAGCAAATCATTTATCATACAAAATAGATTTTGGAAATATTTATTATTTAAATGAATCTCTTATTATTTTTACAAAACATATAAAAGAGGATAAAAATCTTCTAAAGAAAGAAAAAGTAGATTTTTTAATTGAATTGTTTTGGCTAATGGGATTTCTTAACAGAAAGCTAGAAAATTATGAAGAATCTATTATTAATTTCAGCTGGTCTTTATTTCTTCTTAAACAGCATCCGCGCTCATACCATCAGCTTCAAGAAGATTACCTTGGTTTTTTATACGCTGATAGATCAATAGCATATTACTTAGGTGGGAATATCAAAGAAGCATTTTCTGATATAAATAAATCTATAGAAAACAATTCTTTTTGCTACAGAGCATATATTCATGCTGGTTTAATATATCAAGAATATTGCAATTTCAATATGGCAATAAGTATGTTTGAAAAGGCAATTGATGAAAGTTCAGAAATTTATGAACCCTATATCACAGATATATCTAGGCTATATATTAATAAATGTTTTGCAGAATTTAAAATTGGGAATATAGAAAATGCTATCAACGATTTTTACATAGGTTTTTCAAAGGATAAAAAATTTATAAACAGAAATCAGGATATTATTAAACTAATCCCAGAAAGTTTGAAAAATATAATACGTATAAAATTTCAAATATCATTTAAGTAAAGATTAATTTTTAAATGATAAAAACTATTATTCAGATAAATTCGCAAATAAAAATTTAAATCATTTTAAAAAATTTATTTATTTTTAATAGCAATTATTAAATCTAAAACTGCTCTTGCTCCCTCCACTAAAATTTTTATCTCTGAAGAATCAATATTTTCAATATTTTCTTCTTCTTCATTAATATATTCGATCATTTCATCTATATCTTCACACATTTGACGAAGCCTTAATTTAACATCAATTTTTTTAGAACTAATGCTGCCCTTATGCCAATTAGCCATTTTTAATTTTTATTAATTTCAAATACTTATAGTTTTTTGTCTCTACAGATGATTCCAATTGGAATCATTTTATTTTTTCAGGACTATTTAAATTTTAAGAAATTAAAAATAATGACACGAAATCCTAGAATATACATTTGGAAATCACATCTTATTAGAGGCAAAGAATATATAAAGAAAAATAGATTAATAAATGCTTATGATGAATTATCAAAATCAATACATCTTTATGGAGCTTATTATGATAAAAGTAATCATGAGGCCCATTTTTTAAGAGGATTAATTAGTAACAGATGTGGACTTTATAAAGAGGCAGTTTCGGACTTAAAATTAGCATTATCATTTAATCCCAAGCCAGGATTTTCTTCATTTTATGAATTAGCTGAAGCCTATTTAAGTTTAAAAGAATATAAATTAGCAGTGCCATATTTCTCAAGAGCACTTTCAATTGAACCTAAAGATTTTAATTCTTTATTCAATAGAGGAGTATGTCATTACGAATATGGTGGATATAAGAAAGCTATTCTTGATTTTAATAGAGCTAATAAAATAAAAATTGACTACGATACTTTTTATAATAGAGGATTGTGTTTTTTTAAAATAAGAAATTACATGAGTGCCATATCAGATTTTAATTTAGCCATTAATCTTGGATATAAAAAAGGAGATATATTTGTGAGAAGAGGAGTTGTTAAAAGTAGAACAAAGGATTATAGAAATGCAATCAGAGATTTTATAAAAGCATTAAATTCTAAAGATCTTGAAAATGAAGATATGGCGATTGCTCATTTAGAACAAGCATGGGCATATATGAGAATTGGAGAATACAAAAAAGGATTAACATCATCTGATAAGGGAAAAATAATAATGATCAATTCGGGAGTTTATAAATTAATGCATTTAATAAATAAAGCTTATGCATACATTAAATTAAGCAAATTTATTGATGCACAGAATGCCTTGAATCAAGCATTGAAATTAAAACTTGAAAATCAACAATTAGCTTTTTTGTTAATGCTTAAAGGTTTATCTAACACTTTAGGAGGAAACTATAATGAAGCTTTAAAAAACTTTGAAGAAATGTTTTTAAAAGATTCTAAAATTTTAGATAAAGACGAAGAATCAATATTTGATGAGGTACCCGAATATATGAAAAATCTTATAAGAATATCCTTAAATATATCTTTAAAAAGCAATTAATTAAGAACTAGGAATCAATTTAAAAATACAAAACTATTTACTTATTAGTTAAATAGGTTTCATGGAATTAAGAGCTTCCAATGATTATTGGATATATATAAGAAATGGCAGAGCTAAGAAAGTATATCAAGATTTCAAAGGGGCTATAGATGAATATGGAAAAGCGATAAATATTTGTCCAAATTTATGTAATGCATATTTCTACAGGGCAAATATTAATTTTTTTCTAAAAAATTATTATTATGCTATTAAAGACTATTCCGAGGCTTTAAGAAAAAATAATTTATTTGTGTGCGAGACATTTATACTTCAGAAAAGAGGCATATGTTTCTTAATTATAGAAAAATATAGAGAAGCAATTGAGGATTTAACTAAGGCTTTGAATATGGAAAGAAAGCCAATTCTATATTTGATGAGAGGTTATTCATATGCAAAACAAAATAGATTTGATCTGGCTCTTATAGATATTGGTAAAAGTATTGAACTAGAACCAGATATTTTAAAAAATAATAAAAATATCTTAGAGGATTTACCTGGATTGTTTAAAGGGATAATCAAAAATAATATTCTTAAATAATTTTCTAATAAATTCAGACAACATGGAGCATAGAATCCTAATAATAAATTCAATTAATAAAGAGATAAAAAACAAAAACATTTCTATCCAAAGAAAATTAGATTTATATAGAATGAGAGCTTTTTTAAATCTGGAAATTGAGAAATTTAATTCCGTAATATCTGACTCTAATAAATGCCTTGATTATCTAGAGATTTTAAATAAAGAAAAAAATATACCTTATGAAATCAAGAAAATTTACAATAATAATTGGATTTCAAGAATTTTTTTAATAAGAGGCATCGCTCATTTTAGAAAAGGCAATAAAAAAGAAGGAACAAATGATTTTATAAAATCAATCGAAATATATCCAAAAATAATTAAGGAAAAAACTTATCTAATAGAAAAATTACCAGATCATATTAAATCGACATTTAAATATCTAGCTGCTTTGAACTAAAAGTATTTAAAAACTCGATTTAAACTCTATTAATAAATTAATGAAAAAACCAAATCTAAATATTAACTTCTACACAAAACAGATACGAAATAACAACAATATTTACGAAGTATTTGCTGCTTACCATAATAGGGGTATTTTATATTTTAAGAATAAATACTATGAAAAGTCAACAGAAGATTTTACCTATGCCATTGATATATCAAATACTAATGGTTGTTATAGATATATAAGACGTTCAATATCACCCCGAGACTTTAATTACATAAGAGCAAAAGAATTCTTTCTTAGAGGAATTGCATATATTAAGATCAACAATTTAGATAAGGGAATTGATGATTTTAAAAAGGCTTTAGATTTAGACTCTGAAGTTATTCAAGAGAATAAATTAGAGTTGAATATAATACCGTTGGAGATTATTAGTCTGATTAGAAGTTTTTTTGATATTTGAATTTATTTTTTCTCAAATAAATTTTCTAAAGACTTCGCTATCATTATCTTCTTTATTGCCTTAGATTCAATTTGTGAAACTCTTTGCCTTGTTATGCCCAGAAAAGTTCCCACTTCTCTTTGAGTCCTAAATATTCCATCTACAAGACCGAATCGATTAGTTATTACTTTTAGCTCTTGAGAGTTTAATGAGCATACAATCAAATCAACGCATTCATCTGTGAAATTAGACTTTTCCGAAACTTTGTCTTTTAATAATTTATGCATATATTCAGTCTCTAGATGAGTACCGAATTGGCGGAAATCAGAATTTGCTCCTTTGTGATCACCTAACCTACTTTTTGCGCAACCTCTTCTCCAAAATACATACCTATCATTACAGCCTAGTCTTATTGCCATATTTAACAATTTCAAAGAACCAGAGAAATCATTTTCATAAAATTTCTTAGTACCTTCTTTAAGATATTTAAGATATGGTGATTCATCTTTTTCAGAAAAATCAATATTTGAATTATTTTTTTCCATTTTTTATTTTCTATATATTCTTTCTAGTTTATTTATATCCTTTATTAATTCTTTTTCTTTAGCATTAAGTTCATTTACTCTTTTTATAAGAAATATTTCCCTACAAATATGGTTAGCTTTATATAAAAGACTTTCAAATAAATTATGTAGATTAAGGATTTCAATATCTTCAATATGACTTTTATTTCTCAAATCATATTTAAATAAAAATGTTATATCGTTAGAACCATTTTTATTAATACAATCATCAAGATCAACATTGAAATTTCTATTATGGCTTTTCATTATAAATTCAAGAAAAGATAAATATATTTTTCCAAAATCTCTTACTTCTAAAGTAGAAATAAACTCTATAAAATCCTCATCTTTATTTATATGAATTGTGGACTGATAATTATCCTTTATCAAAACAAAATTACTGACAGAAGTTTTTGCGTTTACCTGAAACAAATCTAAAATCTCGGCGACAAATTCATGTGTAAGATTTTCTTTTGGAATTCTCATAATAAAGATAATTATTTAATTACTTTTATATAGTTCTAAGAATTAAAATTGATTCCTTAGCTGCCTAACTTGTTAGTCTTATGATCTCTCCGTAAGGGAAATAACTATTTTCTGCACCGCCTGGAACTATTACCCACAAAATTGGTATTTCTGGTTCTTTCTCTGGGAAATAACCATAGCCATCAGTAAGATAAATAGAAACTCCTTGCCTATATTTTTTCTCATTATTTTTTAATATGTCAAAGAATGGCTCAAAATCAGTACCTCCTCCTCCTTGTGGACGAGGAATATTATTAAATGATTCGATCTTATAAGGGCCATAACAATTATGATCTGCATACCATAATTTAAAGTTTATATTTGGATAAGAATTTAGGATACCTTTAACCTCTCCCATGAACTTATTTATTTCGCTATCTAATATTGATCCACTTGTATCTATACAACAAAATACATCTACACTCTCTCCCTCAAGATTTTCTAAATAAAGTCCTGAATATATAAATCTTCTATCAAAATCTCCAAAATCACTTGGTGTTTTTACTAAATAATTCCAAAGCTTAATTTTCCAATCTATTTCAGGCTCTGTAATCTCTGCAAAATTTCGCTCAAAGGAATCTGGAAATTTATTTTGTCCAGCTGATTTAGCTATTAATCTTGAATCGTTAATTGCTTGCTTCCAGAAATTTCTTATTTCTTTCTCAGAATTTATATCCAAACCATTAGGTTTATTAGGATTTCCTTCAAATTCATCTTTATCTTTATCCTCATAAATTAAGTCGTCAAACTCTTCCTTATAGTTATTTTTATTTTTTAAAAGAATTTCATAAACCTCTTCAACACTTAAATGCTCTAATTTTTTATCTCTTATTCCAAATGAAGGTATTTTTACTTTACCTTCGTTTTCTATCATTCCATTTACAACTATATCTGCAGCTATATTAAATATTTTAGGATCTCTTATCCCTCTTCTAAAAGTATGTAAAAGTGCCATATGTAGAAGTTCATGTAAATAAACTCCATCTCTTTCTTTAGGTGGCAATTTAAAATAAGTATTAGGATTGAAGATTATTTTTTTTCCATTAGTACGTGCTAATGGAACATGTTGATTAAAATCTATTTCTGCATAAAGTGATAATGCAGCAAAGAATGGCGATGTCTTTCTCAACCTAATTCTTGTAGCACTAATATATTGAGCTAGATTTTCTTCATTAGTTTTTTCCATAATTATTTATTTAAAATCTCTTCAAAGCCTTTAAAATACTTAATTATTATTGGATCATTCATAACGCACATTGCAAGTTCAGATAATTTTCCATTATTTTTAAAGGTATTTACGATATCCGAAGCATAAAGTTGAACCCATTCTGGAGTTGAGTTTTCTATTAACCAAGTAAAAACATTCTTTACTTGATGAGCATTCTTTGATCGATATATTAGACCTGTAGTTGTAGCCCATTGACCTGAAATCTGTTTCGGAAATTTAATTTTTTTACCCTTACCTTTCAATATGATTTCAAGATTAGGAATCCTCTTATAAACATTTAAAAATGAATTAAATTCTGAAGCCGCTCCTTCTCCAACAGCAATATCTATTGGGATTCCCGAATTAAATAATTTACTTGCCATTTCCCATGACCTAGGAGAGGGCCATGCTTTTTGATCTGCCTTCATTGAATGAAGTAATTTTGGTCTAAATGCCAAAAATGAAGTAACTTCCTCTGAAATATTTTTATTTACAGCATATTTTTTAAAACTTTCATAATTAGCTTCTACTTCTAAATGAATAAATCTGTTTGCAAGAGGTGATGGCATTTCAAAGACAGAAGCACGATCTTCCTTTCGATTTCCTGCAGAAAGGATTATCCATCCCTCAGGTACTTTATAACTTCCAATTTTTCTATCTAGTATTAATTGTTGAGCGACTCCTTGCATTACAGGTGGAGCCATATTCAATTCATCAAGAAACAGAATTCCTTTCCCTTCTCTAGGCAAGAATTCTGGAGGATACCATTTTGATATGCCATATTCTTCACCCTTATTAGGATGAACTGGGACGGGTAAACCTCTTAAATCAGTTGGAGCTAATTGACTTAAACGAAGATCAATGAAATCAATACCTGCCTTCTCTGCAGCAGCTGCAACAATACTTGATTTACCAATGCCTGGAGGACCCCAGATCATAGTACTTATATTTAAATTTTTAGAGATAAGTTTTTCAAGAAAATCAATCAGCTCAACAGGATTCATGATAAGTAACTATTTTTATTTATGAATATATAGTTGTAGGTTCTCAGTACTGATTCCAAAAAAAGTCGTGTTATCATAAAAAAAATTTCTGATGAAGTATTTTATATTTTTATTCTTTCTGTTTTTTTTTAATATCAGAGCAGATGCTCAATTAAGTAATAGTGAAAAAAAAGAATTTTTGGAATATTCAAAGAGAGAATGTCCCAATAATATGATTAGAAAATCTACAAATGATCCTCGATTTTCTTCTCCACAATTTATTAAATTAAGAAACGAGATTGGAAATAGTAAGGTAAAAAATCAAATATTGAAACCAGCATATAAAGCTTATTGCGATTGCTTAGGTACCTCAATTTATTCTGGTGATACAATTTCTGAAGCAACAAAAACTTGTGGAACATATTTAAAATATGAATTTAAAAAAGGATTATCTAAATTCGGTTACTTTTAAAAAATAAATTAAAAATAATGTGATTAACAAATTACTTTTGAAAATCTATAATCCAAAAGCTTTATTATCAATTTTTTGTTTGCTCTCACTAATTTCAAGTGGAGATATTTTACCTTTAAAAGCTCAGGTAAAATGGCATGAAAAAATAATGTATGAAAAAAATATTGAAAATGCAAAAACAAAAGTTAAAGAATTTGAAATTCTTTTTATTGAAGCTGATAAAGCAGAAGAAGAACAGAGATTTGAGGATCTTCTACAAATAAGGAGAGAAATACTTGAAAAAGTTAAAATATACTTTGGAGAAGATCATGAACTTACTGGTTTTGCAAATTTACATTTAGGTTCAACATATAGAAATTTAGGTGAATTTAAAAATTCAGAAATACATTATCAGAAAAGTATAGATATATTTTCAAATAAAGAAAAACCTGATTTTAAAGCTTTGGCTGATGCAAGGAATAGTTTAGGTCTCCTTTATTCTGAAAAAGGTTTATTAGGTAAAGCAGAGTTGGAGTTAGAAGGTGCATTGAAGCTTAAAGAAAAAATATATGGTCAGAACGACATTTTATTGGTATCAACCTTAAATAATTTAGGACTACTATATAAAAATCAAAATCTTCTGAATGTTTCGGAATTTAATTTTCAAAGAGCATTAGACATACTTATAAAAAATAAGATATTTAAAAGTGAAAAAGTTTCAATGATACTCCTTAATTTAGGAAGCCTTTATCTTCAAAAAAGATTTACTCCAGGTAAATATGATTACTATCTATATGAAGCAGAATCTTTTATAAAGCGAGCACTCGAAATTGATGAAGAGATTTTAGGTACTAATCACATTAAAACGATTAATACTAAAGAGCATCTTGCAGGTTTGTATCAGGAAAATAATAAATTTCAGAAGGCAATAATAATTCTTGAAGAAATACTAATAGCTAGAAAGGAAATATTAGGTAGTGAGCATCCTGACGTTGCTAATACATTGAATAATTTAGCTTCAAATTATGAAGGACTAGGAATGCTTGGAAAGGCTGAAGAAAATTATAAAGATGCTCAAGAAATATCAGAAAAAAAGCTTGGCAAATATCATCCTTTGACAAATCAAATCCTTATTAATCTAAGTGGAATATACTTTGAACAGAATCGCAACCAAAATGGCTCAAATCTATTAAAAGAAGCATTAGAAAATAATTTATATGTTATTCAAAGAGAAGCTCCATTTTTACCTTTAGATGATAGGCCATATTTCCTATTAGGTTATGAAGACGATTTTCTTATTCTTTATAGTCATGCAGCTTTAGGAAAAGTCAATCCAGATATTGCATTATTTGGCAGATTAAATAAGCAAGGTTTATTAGAGGAAATCGAAAGGAAGCAATATAAAATAATCAAAGGCTTAACTAAAAATAATGAATTATATAGCCAATTAAAAAAAGTAAACCAAGAACTTACAAAATTTGAAAGAGGTTCAGAAGAATGGTCAAAGAAGGTAATAATAAAATCAAATATAGAAAAGAAACTATATCAGAGAATACCTGAATATAAACCAAGAATTATTGATAAAAATCAAATTACAGAAGTTCTTTCTAATGATTCAATTTTAATTGAATTTCAGTCATATTATAAATTTGGTAAATACTTATATTCAGAAAACAGAAATTTAACTGATATACCTTTCCCAGAAAAGGGATATTTAGCAATACTTCTCAAACCAAATGGAGAGAGTAAAGTTATTGATTTAGGAAAGTCAAAGAAAATAAATGAATATATAAATGAAGCTATTTTGAATGTAAAAGAATTCCCAGAGAAATCAAATGAACTATGGGATTTGATTTCAGATGCAATTTTAGATCCTCTATACGAAGATTTCAAAAATTTTAAAAACCTATATATTTCTCCAGATAGTGATATAAATTTAGTCCCTTTTTCAGCACTAAAGGCGCCAAAAAGTAATAGATATCTGAATCAAATTTTTAATGTAAGACTTTTAACTACTGGCAGAGAATTAGTTAAAATTAATTCAAATTCTAATAGCAACCAAAGTATCATAATTGCTGCTCCGGAGTTTGGTAAAAAAAATAATAAATCACTTTTTGGTGATATTAAAAGGCAAAAAAATAAATTTCCTTTAGTTGAATGGCCAACATTAAAGGGGACTAAAAAAGAAGGATTGGCGATTTCTAAAATAATTGAAGCAGAACTCGTTATGGGTAAAAATGCTACCGAAGAATTTATTTTTAAAAATCAAAATCCTAAAATATTACACATAGCTAGCCATTCTTATTTTTTTAATATTAAAGAAATGAATGCTCATCCCATGATGAGGAGTGGAATTGTTTTATCTGGTGTAAATAATAAAACAAACAATCCAAATAATGATGGATATTTAACAGCTTTAGAATTTTCAAGATTGGAATTAGAGGGCACTGAACTAGTTGTTATTTCTGGATGTGATTCTGGCAGAGGAGCCATAATGCCGAGTACTGGAGATAGTATATATGGACTTAAAAGAGCAATTTCAGTAGCTGGAGCAAAGTCTAGTTTACTCTCCTTATGGAAGGTAAGTGATGATGGCACGGCAAAATTTATGGAATATTTTTATAAAAAAATTAAAGAAGGTAAAGGGAAATCAGAAGCTTTAGTAGAAACAAAAGAATTTTTTAGAAAACATCCAAACAAAAAACTTAGATCGCCTTATATCTGGGCAGCTTTTCAACTAAGCGGAGATTGGAATCCCATAAAATTTTAAATAGTTTATTTTACGCAACCCTCTATAGAAATAAATTTATTTTTATACTCATTCAAAATATTTGATTCAGGCAATTTATTAGATAAAAGTAATGCGAAAGCAAGATTTTTATCTTCTTTGAACATTTTATTTATTGTTTTGATCCATTTATTTTTATTTTCACCAAGTGAATCAACAAGATCATCTAATCTAATTAATTCAGGACTCGCAGAGATCAAAATATTACCAAACTCCCCTGAAGGTATCCCTTTTGGCCTAAGACTTAACATATATTCTTCATTTGGCTTTAATGGATCAATAGGCCAATTTATAGGTCCTAAAATTCTTTCATTAATAGATAATCCTTTTTTACTCCATATCACTTTGCCATTTTTAGAAATAATAATTTCATTAAGTGGATCAGGTGTATAAATAATAGGTTTATCGAAAAATATATTAGAGACTTGAATTTTATTACTTTTTGAAGGAGAGAGATAAGGACTTAATATACATAACTTTGGATAGATATTATCTACATCATTACCCCTTGTATTTGAGAGTATTTCAACTTCACTTAATTTAATTGAAGCCAAATTATAAGAAATTCTGGGTTTAAGAATTGCAGGCCCAAAGATTATTGAACCAAGAACAAGCGCACCAATAGATATATTTCTTCTCGAAAAACCTATTTTTTTTAATAAAGAATCATGGGAATTTAATTTACTAGTTAATCCTGATTTTGATAAAGCTTTAGAATCAAGTATTTCAACGAAACTTAATAGTCTATTTATACCTCCTTTAAATTGATTTAATGATATTTCAAAGGTTTGATTTTTTGCATTCCTTTCTAAAAATATATTGATAAATTCTTTAGCTGTAATTATTCCATTGAAGAAAATAATATTATTTTCTTCATCAATACTTGCTGCCAGTATTATTTGAGGAGAATCATTTAATTTGTACCATCTCTTCAAAGGAACAATTATATGGTCTGAAGTAATTCCTGTATAAACAACCTGAATAGAAAAATTATTTATTTCAAAAACACAATCTTCAGCAGTATTTTTTCCCTTCTTTTTAATTTTTAAACTTATACCTCTGTCTTTTATAATTTGCTTAATAGCCAACATTACTACTTGGCTTAAATCTAATACCTTTTTATCATCTAAAATTACAGCTTCTTGTGGAATAGGGTATGCATCTATTCTATCCTCATTTATATTTTTGTTTTCTTCTATCATTTATTTATTACCTCCTTAAGGACCTCTTTTAAAATTGAATTATGATAATCAGGTTGTTTAGAAATTAAATATATTTGCAATTGCATAATTAAATTATCAATTTTCTCAGGTTCTCTTTTCAGAATTTTAAATTCAGGATAGTCCTTTAATTTAGTTACCGCTAGTAAGGAAATTCTCTCAAGAATGATTTTTTCTTTTATTAGTTTACTAACCCAAGCTTGCTTATGATCACACCTTGTTGCTATATCCCTTTGACTAAATCCTTCTGCATATAATTCCCAGGCTAATCTTCTAGTGTCATTTTCCTCTAATTCCAAATATTGATTATCAACAATATTTTTAACTACTGAAAAAGTAGCTTCTTTTATAGTTTTTTGTAATATGTCTTTCTCATTATCAATTGAATCAGAATCAAAAATTAAATCAGAAGTATAGAGTTCATTTTTAATGACCTCTTCTCTGCTCATATTTTCAAATTGAATTGAGTTCTGTGATGAACCTTGATTGACAGATATAAGTCTTCTAATTGCTTTTCCTATCTTTTCAAGAATTACAGTATCTTTTTGTTTAGGTTTAAGTGATTGGAGGAATTCTAGATCAGGTTCCCAACCCATCATAGTATTTTTATATTTTCTATATTCTGTTTTAGCTTTTTTATAGTTTTGTACATATGACTTATGGAGACTTTCTATTTCTCTCGTATTAATTGGTAATTCTCCATAAAGTCTCCATGCCTCTCTTACTCTTGATGGGCTTTGCTCAGAAATTAAGGACCATGTTCCTTTAAGATTTAAGCCAAAGCTTTTTAAATAAGATTTAAGCTCAGAATTTGATCTAACTTTGTGAAAGGTCCAGGTATCTATATTTGATAGCTCAGAATTAAAATCTAAAAGTACTCTTGCCCCAAAAGGACGTAATTTATTTTTCTCTACCTTAATAACGTTGCTCCATTTAAATGCTTTTTCGATTATTTTTATATTTTTATTTGAATCATTCGAAACCTTTAGAAAATTTTCACCATAATCATCTAAAACATAGGTCATCATATCTAAATAATCAATTTCATAAATTGACCTATTTTTTTTATAAAGTGTTCCAATAGCATTTTTAATTGGATAACTTACCCTGCATCTAAGGCAGAGGAGAGCTTCAAGAGAATCAGTATTTTTTGCTTCAAGAAAAATATTTGAAAATAATTTCTTTGTATTTTCTTCAGAAAATATATTTTTTTTAGTCAAATACTTTGAACAAATTTGAATTTTCTTTGTTCTTACATTGTTTTTAAAAGAATCAATTACACATATGTTTTCGTAATCAGAAATCAATCTTTTAAAGTTTAATTAACTGAAATTATACACTTAAATTATTATGTAAAATATAATTTTTGATATTTACACAATTAAGGAATCAACGTTTTTTATTAGAGACTATAAATCTTTTAGCGTTTTCTTTTTTTAATGTATGAAATTATAAATCCCCCTTATATCTATCCATTACTTTTAATCTCGATCCCCTTAGTCATTTTTGTAGGAATAAAAATTAGAAACAATTCTCAATTATTTATGCCAAAAGAATATAAAACTGTAAAAAGAATTGTTAATAAAATTTCTAAGAAAAATGATCTTGGTGATTATCCTTTTACTTTTTCAATAACTGCAGGTTCAAGAGGTACTTGGATAGCGAAATCTCTTGGTTTACCAACAAAAAATGAATCATGCCTTCATTTGAAGCATGTTAATCCTTTTAATAAATATAAAGGTAAGCTATCTCATGAAATTAATGAGGCAATAAGGCAAGCATACCTTCTAGATACTGTAGAGGCTTGTGCATATCCAAATGGATATATTCAAATCAGCAGGTCTAGTTTTAAGTCAAATGAAGATTTTGAAGATTATCTGGCCTTTGTAATAGGACATGAAATTAGCCATGTACTTAATGAAGATAGTTTTAATAAATCATTGAAGGTAAGTAAAGAAGGTAAAAAACTAAAAACGAAAAAGAAAATTGCTTATGGTTTTGAAATTTCTAGAGAGTGCGAAAAGGAGGCTGATATTTGCTCAGCAAAAATGTTAATAAATGCTGGATATTCAACATCTATACCAATAAAAGCCCATGATTTTATTGCAAAAAAATATGGTTACGGTTACGAAACAGAAAAAAATTGTACACATCCTGGATATGAAGAAAGAAGGAAAAACCTAATAGATTTTATTTTTAAAAATTATCCAGATTTTTCAGATGCCAAAGGCTATACAAAAGGAAGTTGGAAATATGACCGTAAAGAAAATACTCTTACCTACAAAATAAAAGAAAGGTATTCTCCACCTAAAGAAGAAAATTTAAAAGCAGCAACCAACCTTGCAAAAGCTTTTGAAGGGGAAGTAATAAAAAATTGACACTTAAAAAGTCTTTCTCTTTTTTTGTATTTGATTTGGCTTGATTACAAGATTAGATATTTCTTTATAACAGCCAAGACTTACTCCATATTGTTTATCTGCTTCTGACTTAACTGCCAAACGTTGATATTGAGTTAAAAGCCATGCCACCATTTCTTTGTTGTCATGATTATCAAAGCCTTTTGAAAGTTCTTTGTTAGCCCAAACTACGTCTAGATTTGCAGACCTTCTTGTTAAACCAAAGTCAGTCATTAAATATTCAATAGTTTCACCGGTCCCCCATCCTTTTTGAATCCTGGATAGAGCAGTGAGTCTACGCTTTTTTCTTTCCTCTCTAGAAACTCTAGCCATCTAATCAAAGAGTTAATTCAAGTTATTTTAATTCTAAAACTATTTACAATTTTTATATCATTTTTTCGATATAACTCATTCTAAATTCATCACATGCATCACTCCATGAACGGTTAAATATAAATTTAATATAATCCCAATCAACTTCTTCTAAAAGAGATTGTATATCAGAATAAGAAGCATTCTTTCCTATATTCCACTCATCTAATTTGCCTTCTTTTAAATCACAATCTAAGACATTCTCAAAAAATGCTTTACATGTTTCTATTTGAGAAAACTTATTATATATATGGTTGAGATATTTAAAATTATCTGGAATGTACTGAAGGATATCAGGGTCAATTAGATATAAGAGATGGTCTACCATCGCTTCAGTTGCATCATTATATATGTATTTTTTATAAGTTACTTCTCCGATTACTCCATCTTTTCTAATGGTATGGTGAAACAGAAAAGATTCATAAAAAGAAGAAATTGATATTAATTTTAAATTTACAATTCTATTTAATCTCTTAAAGTTACTTTGCAAAATAGGATCGCTAGAGTCAATACTCAAAGCTTTTTCATAGTAACTCAATGATTTCTCAAGTTGGCCTATATCTCTATATCTATTTGCGATATTAGACAAAGTAGGTAAATAATCTTCTTTATAACTTAATGCCTTTAAACTTGAATCTAAAGAAGCATGATGATCTTCAGCATATAATTGTGTTTGAGCAAGTTGTGAATAAAATTCAAAATTGTACTTTGGATTTACAGCCCCATTTTCTTTTAAAAAAATCTGAGTTTGAGTTAATTCATCAAATTTTTTATTTTTTTCTAACTCTTCCATCATCTGAAAACAAGAATTAATGTCAGCTGTTTTATTTTTAATTTTTATTTGTAAATTGATTATTTCTGCCTCCTTTTTATCAATAAACAATTTTTTTCCACAATAAATTTTAGGTAATTCTTTAATTTCAGTTTCATTAACCAATTGGAAGTCAATATCAGCACTAAAAGCATCTACAGGACAAGAACCACCCCCAAAAATCGCAATGCCATGAACTATGAAACCTTCGGGTTCATTTGGATTTTGATGCTCTTTGTCCAAAACAAGTGGATTTGAAAGCATTCTTATTTTTGTATAACCTTCACTAATTTTGTTTTTTATGGCGAACAATAGCTGTTCTGACAATCTAAACCATTGGCAAATATCTCCTTTATATAATTCAGCCACTTTTTCATTAAGTTCCTCTACACCTAATTCGCGTTCAAATCCTTCAGCAAATACTTCATAAACTTCATTTGGAAATCTTTTAGGGTTTGAATCAAGTCCCTCTGAATCTGTATCTCTTACCATGAAATATAAACCATGAGCACATCCTACGAGAAAAAAGTATTTGCTCCCCATCTTTAAACCAGCTTCAATTAAATTCTTAAATTCATCTAATTTCCAATCTGCTTTGAATAATTTTTCCATACTTTTAAAGAAACTAAAATTATATAGTTAGCGAATAACAATAATGATTCCAATTTTTTATTTAATTGAAGAGACTCTATTTAAGAATTTCAGATACTTCAATAAGAAATTTTTTATCTTTTAAGTTAGATTCTTTGCAGTCATTACCTAATTGGCTTTCTATTAATCTCGCTGCTTTTTGTACATTATCATTACTAAGAATTTCTAAGTTATAACCTTTTTCAGTCATACCTTTTTCTACATTGGAAATAAAAAATTCCTTATCATACTTACCTTTATTTACAAAACATAAACCAGATCCTATAAGTCCAGCAGCAAAAAATTTTTTATAAGATTCCTGGTTTGTTTTTTGAGAAGAGAGTAATGGAAATAGATAAAATAAATACGATATCAACAAAAAATATTTTATAATTTGCATCAATTAAATGAATTTAGTTCTATAAATTATTTATTTAATTATTATGATTCCTTACTTTATTAGATATGTATATTTTTTAAATTTTTTTAAGTTATGAAATAAAGTAAGCAAGAATAAAACCAATGATAAATAAAAAACTTGGATAAATTTAATAATAAAGGAGGATTATATAATCTAATTCTACTAATTCCTATTTTCCTATTAACACCATTTATAAGAATAAATCTTTCCTATTTACTTCAAATAAACGTTAATGAGCTAAGTGATTACAACCTTACTGCACTTAAATTATGGTCTTTTTTTATTGCTGTTATTTTAATTTCAAGTTATAGCTACCTAACAAAAGATATTTTAAAAAAATTTTCAAACGACAATAAAAATTTAGTTCTCAATGAATTAAAACCTTTTCAAAACAGACAAAAAAAATCTAAACCTTGGCTTGTCGGACTTCTAGTAGGACTAGGATCTCTTCTAATTTTTAGTCTTATTTTCTCAATAAGACATAAAGATTGGCGAATATTTATTTATCCTACTTGGATCTTTATTTCAATCTACTTTCTAATTATCCCTCCTATCCCTGAAATTAATTTCTACATAAAATTCTTTTTACAGATATTTGCGGGTTTGATTTCATATTTAATAGTTAAGCAAAATAAATTATCATTAAAAAAACTTATTTAAATTTTTTACATATTAATTTTTTATTCATAAATGAAGTATTTTAAATAAAATATTTCTAGGTATTTAAATCAATGAGTAATAAAAAAGATTCTTCAGGAATGGCTAATATTGCCACAAAAATGATTACATATGGGATAGGAGCCTTTATTGGGGTATTCATTATTCGAGTTATTAAAGCTATAATTTTTAGTTAAATTTTTTTACCATTTATAGTCAAGGTTACAGACAAATACTCTAACCACTCACTTTTTATTTTTAATAATTCAAGGGCCTTTTCTGGAAATTCTTCACGATACCATAAAACAGTAGAAGGACATCCCAAAGATATTTTAAGCACGCCTAGTTTTTTGTTTCTTAAATAATATCCATCTAGAGTGGAGGGAAATTCCAAAGATATTTTAACTACTCCTATTTTTTTGTTTGTTAAATAATATCGATCATCAAGAAGATCATCCTCATTATCTTCATCTTCATCTTCATAAAATTCAAATCCTAAATTATTTAATTCATTTTCATATTTTAAATTTAAACTAATATATAAAACATACTCCTCATGAGTATCTGCAGGGGATCCATCAATTTTTTTAAAATCAGTTTTGAATGCTTCATAATAATTTTTTGTAGGATCCATTTTTAATAGACAAAAGTTTCTAATATTTATACTTTTTATCTCTTTTAGCTGATTCCAACCATTATCCTTAGATATATTTTTAAAAAATTTTTTTAATTATTTATATATTCAAGCCTTATTAAAGTCGCCATTTCGTTCTTCTTCTTCACCTTGATATTTCCAATAACCCCAACCTTTTTTTACGATCATTTCAAGTTTTATTTATAAGTATTTGATTATTTATAGTTCTTTTCCCATTCTTTGATTCCGATTTTTTAAATAAGAATTTTGAGAAAAAACTTCTTAATCCTTCAATTCTCTGGTCTGAAGATATTAAAAATAAATTATTTAATTTTATTTTATTTAAAACTAGTATCAAGAAAATCAATTGCATTAATGCCATACCAGGAGCTAATTATGTCCCAATTAAATTCATTATTATTGATCCCACCTTGATGTCCTAAGGAAGGGATAAGATAGTCATATAGCCTAATAAAAAAGTTTGGAATTATTCTGATAGATTCATATTCATCTATTCCCAGCTGTTCTAATATCGTTAATGTATTAGATACTAATTCTCCATAAAGATATAAAAAACTTATATTAGATAAGTCATCTTTAAACTTGCTCAAATGCAAATTGATCATTAAATGAGTTGATAAAAACAAAAATCTTGTATCCCAATCATATTGAAAAAGTTCTTCTTTTAAAGAATGAGAATAAG
>CACGHD010000002.1 GCA_902572825.1 uncultured Prochlorococcus sp. | reverse complement strand
CTTTACTTCTTTCCTACAGTGATGCGAGTAATAAATTTGGACCATTAGAGGTTAAAAAGGTTATTGAGAAGTCAGAAAATTTTAAAGTTACTGCTGTTGCTATTGCTGCAATTAAGTGCCCTCAGCATATAGTTAAGTAATGAAATTTGAATTAAAAACTGAAAATGAAAATTATTCAAAAACAATTTCACAATTTTTCAGTATAGTTTTTTTTATTACTTTAATAATAATCCTTTGTGATGTTGCACTTAAATTAGGAATCATATCTAGAAATCATAAAACCGAATATAACTGTAGGCTTTTATCGGTGGAAAAATCTAAACCTCATTTTAAGAAATTATCTAAGCTTTCTAATCTGAAAAGTAAACAACAAATTTGGGAATTTTGCAGGGAGGTTATTAAATAATAGTTAGCTAGATGCTGATGAATAGAACTTTAGTGCAAATAACCAGAACTTTCTTGAAGTTATAAGAAATACTGAAGCAACAATAACTTCAAGCAATATTTTCCAATACTGAGAAAGTCCTAGAAAAACTTCAGAAGGAATTGTAGTTATAAAAGCAATAGGAATGAAAATACTAAAAAAAACTCTTAATGAGAATGAAAATGAATTTAGAGGAAATCTTCCTATATAAAGAAATGATCTTAATACTTCTATTGCATTCCAAGTCTTAACAAACCAAATAGTAGTAGTAGATATAAAAAACCATAGGCTATACAAAATACAAATCGAGCAGCTTATCGTAATCAAGGATAGGCTTATAAAACTTAAACTTAAATTTATTTGATTTATTCTTATGCAGAAGAGCAACAAGAAAAATCCAAGCATAATTTCTAAAAATCCAGATGGATTTATTTTTTTTAATGAAATAAAAAATTGACTATCAATAGGTTTTAAAAGTACGAAGTCTAATGTTCCTTCTCTTATATGTTTAACTATTTCTGTAAGATTAGGATTGAACCATGTATTTGTTATTCCATTCAAAATTGTATAGATAGCTTGGATTATTAGTGCCTGTTCAAATTTCCACCCTCCAATATATCCATTATTTTGAAAGAAAATAGATAAAAGAAAAATACTCCCTACTAAACTTAAAATTGCAGTAATTAAATCAACTAATATATTTGTCTTATACTCTAATTCAGAAGCTAAAGAAGTATGTAAGAATTTTTTATAAACTTTTAAATATTTTCTCAAATTCATGACCCCATTGCTGTATATTTTTTTGTTCCTTCAGACCAGATTTTCTTAAATAATGGGAAAAGTAAAAAAATCCATAGAATTTGCATACTTAAGCCTCCACTAATATTTGTATCATTACCTGACAGTAAGTTCGCAGGGAAATCAATTAGATATGGAAAAGGTGTCAAATAAATCCAGGATTTAACATATGCAGGGAATGAGACTACTGGTGCTAAAAGACCTGAGAGAAATAAAGTTGGAATAAATAACAATCTTTCAATCGATGACGCTTTCTCTGTCCAGAAACATAGACATGCAACTATTGACTGTATTAAAAATTGAATCAAGAAGGATAAGAAAGTAGACACTATCGATAAGAGTAAAATACCTAAATTAGGAATCCATAAACTTTCTGGATTAAAAATAAAAAAGAAAAAAGCGATTATCAGTGCAAAAGGAAATCTTGTTATTTGTTCCGCAAGATGTTGTGCAAAATATCTGAAAAATGGATTTAAAGGTTGAATTAAATACGGAGATACTTTCCCCATAAGAGAATCCTCTTCAAAACTAAATACAACCCAAACTACAGAAAACTGTCTTACAAAAAAAGCACATAAGAAATATCTAGAAAGCATAACATCACTAATGTTTATGGATTCATTAAGATTATTACTTGTCCAAATGTTTAACATAAAAAAAGGAATAATCCCTGAAATTGCCCATAATGCAATTTCTACCCTATATTCCAACATGTTTGAATATTGGACTTTTAATAAGGTGAATATTTTACGGTTAATCAAATTAGATATCATAATCTTTTTTGATTAATACCTTCCCAATAACTTCATCTATAGGTGGTTCATTTATAAAAAGGTCTTCAATATCAAAATTATTTAGGATAGTTTTTAGTGAAGAGGTAATAGAGTTGTTTTCAATTTTTATAGTGATTTCATTCTTATTTTTATTTTTAACAGTAAAACCGGAATTTTCTAACTTAATTGCATCCTCCTCTGAGCTACAAACTATTAATATTTCTTTAACAGGAGAAAGTTTTTTTAATAATAGTTCAAGTTTCCCATCATATGATATTGCCCCTTCGTGAACACATATAACTCTCTTGCATAGCGATGTAATATCTTTCATGTAATGACTAGTTAGGCATATCGTTGCATTAGTTTCCTTATTATATTTTTTAAGGAATTTCCTTAAATTTCTCTGTGCATTAATATCTAATCCAAGTGTCGGTTCGTCTAAAAATAGAATATTTGGTTCATGTATCAATGCTGCCAGTAATTCTGACTTCATACGCTGACCAAGTGAAAGTTTTCTAACAGGTATGAATAGCTCCTCATCAATTTCAAGCATTTCTGATAGTTTTTTTATTCTCCTTTTAGCTTCAAACTTATCTAAGTCATATATTGATGCATTCAAATAGAATGATTCAATTGGCGGAAGATCCCAAATAAGCTGTTGCTTTTGTCCCATTATTAAGGTGATATTCTTTAGGAAATTTTCTTTTCTCCTGAAAGGTAAGTACCCTGAAACTGAAATCGAACCTTTGCTTGGATAAATTAAGCCGCAAAGCATTTTTAAGATTGTTGTTTTCCCAGCTCCATTAGCACCAAGAAAACCGACTATTTCCCCTTCTTTGATTTCAAAATTTATGTCTTTAATAACTTTTAAACTTTTTGTTTGTCTTTTAAAAAAATGCTTAATTGTTCCTGTTAAACCTGGTTCTTTGGAGGAGATATCAAATGACTTAGATAAATTTTTTACATCGATAATATTTTGTGCCATTTAAATTTTTAATTACTGAAGATTTATATTTAAATAAATAGTAAATTATCTTTATTTTAGAAAATTTTTTTTCGAATTAAAAAATATCTTTAAACGATGCAACCAGCCAGATAAAAAAGTTAATTGGATTAAGTAATTCGCTAACCTTATTTTTATTTTCATAATTAAATCCTCTTAAAAAATCAAATATAAAATTCCTATTTACTTTTTTATCAATGTTTTTTTTAATTACTTTACCATTTTCGTCAAGGAGGTCAATTTCATCTTCAAAAAACCATTGCTCTTTTCCGTTAGATAATTTCAATATAACTCCAATACCTTTTCCGTCAGTTATTCTGAAATCACTTATCTTAGCTACCGAAGAAACATTTATTGCATCAACAACATCTTTAGTAAGCCTATCTTTTGATAGATCTAGGTTTATTTGAACTGAATTTCCTATCTTCGCCTTATCTAAAATTGACATTTTTTAGGTTATTATACCTAGTGATAAAGGATTTATGCGATAAATTCAGAATTTTTGATTTATTTCAATATTTACGATTTTTTTAAAACAGCTTCAAGGATTCTTTTTATTGAAATTGTTAAAACTCTCAAAAATACAAAAAATAGACCTAACCAACCTAATATTATAGCTATTGATAACAAGCTTGAACCTAAATCACGCTGTAGCAAATTCTGCATATCTTTTTTTCTATAAATGATATAGGTTACTCTAATTTAAAAAATTACTTAATCAAGTTGAAAATTGCCAACAGCCAGAATTATTTTAATTTTTTGTTACTGACATATTTTATAGAAATGAATTGTAAGCTAAAATTGAGCTAGGAATTAATTTAATATTTTGGATCTATCTTTAAGCTCATACCTTGGAATATTTTTTATCCTTATTGGTCTAATAGTTAGAGTAGACTTAAAATTTTCTATTCAAAAAGATATCTAATAATTTCTTATAAAACCTTTTAAGCTCTAAATAACAACTTTCATTTCAATTATATTTTTAATTGATGTAACAACTGCAAAGAATAAAAAAGCAGCTTTGAAGATGCTTCTAAATGGTGGCGGGGGGGAGATTTGAACTTCCGACCTTCGGGTTATGAGCCCGACGAGCTACCAGACTGCTCTACCCCGCGACATATACATAGCATACATCTGAAAGGGTTATTTTTCCTGTTTTTTTAGGATTCTTGGAATTTTAATTTACCTTTAACTTCAAGTCTTACTCCTTCAGAAAAATTAAACACCTTTTCTTCTATGTCTTGAATTCTCAAGTCAGATATCCATTCTAACTGTTTAAGTATTTGAAGACTAACGGCATGCTTAGCTCTTTTTGAACCGTCTTCTACTTTTAAAGCTAACCCAATACCTTCATTTACCTTACATAGACATTGTATTCCTTCGGCACCACCTTTACCTATAACTTTTCCATGTGAAGCTTTAATTATTTCTGTATCAAATTTATTGTTGTCACTTATCATTGTTGGGTTAATTGTCATAGCTCTACTGATTTGTTCTAATTCGGCATTTTCAGAACTGCTTAGAAGTGAATACAACCTCGACATTTGTAGTAGTTTTAAATAAAGAGTTGGGGCACCACAATCATCACGTTCAGCGTTTATTTCAGATGATGGGATTTCAAGTAATTCAGAAACAATTCTGAATATTTCGATTTGAAGTGGATGATCTCCCTTTAAATAACTATCTAATGGCCAATTCATTTTTTTGCATGTAGCTAAAAAAGCGGCATGTTTACCGGAACAATTATGTTCTAATGGACTAGTCTTGGTTTTTGGACATTTCAGATTATTAATATCTATGCCATATTCCCATAAAATTTTGAAGGCTTCCCTTGAATGAATTTTTGATCCACTGTGTGACCCACATGCTAAAGCAATTGATTTTGATTCATTATTGATTTTTGATGCGGCTCCACTACTAACGAAGGGAATTACTTGAAACGGTTTTAGTGCTGACCTAATGAAGCTTTTATATTCTGGATTTCCTGCGCACATTAAAACCCTCCCTTTTTTGTCAGTAATAACAGCATGAATTTTATGAATTGACTCAATATTTGATCCTCTCATTAAGGTTGCTTGGATAGGAGGATTGTTAGAAGTGTAGAGGTTTTTAAAATTAGAACTCATTTAGAAATTAGTGTATTGAAAAATCGATATGCCAGATAATGCTAAGACTGAAATAATAGAAAAAATTTGAACTAAATTTCTTAGAATTGGTTTAACCTCAATTGAGGCAATAAGTATTTCTTTTTCTCTCAAAACTAATGGTTTTTCCCATACTTGGCCGTCATACCAACCTGATTCCTCATATTCAACTTTTTCGGAGCATAATCTTTTAAATATATGATTCCAACCTAAATATAATCTTATTGTAATTAAAAGAGGTATTGATAAGCTGCTAAAAAAGCTTAATAAAATATATTTTAAAAGTGAAGTTTTGAAATATACACTTCCTGAAGAAATGACAAGAAATATAACAAAAGCTCCTACCCAAAATTTTGCCAAAATAAAAATTAGTGACTTTTTTGTTTTAGGCCAAGAAAAAATTTTAGATTTTGATAATTCTATGAATTCATTTGTGGGTTGTTGCTCTCTAGGGACAGGACACTTAGATTCGTTCATAAAATATACTATGGAAATATAAGGTTATCTCCATTACTCCAGAACGATTCAAGGTCATAAAATTTTCTTATTTCTGGTTGAAAAATATTTATTATCAGATCACCATAATCGAGTAAAGCCCATTTGGCTTCGTTAACCCCTTCTTTTCGTATCGGTTCAACTTTAGCCTTCTCTCTAAGCTCTCCCTCTACAGAGTTTGTTATAGATCTAACCTGCACATCAGATAATCCTTCTGCAATCAAAATCCATTCACTTATAAATGATACTTTGTCAATTTTTATAAGTTTTATATCTCTTGCCTTTTTTTCATCACATGCTTTAGCTGCCATTAAAACCAAGCTTTTATTGTCCATAAACATTTTCACTTGAAACTGATTTTTCTGAACCTTCTTGCTGAGATAATTCTGATCTTGCTTTTTCGGCGCTTTTTCTTAAGGCATCTAACCTATCCTCAAAGAAACTTCTTTTTTTCTTTTTTCGTGTCTTTTCTATTAACTCCTTTAATGCTCCTCCAAGACTTTTATAAGCATTTGGAATGCTGTAGCCAAATCTACAAGCAAGATCTATAGCCCTTTCATCTGCATAAATAGCATCTTGAAGCTTTTTCTCAGAATTATTTTTTAAATATAATCTATATCCTGCAAAACTTGATAATCCAAGAGCAAGTAATAAAAGTAAACCATCTTGCACCCACAGCTCTCCTATCGCGCCTCCAAGTCCTATTGCAAGAGCAGCCATTTCCCATCCGTCTCTTGGGATTGTGTCATTTTGAATTTTTCCTACTTCGTGCCAGAACAATAAATTTCTGTGGTCAATTGCGTAGTTATCCCATTCATCTAAATCTATTTGGATTTCTACTTCGTCACTACCAATTTCTTCAAGTGTTATTAATGGTGGGTCTATAGCAGCAGCAGCTTCAACAAATACCCAACTTTCATTCTCTGGGGGCAACAAACTTTTAAGTCGCTGAAGTTCGCTCATAAAAAATTAATTTCTTTCAATACTATAGAAACAAATGTTGCTTTTCAAGTAACTTGATTAACATCTGATGATTTATAAGTAGCATGAGATAAATGTAGGTTTAAATTATGCCTCAAAGAGGTGATCTTAAAAAAATTCTTATTCTTGGTTCTGGACCGATTGTTATAGGGCAAGCATGCGAATTTGATTACTCTGGCACTCAAGCTTGTAAAGCTTTAAGAAACGCTGGTTATGAAATTGTCTTAATAAATTCTAATCCAGCATCAATAATGACTGACCCTGAGATCGCAAGCAAAACATATATTGAACCATTGACTCCTGAAATTGTTTCTCAGATAATCTTAAGAGAAAAACCTGATGCAATTCTTCCCACTATGGGGGGGCAAACTGCTTTGAATCTTGCAGTTAAATTGTCAGAGTCAAATTTTTTAAAGCAAAACAATATTGAATTAATTGGTGCTGATTTAAGAGCTATTAATAAAGCTGAAGATAGAAAATTGTTTAAAGAATCGATGGAGAAAATTAATGTAAATGTTTGTCCTTCAGGAATAGCATCTAATATGGATGAAGCTATGGAGGTATCAAAAAAAATTTGTTCTTATCCTCTTATTATCAGGCCTGCATTTACATTAGGTGGAGTAGGAGGTGGAATTGCTTTTAACCTTGAAGAATTTGTCGAGTTGTGTAAATCAGGTTTAGAGGAAAGTCCAAGTAATCAAATATTGATTGAAAAATCACTTATTGGATGGAAAGAGTTTGAACTAGAGGTAATGAGAGATGCTGCTGACAATGTAGTGATAGTTTGCAGTATTGAAAATCTAGACCCAATGGGAGTCCATACTGGAGATTCGATTACTGTAGCTCCCGCACAGACTCTAACAGATAAGGAGTATCAGAGATTAAGGGATTTGTCTTTGAAAATCATTAGAGAGATTGGAGTTGAAACAGGAGGAAGTAATATTCAATTTGCAGTAAATCCATCTAATGGCGAAGTTATTGTCATAGAAATGAATCCCCGTGTGAGTAGATCCTCTGCTTTAGCAAGTAAAGCAACTGGATTCCCCATAGCTAAGATTGCAGCTTTATTGTCTGTTGGCTATACACTTGATGAGATTATTAATGACATTACAAAAAAAACACCTGCATGTTTCGAGCCATCAATTGATTACGTAGTTACTAAGATCCCAAGATTTGCCTTTGAAAAGTTTAAAGGCTCTTCGAATACTTTAAGCACTTCCATGAAATCTGTTGGTGAGTCAATGGCAATAGGTCGTTCTTTTGAAGAATCATTTCAGAAAGCATTAAGGTCATTAGAAGTAGGTGTTTTTGGATGGGAATGTGACTCAAAAGATGAATTTAAAAATGAGAGTCAAATTAAAAATAGTTTAAGAAACCCTACATCTGAAAGAATTCTCCTAATTAAAAAATCTATGCAACTTGGGAAAACTAATACTTATATTCAAGAAGTTACAAATATAGATTTATGGTTTATCGAAAAATTACGTAATATCTTTAATTTTGAAAATGATTTTTTAAAAAATAAGGAACTTTATACTCTAGATAGGGACGTGATGCTACATGCTAAACAATTAGGCTTTTCAGATCAACAGATAGCAAAGTTAACTAATTCTGAATTTTTTGAAGTGAGAAGATATAGAAAAAAACTTAATGTAATTCCAATTTATAAAACTGTTGATACTTGTTCAGCAGAATTCTCATCCTCAACTCCATATCATTATTCAACTTATGAGGAATCTTTCATTAATTGTAATTCTCAATTTTTTGATAGCGAGATTTCAGAAAATAGTAAATCAGAAAAAATTATGATTCTAGGAGGAGGTCCAAACAGAATTGGTCAGGGAATAGAATTTGATTACTGTTGCTGTCATGCATCATATCAAGCTTCTACAAATGGTTATAAAACAATAATGGTTAATAGTAACCCTGAAACGGTATCTACAGATTATGATACTAGCGATATTTTATATTTTGAACCTGTAACTTTGGAGGACGTGCTCAACATCTTAGAAGCTGAAAATCCCTATGGTTTGATTGTTCAATTTGGAGGCCAAACTCCACTGAAATTATCACTACCCTTATTTGAATGGCTTAAATCTAATGAAGGGATCAGAACTGGATCAAAAATTCTTGGGACATCTCCAATATCAATCGATTTAGCAGAAGATAGAGAGGAATTTACAAAAATTCTTGAAGAATTAAGTATTAGACAACCTTTAAACGGTATTGCACGTAATCAAAAAGAAGCAGAAATAGTAGCAAAAAATATAGGATTCCCCTTAGTTGTAAGACCTTCTTATGTTTTAGGTGGAAGGGCAATGGAAATTGTTAAAGATGAGAATGAATTATCGAGATACATTTCTGAAGCAGTTAAGGTATCACCTGATCATCCAATCCTTCTTGATCAATATTTGAATAATGCAATTGAGATAGATGTTGATGCTTTATGCGATTCAGAGGGTTCGGTTGTAATTGCTGGCCTAATGGAACATGTGGAACCTGCAGGAATTCATTCAGGAGATTCAGCTTGTTGCTTACCATCCATTTCTCTTTCTACATCTACAATAGAAAATGTAAGAAATTGGACTAAATTAATTGCAAAAAGATTAAATGTTGTTGGTCTAATTAATTTGCAATTTGCAGTAATAAATACTAATAATAAAGAAAATAAATTATTTATTCTCGAAGCAAATCCAAGAGCATCCAGGACAGTTCCATTTGTTTCAAAAGCAATAGGTAAACCAGTTGCAAAATTAGCTACTCAGTTAATGCAAGGTTTTACATTAGAAGATCTTAATTTCACAGAAGAATTTTCTCCAAAATATCAGGCAGTAAAAGAGGCTGTTTTACCTTTTAAAAGATTTCCTGGGTCTGATACATTACTTGGCCCTGAAATGAGATCTACTGGAGAAGTAATGGGTTTAGCTAAAGATTTTGGAATTGCTTATGCCAAGTCGGAATTGGCAGCAGGTAATGGTGTTCCTTCAGAAGGAGTTGCTTTCTTATCTACAAATGATTTAGATAAAAAAAATCTTGAGGAAGTTGCTAGAGAACTTTTGAATTTAGGATTTAAATTAAACGCAACAAAAGGTACAGCTTCATATTTGGTGAATTTAGGAATTCAAGTTGAAGAAGTACTAAAAGTTCATGAAGGAAGGCCAAATATCGAGGACCTAATTCGTTCGGGACTTATTCAATTAATAATTAATACTCCAATTGGCTCACAAGCTCTTCATGATGATGCTTATCTAAGACGTGCCGCTTTAGAATATAATATTCCAACTTTTACAACTATTCCAGGAGCAAAGGCAGCCATTAAGGCAATCAAAGCTTTGCAATGCAATAAGATTGATACTTACTCTCTACAGGAAATCCATAATTATTAAATTTTATTCTAAGTTTTTTAGTTTTTCTCTTAATTGATTAACTAAAGTGTTTCGGCTAATTGAAAGTAATTTGAGAGTATCTTGATGCATCTTAAGTTGAGTCTCCGCTATTTGAAGTACTTTTATAGATTCTTTTATTTCATTAGAAAGTTCATTTATTAAATATTTTTTGCCCTCAAAGGTTAAAACTGGATTGGCAGAGTCATTTATGTTTTCGCTCATGAGTTTACTTTTTTAATAAATAAAATATAACTATAATTTCTTAATCAATTGTTTTTCACATAATTCTTTATAAATTCCGGGTTTATTTATTAAATCAATGTGTTTCCCAACTTCAATAATTTCACCTTTATGGAAAACAACTATTTTATTGGCCTCTTGAGTAGTGGCTAATCTATGAGCAATTACAATAACTGTTCTATCTTTCATTGCTCTATTAAGGCCTTTTTGTACTTCAGATTCTGATTCTGCATCTAACGCACTTGTGGCCTCATCTAAAAGGAGAATTGAGGGGTTCCCAAGAATTGCCCTTGCAATTGCTATCCTCTGGATTTGACCACCTGAGAAATTTGAACCTCTTTCAGTTATCTCAGTTTCATATTTCTCAGGGAGCTTTTGAATGAAGTTGTGAGCGTTTGCTTTTCTTGCTGATTCTATAACTTCTTCTTTGGTGAAATTTCTGCCCATTTTTATTACATCAATAATTGTTCCTGAAAACAAAAAAGGCTGTTGTTGTACTAAAGCAATGTTTTTTCTAATATCTTTTGTATTTAATATTTTTAGATTTTTATCATCTATAAAAATGTCTCCATTATTTGGAGTTATAAACTTTAATATCAAAGCCAACATTGTACTTTTACCAGCTCCAGAAGGTCCAACAAATGCTGTGACTTCCCCTCTTTTAATTTCAAGATTGATATTTTTAAGTACTTGATTATCTTTTTTGTAAGCGAAATTTACTTTCTTGAAACTTATTTTGCCTTCAAAATTGGATATCCTTCTTAAATTTTCTTTATCATCTTCGACAGGTTCTTGATTTATGTTTTTCAACCTTTTTATTGAGGCTTCTGCCTGTTTATAGTCATTAAAATTTGTACTTACATGGCTTATTGGATCAATAAGCATTAATATTGCTGCAAAAAAACTACTAAATTCTTCGCTTGTTAGAAGGCCTAGATTGATTCTTGCGGCTCCTAAACCTAATATTGCTAATATTCCAAATGCTTCAACAAATCCTACAACTGGATGTTGAAATGCAAGTAGTTTTAATGTGTTATATTTTGCTTTTTTATTTGTGCTTAATCTTTTAAAAAATCTTTTCTCAATCCAATTTTCTGCAGCAAAAGCTCTTATCGTAGACATTCCACTTATAGATTCACCTATTAAACTTGCTAAATTACTTGTAGATTCTTGACTTTTTTCGGAAGCTATTAAAACTCTTCTTCCAAAACTGTTAACTGAAAGAATAATCAATGGTGCTAAAACAAATGTTGATACTGTTAGTGACCAGTCTAAATAAAACATGTAGATTATTACCGCTAACAACTGTAAAGTGCATGGAATAGTATCTTGAGCTGTTTTATAAATAACTTCGCTTACCCTGTCGGCATCTTCTGTAAGTCTATATGTAATATCCCCTGCTGAAATATTTTCAACAGATTTCATCTTTATTTTTTGAATTCTGCTAAATAAATTTCCCCTCATCACTTCACTTATTTCTAAAGATGGTTTTGCTATGAATACATCCTGTCCAAATTGAGCAGTTTTCTGAACTAAAAATACAATTAAAGACTTGATTATTACGCTAGAAACTTTTGAGATATCACCTGACCCAATTGCTGGGATTAAGTTTCCAGCTAAATAAGCTAATAAAGGCCAACAAGCTACGTAAATAAGCATGCATATAAAACCTTTGATAAACCTATTTGAATACGGTCTGACTGATGGTATTAGTCTCAAGATATTATATATTTAATTCTTTATCCTATTTTATCAATATTTTTGGCATTAAAAAACAATGAAATTGGATCAATTCTTAAAATGGAAAAATTTGGTATCTTCTGGTGGCGAAGCAAAAATTTTTATCAAATCCGGTTCTGTTAAGGTTAATGGTGTAATTGAAACTAGGAGAGGTAGGAAGTTAAACAAGGGAGATAAAGTAATATTTCTAAAAAATGAATTAATTTTTGAATAGTTAGCTTATTCAACTCACTTTGTATTAATATATTTTTCTAGGAGATAGTATTTTGAGAAAATCTGTAATTGCTGGTAATTGGAAAATGCACATGACTTGTGCTGAAGCTAAATCCTATTTAGAAGAGTTTATTCCTTTAATAAAAAACATTAAAGACGATCGTAAAGTTGTTATTGCTCCACCTTTTACTGCTATTTCAACTTTTTCTGATCATTCTGATTTTGAATATTTAGATATTTCTAGTCAAAATATTCATTGGGAGGATCAAGGAGCATTTACAGCAGAAATATCTCCCAAAATGCTTCTTGAACATGGTGTATCATATGCAATCGTTGGACATAGTGAACCTAGGAAATATTTTAGTGAAAGTGATGAACAAATTAATAAAAGAGCAGTTTTTGCTCAATCAAGTGGACTTACTCCAATAGTTTGTGTAGGAGAAACATTAGAACAAAGAGAGAGAGGAGAAGCCGATAGAGTTATTACTAGACAGGTTGAACAAGGATTAGAAAATACAGATCCATATAATTTAATTGTTGCCTATGAACCAATATGGGCCATTGGCACTGGTAAAACATGTGAGGCAGAAGACGCCAATAAGATATGTTCTTTGATTCGGAAATTAATAGGTTTTGATGATGTAATTATTCAATATGGAGGATCTGTTAAACCTAATAATATTGACGAAATCATGTCAATGAGTGATATAGATGGTGTGTTGGTTGGAGGGGCTTCATTAGATCCAAATAGTTTCGCGAGAATTGCAAATTATCAATAAGAAAAATCCATGGCCAAAAGGCTGGGGCCAAAAAACTTCAATTATGGGTGTTATTAATTTAACTCCTGATTCATTTAGTGATGGTGGGGAATTAAATTCTTCAAAAAAAATTTTAGATCAAGTAAATCATTTCTTGAGCAATGGTGTTGATGTTATTGATCTTGGTGCTCAAAGTACGAGACCTGGGGCTGAAGAAGTTGGATCTAATATCGAGATAAAAAGATTGATCCCACATCTAAAATTAATAAAATCTGCATTTCCAGATGTTTTAATTTCTATTGATACTTTTAATTCTGAAGTGGCTTACGAAGCTCTTTTAAATGGTGCTAATTGGATAAATGATGTCACAGGAGGAAGAAGAGATATAAAGATTTTGGATGTCGTATCAAAATTCAACTGTCCATTCGTCATAACTCATAGTCGTGGTAATAGTCAAAATATGAATCAACTCTCTAATTACAAGAATGTATTGAGTGATGTTAAGTGCTCGCTTGATAATTTAATAAAAAATGCTTTAGAAAAAAATATACCTGAAAGAAATATAATAATGGATCCTGGAATTGGTTTTTCAAAGGATATTATTCAAAATTTGGAAATATTGAGAAACTTAGATGTATTTAAAAAATGGAATTTGCCAATTTTGATAGGTGCATCCAGGAAGAGATTTATAGGAGAAATATTGAATGAGAAAAATCCAAAAGAAAGGGATATTGGAACACTTGCAATAAGCTGTCTTTGCTCTCAATTTAATATTGACATTGTGAGAGTTCATAACGTCAAACTAAATTATCAAATCCTAAAAGTAGCTGATAGGATTTACAGAAAATAATAAATTTATTATTCTTTAACTCCTTCGATTTTATCCTCTACTTCTTGGTATAGTTCTTTCAACTGTTCTATATTCTCATCTGAAGTTTCCCAATATCCCCTACCATTGACTTCTAGTAATGTTCCAACAATTCTTCTGAAACTATTAGGATTAAGATCCATTAATCTTTTCCTCATCTCTTCGTCATTTATAAATGTTTCATTAGTTTCTTCATATACAAAATTATCTACTTGGCCACTTGTCGCACTCCAACCAAGAGTGTAATTAAGTCTGTTAGAAAGTTCTCTAACTCCTTCGTAGCCAGATTTGAGCATACCTTCATACCACTTAGGATTTAAAAGTTTTGTTCTTGAGTCTAATCTGATAGTTTCTCCAAGTGTTCTAACTTGGGCATTAGAAGTGGTTGTATCCGCTATGTAGCTACTTGGTTCTTTTCCGTCATCTCTTAATGTCTTGATCAATTTTGTTGGATCCGAATCAAAATAATGACTTACATCTGTTAATGAAATCTCTGAAGAATCAAGGTTTTGAAATGTAACATCTGCTGTTTTCATTACTGACTCAAATACCTCTCTTTTTTGATTCATCTCACCAGGATTATCGGCATTAAAAGCATATGTTTTGCGAGATAAATACATTTCTTGTAATTCATTTTCTTCCTCCCATGTTGAATTTTCTACGGCTAAATTAACATTTGAACTATAACTTCCGCTTGCATTAGAGAATACTCTTGCTGAAGCTTCTCTGATGGTAGTGCCTTCTTTTTCTGCTTGTTCAAGTGTATGTTTCCTTACAAAATTAGATTCCAATGGTTCATCAGCTTCAGCTGCTAATTTGACTGCCTGATCTATTAATGCCATTTGATTGATAAATAGATCTCTAAATACTCCTGAACAGTTAACTACTACATCTATTCTTGGCCTGCCTAATTCTTTTAAAGGAATTAATTCTAGTTTGTTAATTCTTCCAACAGAATCTGGTTTTGGCTTTACCCCAACAAACCATAAAATTTGTGCCAGTGATTCTCCGTAAGTTTTGATGTTATCAGTACCCCATAAAACACAAGCTATCGTTTCAGGCCAAGTTCCTTGCTCTTCCTTTTGTCTTTCAATTAATTTGTCAACAACAGACTTCGCTGCAGCTACTGCTGCTGTAGTTGGGATTGATTGAGGATCAAGTGCATGGATATTTTTCCCACTGGGCAAAACGCCTGGATTTCTTATAGGATCTCCACCTGGTCCAGGTAAAACATAATTTCCATCTAGTGCTTTAATAAGGCTATCCATTTCTTTGTCAGCACAGACCTGTTCTAGACAGAAAAGTAAGTAATCAAATAATTTATTTAATTCCTTCTGATTTACTTCATTAAATCCATTTATTCTGCAGACTCTTAGCCAAGGGGTAGGTAGATTTAGACCAAAAACTTTAAGTAAATCTAAAAGTTTGGAAAGTAGTGATTTTTCTAAATAAACTCTGCCATCAACAATTTTTAAAGAGTTGACCATCGCAAAAATCGACTCTCTTGCTGTCTTTATGATTTTTTCATTTAACTCTACAAATTTAAGTTCACCTTTATTATTACCATCATAAATTTCTTCAATAGTTAGACCAATGGATTCTGCAAGTAATCCAGGAAGAGATCTTAATCCTTCTTGTTCTCTCTCTAAGGATGCAATATTTACAAGTGTTGCAACTGCTTCTTCTGCTGTTGGGGCTTCCCCAATAGTATGGAGACCGCAAGGTAACAATCTACTTTCAATTTCCATCAACTGTTTATAGATATTACCAACAAATAAATCTCTTTCATCTATTGAAAGTTCTTCTACGTCTTTTGAAGGAAGTTCTACATCTTTGTCAAGGTTGCATTGTTTAGAAGTCTCAACTATTGCATTAACAATTTGAATACCTCTACTATTTTCTCTTAATTGTTGATAAGAACCAACAAGTTCACTTAGTTCTTTAAGTCCTTTGTAGAGTCCTGCATTTTCTGCTGGAGGAGTTAAATAGCTTATAGTTGAAGCATACCCTCTTCTCTTCGCAATTGTTGCTTCAGAAGGATTATTCGCAGCATAGTAATACAAATTAGGTAATGATCCAATGAGAGAATCTGGGTAGCATGTTTCACTCATGCCCATCTGTTTCCCAGGCATAAATTCAAGTGAGCCGTGAGTTCCAAAATGAAGAACAGCATCAGCACCCCAGATTTTTTCTACGTAGGTGTAATAAGCAGCGAAACCGTGGTGAGGACTTGCACTTCTTGAATAAAGTAATCTCATCGGATCACCTTCATAACCAAATGTAGGTTGAACTCCAATAAAAACATTTCCAAAATGTTTTCCATAAATAAGAAGATTTTGTCCATCGCTATTTAAATTTCCAGGAGGTTTACCCCAATTCTCTTCAAGTCTTTGTGAATATGGTGTGAACTCTTCGTATTCTTTTACTGACATCTTATGAGCAATATTTAACTCTGGAGAGCCATCCATTGCTTCAGGGTTGTTAATTACTTTTTCCATTAATTCTTTTGAATTACTTGGAAGTTCATCTATTTGATAACCTTTCGATTTCATTTCAAGAAGTACTCTGTAAATTGAACCGAAAACATTTAAGTATGCTGCCGTACCAACATTTCCTTTGTCTGGAGGAAAACTAAATACAGTAATAGCTAATTTTTTATCCTTTCTTTGCTTAACCCTTAATGTTGACCATTTAATGGCTCTTTCAGCGATTACATCAACTCTATCTTGGAGTGTATGAGCCTTACCTGTTGCATCATCACGACCTGAAAGAATAATAGGTTCAATAGCACCATCAAGCTCTGGAATTGCGATCTGAAGTGCTACTTGTACCGGGTGTAACCCTAAATCACTATCTTCCCATTCTTGCGTGGTTTGGAATACTAATGGAAGTGCGACCATATATGGTCTGTTAAGCCTTTTTAGAGCTTCAATAGCTTTTGGATGATCTTGTCTTGCTGGCCCCCCAACTAGTGCAAATCCGGTTAGAGATACCACTCCATCAACTATAGGTTGATCCTTATTTATCGAATCATAATAGAATTCATTAACTGGTTTAGAAAAATCTAGACCTCCACAGAAGATAGGAAGTACTCTCGCTCCTCTATATTCCAATTCTTGAATAACAGCAACGTAATGAGCATCATCTCCTGTTACTATATGACTCCTTTGAAGAACTAATCCTATAGTTGGGGTTTTGTCATCTTTAGGGTTTAGGTCTTTTCTATTATTTTCCCAATTTTGATATTCTTTGAGACTTTCAAACATGCAAGGAGCAAGAGGATGCCAAATTCCTAAATCTGGGAAAGTTTCAGGATCTTGAATTTTGAACTCTTCTATTTGATCTTTTATGATTTCTGAAACAGCGTACTTTTCAGAAATCATTAATAAGAAGTTTTTTAAGTTCTCAGTGGTACCTCCTAACCAATACTGAAAACTCAGAATAAATGTTCTAGCATCTTGAGCTTTTTCTACTGGTAGATATTTAAGTATTGAAGGTAGTGTATTTAATAACTTCAACATTGAATCTTGGAAGCTTGCTCCATCGGATTCTTTTTTCTTTTTTATTAAATCTCCAATAATACTTTTGGATTGACCAAGTTGGGACATGCTAAATGACCCTAACTTGTTTAATCTCATTACCTCTGGCATGGAGGGAAAAACAATTGAAGCTTTAAGTTTGTCTTTAAATGGAGATACCGCATCAACTACTTTTTGAGCAAGATCTTCAATGAAAATTAGTGAAGCAACAAATATATCTGCATTAGCTATATCTTCTTTAAAATCTTCAAAATTACTATCATTCCTCAGTTCTTCGATAAGATAGCCGCTAAGGTCTATACCTATTGGCCCATTCATCTTATTAATTGACTTTGCAGCTTCCGTTAAGGAATTTTGGTATTGTGGCTCAAGGACAACATAAACTGCTTTTATTACAACTTTGTGTTTGTTATCCTCAACAGGAGATACTCTGCGGTTTGCTGAGCGGACCTGCGTAAACATTGATTTTCTTTAAGTATTTCTACCAGCCTACGAATGAAAAGACGTTATTGTGTGCAATATAAATAGCGTGTAACAACCTTTAAAAAAAAAATTTTTAAAAAAATGATTGAAAATCCCAAAGAACCCATACCAGTACTAGTTTCCGGAGCTTTAGGCAGAATGGGTAGAGAAGTTGTTAATACTGTATTAAATTCAACAGATTGTGAACTTGTTGCAGCAATCGACATAAATGAAAGGAACAATGGCTCAAATATTTCTGAATTATTAAATGTTGAAAATTGTGATGTCTTTGTTTCAAATGATTTTGAAGGATCTTTATGTTCTGTTAGTCAAAATTATAGAAATGAAAAAATCAAACCTGTGCTGGTTGATTTTACTCATCCTGATTCTGTGTATGAAAATACCAGATCAGCTATTGCATATGGTGTATCACCAGTAGTAGGAACTACAGGTCTAAGCCCTTCGCAAATACAAGATTTGTCTGTTTTTGCTCAAAAAGCATCGGTAGGTTGTGCAATAATTCCAAATTTTTCAGTAGGTATGGTTCTTCTTCAGCAAGCGGCATCGGTAGCTGCAAGGTTTTATGACAATATTGAATTAATAGAAATGCATCATAATCAAAAAGCTGATTCTCCTAGTGGGACGTGTATAAAAACTGCAGAAATGATTGAAGAATATCCAAAGAAATTTAATCAGAATTTAGTAAAAGAGTCTGAGTCATTGAAAGGTGTAAGGGGTGGGCTTAGAGATTCAGGAATTAATATACATTCTGTACGATTACCAGGATTACTCGCTCATCAGTTAGTAATTATGGGATCTCCAGGTGAAACATACACAATTAAGCATGACACTATTGATAGAAAGGCATATATGCCAGGAGTTTTACAGGCTATTAAAAAAATTGGTAATTATGAAACTTTAGTTTATGGACTTGAAAAATTGATTTTTTAAAATGTTAATTCCAATTAATTCAAGTCAAATTTCAAAACTTATTCCTGCAGTTGGTACAGGAAGTCAATTTAAGTACGCGTTGGGGAATCCGAGAAAAATTCTTCAAAGAGTAATAGTTTCTTCAATAGGTGGATTTATCTCTTTAATTATTAGTTCGACTGGAGATCAAACTAATAATTTTTGGTTATTCCTATGTGTAGGTTTCTTTTTGTATATCATCTGGGGTCCAATTTTGGAATCAAGTAGAAAAAATTTGAAAATAAGAAAATATAAATTTTATTCTATATTTGATGGCTACATATCAGATATCTATAAAACAGAAAAGATAGAAAGTTCAAGAGAACAATCTAATAGGCAAGGTCGATTAGAAGTTATCGAAAACAAAAGGACTTGGTTAGTACTTGAATTAGAAGATGAAGATGGTTATTTGGAAAAATTAAGTTTTCCTATGGAAAATAAGCACAGTCAAATTAGGGTGGGTTCGAGTATTAGATGTTTAATAACATCTGATAACCGTAATTTTGATAGAGATTTTTATTTGACCGATGCTTGGCTTCCTGAAATTAACTTATGGGTTGGAGAGTATCCCTATTTATTAAGACCAGCATTTGAGGAAATTTGCTATATTTATTTGAATGGATAGTTGATACTTATATAATCTGATGAAAAATAAATTCAATTTTAAAATTGTTGGATCAGGTCCAACAGGATTATTACTTTCAATTGCACTTTCAAAATTTGATTGCAATATTTTTTTAACTGATTTATTAACAAAGGATAGATTAATTGATAAAGATAAAACTTATGCAATTACTCACTCAACAAGAAAAATCTTATCTAAATTCGGACTTTGGGAAAAATTAGAACCATTTTTATTTGGCTTTAATACCCTTTCAATTTCAGATAGCCTAACTTCTGCTACTGCCAATTTATCAACCTTTGACTTAGATGAAGATATAAGTTCTGCTGAAAATATTGGCTGGGTAGTAAAACATTCGGATCTCATGAACGTATTTTTTCAAGAGATGGATAATTATGAAAATATTTTTTTTATGACACCCCAGAGATTGTTGCGTAAAAAAATATTATTTGATTATCAGTTCTTTTCAACAGGAGCAAACTCACTTGATAAAAAATTATTAGATTTTGTTGATATAAAAAAATCTTACAGTCAATCTTGTTTAACTTTTAAAGTTTCTCTTAGAGGTCATTGTGAAAAGCGTGCTTATGAAATTTTTAGAAAAGAAGGCCCACTTGCATTATTACCTTTAGAAAAAAACTTATATCAAGTAATTTGGACTTCAAATACATTAAAGGCAATTGAAAGGTTAAATTCTGACAAGAATTTTTTAATGGATAATTTATCAACAATCTTGCCAGATGAATTTAAATTGGACCAAATAATTGGCGAATTTAATATTTTTCCTGTTTCATTATCCTTAAATTTACCAGTTTTAAATTTTAAAAAATTTGTTTTTGTAGGAGATGCATTTCATACATTTCATCCCGTTGGTGGTCAAGGTCTAAATACTTGTTGGAGAGATGTTAATACTATTTATGATCTTCTTAATAAAAATACTGCTATTACTAAAATGCAATTGATATTATTTAAATTTAAGTATTTTTCAAGCAGGATTTTAGATATTATCTTCACAATTTTTATAACTGACTCATTGATTTCAATTTTTGCTAATAGAAACGTTTTTTTATTTCCAATTAGGAAATTTTCATTTTTACTTTTAAACAAATTTCTTTTTACAAGAAAATTAGTCCTAAATCAAATGACTAAATCTCTAATTTATTCAAGTATTAAATAGAATTAATGAATAATTTTATATCTAGAGAAATGATAATTTATTTATTTAATGTATTAGGTTTAGATGAATCCACTATTGAACTTGGCATAAAATTATCTATAAAAAATAACACTCCATTACCCATAATATTATGGAGTTATGGAATGCTAACTATTGAAGAACTAGATAAGTTATATTCATTTTTATTTCAAAAAATCGATTAATAATCCTGTTATAATTTATCCATAATCCAATAAAGAACAATTTCAGTTTTAACTAGAGGAAATCAGGTATCAAGAAATTCTATAGAGAAGCTTGATTTATTATTATTAATATTAGAAACTATTGACTTAAATGGTATCCAGTCCCTTTACGCCTTATCAAATAGACTTAATCTTAATAAGGTTTTTCCAAATAAAGTGACCATTTGGAAATTAAGGAACAATAATCCATTGAGAAAATCTTATGTTACTAACAATATTAAACTTAACGAATTCGATGCCTTAATTAAGATTACAGTTGAAATGTCTAAATATTTATATCCTTATATCAGAGAGATACTTAAATCTAAAGAAGACATAGAAGAGAATTCAGTGATTTGGGATGATTTTAATAAGAGATTTATTGAGTTGATTAAAGAGAGATTTAATATAGATAGTATGAGAGTGAAAAAGCTTTTAAATCAAGCTGAAAATGATGAGATAATCGTAAAATCTCTACTTATTTTATCTTTTTGCATTTCAAATCAGGGTTATCAAAAGTTGAAGAATTTTTTATACGATTTTTAATATGATTCAGAATAAATTGTCATTTCATCAATCTTCAGCAAGTCTCGAAATAATCGGATTGCCAGATTATTCCAATAATGAAATTAAAGATCAAATATCTATAATTTCTCAATGGAAATTAACCATAGCTGATAAACCACTTATAGAAGGAAAAATTGAACATTTAGGGCCTATTATGAATGCTTTTTATATTTATTCAAATCTTTTAATCAAAAACGAAATCCCAATATATGAATCTAAATTAATTGATATTAAAGCCGAAAATCTCCACATTCATAATATTCTTCTCAAGAGCTCTAAACCAAATGTAAAGCCTTTAGTTTTAAAGATTGGTAATTCATTGCTTTCAGATACAATAAATTGTTTTGATCAGTTAAATGAATCGCCAAAAGTAAGAATAAAAAAAACTGATATACCTATTAAAATTGCTAAAAAATTAAGATTTGGGTTAAATAAAAATGTTAAATTTTTCAATTTCTTCATTCCACCTTTTATTGCAATTTGCTCTTTAATTCTATTCTCTTCTTCTTTTATTTATTTTTATAGTCCTTTCGAAAATATAGAAAAAAAAGAACTAATAAGTCCTGAATAAAGAGCAATTAGCATCTTAAATACAAACACGATACTATGGGTTAATTTCTTTTCAGAGTTATTCAAATTTATTTTTTGAGCTTTGATTTATGGCAGATTTAAAAATTCCAAATTTGAATATTAAAAATGAAAAATATATTTTTAAAAATAAATTAAATTTAAGAAGAAAATCTAAAAAAAGACTATTTACTGAAGCTTCCTTTTTGTTTATTTTGAGTGTTTTATTAATTTATATAAATTATTTAATTCCTAATAAAAAATTGCTGTTACAAAATCTACCTTCGACATTTAATAAATCTTTTTTATTATTAATTCAACTCTTTTCATATCTCTATGAAATATTTTTGGTGACTTTTATTTTTGTGTCTTCTTTTACTGCTCTTATTTTAATTATAGGTTCTTTTAATAGGTTATTTAAAGTCTCTAAGAGAAAGTCTAAACAAATTGTTTATAAATAGTTTCAAATAGGTTGCATTAGGCCACCGCTTCCTGAATCAGAATCATCATCATCATTTTCTGCTTCTTCTCCGAATAATGCAAATATGCCAAGTGCAATTGATGAAAGAATAATTGATAAGGGTAAAATCGAAGATTGTATTCCGACGTCTATATATTCACCCATAAAATAAATAAATTTTTTTTAACCTAACCGAAATTAAACTGATTCGCGGATTTTAAGTAATTATTTAATAATTTATTCTCTTTTAATAAGTTCTTTATCGAAATTCTTTATTTCTCTTTCAAAAGACCCGAACCACAATATTAGTTGATCAATTTGATTTTGAATTTCAGTTGCACCTAAACCTCTTATAGTGATGATTGATAATTGTTCGCCTTCATTAAAATTAAATTTATTTTGAACACTACTTGCCAAAGAATTTTTAAGTATTTTAAAAGTAGAATTTTTTAATTTTGTCTCTATCAGTATGTTTGGCTTTTTAAGCTTGATCTTATTAAAACCACATTTTTTTGCTAGTAATTTTAATCTCATTATCATAATTAAAGACTCAACAGGTTTAGGTAAGTTTCCATATCTATTAACCCAGTCTGTAGCTAATTCAGTTAATTCATAATTATTTGAACATTCAGTAGCAGATTTGTAAGCCTCAAGCTTCTCTTCTCTGTTTAATATCCATGTTGCAGGTATAAATGCATTTATTGGTAGATCAATTTGAGTGTCGTTAACTTCTGGTATTTCTTGCCCACTGATTTCTGAAATAGCCTCATGGAGCATTTCTATATATAAATCATATCCAATAGCATTAACCTTTCCACTTTGTTCTTCTCCTAGTAAACTACCAACACCTCTTATTTCCATATCTTTCATTGCAAGTTGGTATCCACTTCCTAGTTCTGAAAAGTCTTTTATAGCTTTCAATCTTTGTTTTGCAGCGTCATTAATTTTATTTATATTTGGATAAAATAACCAAGCATGTGCTTGTACACCGCTTCTGCCTACTCTTCCTCTAAGTTGATAAAGTTGTGAAAGGCCAAATTTGTGAGAATCTTCAATAATGATTGTATTTACTTTAGGGATGTCTAATCCACTTTCAATTATCGTTGTGCATATCATTAGATCTACTTCTCCATTATTAAAGGCAATCATTGCATTTTCAAGCTCTGTTTCGTTCATTTGCCCATGAGCAACAATAAATTTTAAGCTTGGAAACATATTTTTTAATTTGTTTATAGCTTGATCAATATCAGAAATTCTTGGAAGAACATAAAAAATTTGACCTCCCCTATCAAGTTCTTGATTAATGGCAGTTCTTATAACATCCATATCTATTTCAGATAAATATGTTTTTATTGATCTTCTTGATGGAGGAGGAGTATTAAGTAAGCTCATCTGTCTTAGTCCAGATAAGCTCATATAAAGAGTCCTTGGAATTGGAGTTGCCGAGAGAGTTAAAACGTCTATGTTGGTTTTGATCTTTTTAATTTTCTCCTTTTGCTTTACTCCAAATCTTTGTTCTTCATCAATAACAAGTAGTCCTAAGTTTTTAATTTCTATTTCTTTTCCTAAAATTTGGTGCGTAGCTACAACTAAATCAATTTTGTTATTTTTCAAGCCTGCATAGATTTCCTTTCTTTCATTAACGGTTTTGAATCTGTTGAGTAAGGATACTTTTATTGGATAAGGTGAAAATCTATTGTTTATTGTTCTCCAATGTTGCTGAGCTAGGATTGTTGTTGGTGCTAATAATATTACCTGTTTACCTGATGTAATAGCTTTAAAAATAGCCCGGACAGCGACTTCTGTTTTGCCAAATCCTACATCTCCACAAACTAGTCTATCCATTGGCTTATCGCTTTCCATATCAGATTTTATTTCTTCTACAGCAGTAATTTGATCAGGTGTTGGTTGATAAGGGAATGATTCCTCTAATTCATCTTGCCAAGGACCATCTTCTGGATAAATGTAACCCTTTAATTTTTCTCTCTTTGCATAAAGTTTTAAAATATCGACGGCAACTTTTTTGATTTGTTTCTTATTTTTATCTTTTATTCTTTCCCATTCCGTCCCTCCTAATTTATTTATTTTTGGCTTTATTTTTCCACTTGATCTATATCTGTTAACACTACCAAGTTGATCAGCGGCAACACTTATCTTCCCATCTTGATACTGAATGACTAAATAATCTCTTGAATCTCCAGTTATATTTATTTTTTCTATTTTTAAAAATTTTCCTATTCCATGATTTTTATGAACTATAAAATCCCCGGGATTAATCTTATTTACATTTATATTTGAATTTACACTTCTTTTTTTTCTTCTTATGAATACATTATTAAAAAGAGATTGTTGTGAAAATAATTCTTTATCTGTCATCAGGACAACTTTCCATATCGGAAGATAAAAACCTTCGATTTCGTAATTGTTCTTATTTTTTAAAATTAAAGGAATTGAATTATTAATTGACTTAAATGCTTCATCAATATCATTAGAATTGCTTAAGAAGTTTGTATTACATTCGTGCTCAAAAAGTAAAGTCCTGGTTCTCAACGGCTGTGCTGATAGTATCCATACTTTTTCATTATTTTTTATATTTTTATTTATATCATTGGATAATTTTCCTATATTTTTAGAGTATGAATTTATTCTTTTATCATTTAACAAAAACTTATTATCAATATTGACTTTTGATTCAAATTCATAAAATTTTATCAACTTAAAATTTCCTAGTGAATTTAATATTTCGTCAAACTTTAAATGTAAATTAGGTTTGGCCTCTAAATTAATATCGTTATTTTTAAGGTTTTCATTTAATTCATACTCACAATTATCAAAATTACTTTCTGAATCTAGATACCAATTATTTGCAAATTTCGTACAATCTTCTAATTCATCAATAACAAGAATTGTTTCTCTATCAATAAAATCTATTATGTTTGAGGGTTCTTTTTCAATTATTCCTAAATAACGATCAAGATTATTTTTATTTATATCTTCTGAATTAAAAATACCATTCTTAGAAAAATTATTTAACTTATCTTTAATTAGCAAATCAAATCCAGCCTGTATTATTTCAATATTATTGATACTTTCTAATGTTTTCTGTGTATGGGGATCATATTCTCTTATCTTCTCAATTACATTATCAAAAAATTCTAATCTTATAGGAAACTCATTATTGACAGGATAAATATCTATTATTTCTCCTCTCCTAGTCCAGAATCCCTCTGTTGAAGTAACATTATCCTTCGTATAACCAAGCAAAGTAAGTTTATTTGCTAATTCTTGAATCTCGATTTGAACCCCTTTTTGCAAATCTAACTTGTTTTCAATTAATAAGTTTTTATTTATTAGATGAGGTTGTAGTGATCTCTCTGTTGATATAACAATATTAAGTTCATTTTTCTCTTTTTTTATTAATTTCGATAAAACAGTAAGCTGACTAAATTCAATTTCTTTGGATTTATTAATTGATGAGTATGGTAGATGTTCTGTTGGAGGATAATATAAAACTGCTTTATCATTTATACTTTCAAAATAACCAATCCATTTGTAGGCAATTTCTGCATTAGGACAAATTAATAATATATTTTTTTTCTCTTTTTTTGCGATGCTATCTAAGATTATTGATTTTGCATATCTACTTGAACCAACAATATTTAATTCATTATTTTTTGAAATTCTTTTTATTAATTCAGAAGTAATTTGTGAGTTCGAAATATAATCAACTAAAGTATTTAAACTCATTTATAGTTATCAATCTTGATTACAAATATCCGATACATTATATTAGATTTTATACTGATTGTGAATAATATTTGATGGATTCAGCTGCAATAAATTCTTTTATACCCACACTAGATCAGGTAGATAGTTGGTACGAAATCTTTACACTTTTACCAATATTAATTGCTCTAGAATTATTATTATCGGCAGATAATGCTGTCGCACTAGCTTCTCTTACTAAATCCCTCGACAGTTCAGAATTAAGGTCAAGAGCCTTAAATATTGGAATAACAATATCTTTATTATTTAGGATTATTCTGATCATATTATCTAATGTTCTTCTAAAGTTTATTCTTATTAGAGTTTTTGCTGGTTTTTATTTAATATACTTATTTTTCTCAAATGTTTTTTTAAATTCAGATATAGAAAACACTGAAAATGGGACAGATAATAATAAAAATAATTTTAGGTTCTTAAGGGTTGTAGCGCTTCTTTCAATTACTGATTTTGCTTTTTCCATAGATAGTATCACTACTGCAGTAGCTATTAGTGATCAATACATATTAATTATATTTGGAGCAGTGATTGGAGTATTAGCCTTAAGATTTACATCGGGGATTTTTCTAAAACTTCTGGATATATTTTCTAGATTAGAAACAGCCGGTTACATAGCAATTTTAATAGTGGGGATTAAACTTTTACTAAATACCTTAATTAAAGAATCTATTCTCCCAGACTATTATTTTTATTTTTTGATTCTTTTTGCCTTCATTTGGGGATTCTCTAAAAAAGAATCTAAAACTTAATCTGAGAGATATTCTCCTACTGATGGCTTTAACTGTTGTATCAATTGCTTTTTGCTTGAAATGTTTTTGCCTTCAAGTTTTGCTTCTAACAAAATAATCGGATCAGTTTTAGTTGAAATTATTATCCCTTCATTTTCCATTACAGCAAGAATAATACCTGGTCTTGAATAATTGTTCATGAAAAAGTATTTTTCATTTTTAATTTCATCACTACTCAAAACTTTGATTTTAAGTATTTTTAGGTTCTTGCCTCTAAAGGTTGTATTTGCTCGTGGGTATAATCCTTTTATTTTTTGAGAAATTTCAATTGCCTCATTACCCCAATCAACTCTAAAGTCTGATTTTTCAATCATTCTTGCGTAAGTAATTTCTCTTCCAAGGGAATTTTGTTTTGTTAATTGAGAATTAGTATTTTTATAGATATTTTCTTCGAGTAATGATGTGGCATTTAAAAATAATTTTGCAGATAAAATACTAAGTTTTACTGATAGTGTATTGAAATTATCGTCATTACCAATTTTAATTTTTTCTTCCAATAATAAATCGCCAGTATCTAGTCCCTCATTCATTTTCATTATTCCTACACCAGTAAATTCATCGCCTTTTATTAGTGACCATTGGATTGGGGCTGCACCACGCCATCTTGGAAGTAATGAAGCATGTGCGTTCCAACATCCAAATTTTGGGATTTCCAATATCTCTTTGGGTAATATTTTCCCGTAAGCTATAACAATAAATAGATCACAAGATAGTGATTTAAGTTCATTTATAAAATCTATATTTTCTCTGATATTTACTGGAGTATAAATTTTTATAGATTCTTGCTCGGCAAAGCTTTTAACAGGTGAGGATATTAATTTATTTCCCCTAGATCTTTTCTTATCGGGTTGGCTAACTACTCCAATTACCTCGTGCTTAGATTTAATAAAAATATCAAGGCTCGCAATTGAATATTCAGGTGTTCCCCAGAATATAATTCTCACGCGTCACCAGTTATTGATAATTCATCTACCCATATATGTGGAGAAATTCCACTTGTTGTTACTTTTTGGTTTGATTCAATATTTACTATATTCTTCAAAAGATATTTGATATCCCCCGCTACAGTTGCAGATTCTATTGAGATTTTTTTACCTTTTTTATAGAGCCACCCATCAAATGGAAGAGAGAATGAACCTTGACTTGCTCTGACACCTGCATGGATTGCATTTAATTCTTCAATATAAACAAATTCTCCCTCATAAGCAGAGTGATCTAATGATTCTTTTAGATCTGAGTTTTCCTCTGATTTCTCAACTACTATCCAATCAGGAGATACTGAGACTTTTGATCCTAGTCCAGCGTGGCCTGTGGGCATTGTTTTAAATATTCTTGCAGTTGATTCAGAATGTATAAAATTTTCAAGTCTCCCTTTATTAATTAAACATAGTCTTTTTGTAGGAGTTCCCTCTCCATCAAATGGTGATGAAGAAATATTCTGTTCGTGAAGACCATCATCATAAATATTAAGTGCTTCTGTAGATATTTTCTCTCCAATAGAATTTTTATTAGATAAGCTAACTCCATCTAAAATGCTTCTGGCATTAAACATTGAACTAAAGGCATTAATGATCGTTAAAAAAGACTCAGGGGAAAAACATATTAAATATTTATGAGTATTAATAGATGAATAATTTAAATGAGAAATTGTTTTATTAGAAGCATCTTTAATACACGAGTCTATATCTATATCTTCAACTCCATATCCAAGTTTTACAGAACCTGAGCTACGAGGTTTCTTATTTTTCTCTTCTGCTCTTGCATATAAATAAAGTGCAGCTTGACTTTTGGTATAACTCCGAAATGCACCATCACTATTTGCATAAACTCTCTCATAAAAACTCTCAGATAGACCATTATAAGGAACAGATTTTATGGATTCATGGCTTTCTAAAAGTTTAACTTCCGCTTCTCTTAAAAGAGTAAGTAATTTTTTTATACCAACAGGATTTCTTTTTTTTGATTTCTTAACTTCAATAGGATCCTTGGCAAGTGGTGAGAATTCTGTTCTCTCATTTTTGTTGCCAAAATCAGATGCAATATTTGCTTGATTTAGAGCTTTTTTAATACCAGATTCACTTATATCACTAGTTGTTGTAATCCCAACTAAATTAGATTCGTTCCAAACTCTAATAGTTAAAATTTGCTTTTGTGAAGCCTTAAGTTGTTTAGCCTCACCTTTATCTACTTGCACAGAATAATCATTAGAAAAGCTTGCACCATAATCCCATTTTTTAAGATTAAGAGATTCTGCAGCTTCAGAGATTTGAGTTGTTATTTCTTTTGAATTCATATCCTATCTTCCGCCAACAGTGATTGAATCAACCTTAATATGAGGTTGGCCTACAGTTACGTTGACACTTCCACTGATGGATCCACAGAATCCAGGAGCTAATTCGAGGTCATTTCCGCACATTGATATTTTTGGCATAACTTCTTTAGCCTCACCAATCAAAGTTGCTCCCTTTACTGGATTAGTTAATTTTCCATTTTTAATAAGATATCCTTCTTCTACTGCAAAATTAAATTGTCCTGTAGCACCTACACTGCCACCACCCATTGATTTGCAGTAAAGACCATCACTAATACTATTGATTAAATCCTCTTTCGAGTGTTCACCTTTGGCTATATAAGTATTTCTCATTCGAGAAGCTGCAGCAAAAGAATAATTTTGTCTTCTTCCACTTCCTGTTCTTTTATGCCCAGTTCTTAATTCACCTGCCCTGTCGGATATAAATTTTTTTAAAATTCCATCTTTTATAAGAACTGATTTTTCGGGTTCCATACCTTCATCATCTACTGATAATGAACCAAAGGATCCCTCTGAAATTCCTTCATCTATTGCTGTTACAGATTCATGTGCAATTTTTTCATTCAATTTATTCTCAAATGGTGTTGTTCCTCTCTCTATTTGAGTAGTTTCAAGTAAATGGCCGCAGGCTTCGTGGAATATAACACCACCAAATTTATTAGCTAATACAACAGGCATTTGTCCTGCATCAACATAATCTGCATAAAGCATGTTCATTGAGCTTTCGAATACATCATTAGCTGCTTTTTCGTGATCCCATAATCTGAATTCATGAGGCATTCCTGACGATCCAAATCTTCTACTTCCACTAGATCTATATTGGGCATCACTAGCAATCACGTTGAGTCCAACTGTTTGATGCAACCTAATATCTGAGACATAGGTTCCATCGCTGGAGGCTATAATTACCTCTTGAAGATTTCTTGAGTAACTTCCTTTTCTAGTAATTATTTTATTATTTTTTTTAAGAGACTTAGTGCTGACTAATAGTTTTTCACTTATTTCATGAATCGATGGGACTTCATTAATCCATTTTTTCTTGGATAAACTATAGTTCCTATGTTTATCTAGACCGTTAAAAACTTCTCTTTTTTTATTATCTGTTATGTCTAACATCTCAATAGCCTGAGATACCGACCTCATCAAGCCATTCTTTGTTAAATCATTTGTACTTACAAATCCATCCTTTTTATCTTTGAAGATTCTAATGCCAGCACCCCTTCCAAATGATGGACTTACACTTGTAATGAAATCCTCTTCAGCTAGAACGCTTGAGTTGTCTGTATTCTCTATAAAGATTTCTACAAAATCAGCCCCAAGTCCCATCCCATAGAAAATAATTTCTTCTAATAAATCTTTATTGCAACTACCAAAAATGATTTCATTTGATTTGATTTGTGACGAAAGCATATGACTTTATAAATCTTGTCTGTATGAAAGATTATCTAATCGAAGGTTGAAAATCTTTGCTATCAAGGGGTTTTAACAAGTATAGTCTTAATAAATGGTAACCGTTTGATAAATATTTAGGTAATTTTTTAAAAGTTTTAGATACTTTATTTCCATTACTGGTTGCAATATCAGAGAGAACCTTGTTATTCTCTACTATTTTATCTAATCTTCCGTAAAAAGATTTATCATAAACGTCCATTACTACAGGGAAAACTCTAGCTGCAGTTTCATTCGTTTTATTAATAACAAACTGGTCGTAATTTCTAGCATCTAAACCTAATGAACTATAGAAATCTTTTTTAATTCCCAAATCCCTCGCATACATAGTTGCAAATACAGCTAGTAGAAAGAATCTTGACCATAGCCTTGATGTTAATGGAAGATTATTCAAAAAATATCTAAATCTGTGGAAGTAGTCAAATAGTGGGTTAGTAAAGGTAGAGCCGCCAATGGTAATTTTTTGACTTAAAGATTTAACAGTACGTGGTTGAGCTTTCATCAGTGCATCAAAGAAATCTCCATGTCTATTTTCATCTTGACACCAATTTTCAAAATAATTAAAAAGTGGAAAAATTTTGCTATCTGGATTTTTTTCAAGATGCCTATAAATTGCGATGTATCTCCAATAGCCAATTTTTTCAGATAAATAAGTGGCATAAAAAATACTTCTTGGTGGAAAATAGGTGTAATCTTTATTTGCTGTTAAAAAACCCAAATCTAACTGTAATCCAAAATCACTCATGGATTTATTCAAGAAACCTGCATGTCTAGCTTCGTCTCTAGCCATATGAGCAAAACATTCAGCAAGAAGAGGGTTTTTGTCTTTAATCCTTTTGCTTAGCTCCTTATAAAGTAAAAAACCTGAAAATTCTGACGTACAACTCCCTTCAAGAAAATCAACAAAAAGTTCTCTCGTCTCAGGATCTAACTTTTCAGCAGCTCCTTCAAATTCACTATTTCTTACAAAATGGTGCCTATTGTAGTCTTTCCTAAATTCCTCACATATTGCTTCTAATTCTTCCTCATTTATTGATAAATCCATATTTTCCATTGCCTCAAAGTCTGTTGTATAAAACCTCGGAGACAAAATTGTTTCCTTTGCTGGGGCTTTTCCTCTATTAATTCCTTTTTTATTTGTAGATTCAATAGTTGATTGAGACATCTTTAACTGTTTTATTAATACTATTATTTACCATTATTTGTATTTTCGAGGGAAAAGTTAACTTGGTGTTATTCTTTCTTTAATTAACTCCTATCAATTTTTGTCCATTTAATCTCTGCAATACTCTTGAAATAATTAATTTAAGGGTTATTCTTTTCTCATCAATAAGGAATGATTCAATAATGCTAGGTTCCTGATTTGGTTTAGATAAAGAAATACTTTTTAGTGAACTAATGTCCTCTTTCTCAAAGGATAACCAAAAGTTACATGTATCTTTAATTTCACAATTTATCACCCAACATTTATCTCCAGCTATAGGTCTATTAGTGTTGGTGAGATTAATATTGTTTACTGTTAATCCTCTTAGATTAATTTCCTTTATAAGAGCAGGAATTAAATGAATGTTGATAAATTCTTGGAAAGGCTTTTTTTCTATTGGAAGTTCTTTTTCGGGTTTAGTGACAGGTTTGACGGGAGTGTTATTATCATCTTTTATATTGACTTTAGAAACAGAATTACCTTGAGAATTGCCATTATTTATAACCGTATTGATATCTTTTTCTGATATAGCTTCTTTTATTTCTTCAGAGTTTGATTTGGTTGTGTTGTATGATTTATCATTATTTACTTTATTATTTATGTCTAAATTTTCATCCATAGGAATAACTATTTTCTACATTATAAATTAAAAAATCATTTTTTATTTAAATAATCTATTTTCCTACCAATCATTATCACCATTATCCCAGTCATTAATATTATCAGGATTATTTGAATAATTTCGATCTTTTTTTAAATTATTTTCATCCATATTTTTGACTACTCTATAGTTAACAGAAATTGTTGGTTGAGTTTCTCTTATGTCTCTTTGTGGCGGCATCTCAACATTTGATTCAATACCTTCCTCATTATTTTCAGATACGAAATCATCTTCAACATTTTCGAAAGTTTTTTTTCTGAAACCAGTACTAGTAATTGTTTTATTAAGTAAAGTGCTTACAAATAAACCAGAAAAAAATGAAATACTTATTAACTTACCTATACTCACTTCTTGTAGAGTCCATTTAAAGTATCTAAATGAAGCCTTCTGATTATTATTTGTATATAATAAAATTTGAAAAATTATTATTAAAAAAAGAGTTAATAATAAATATTTTTTTTTAAACATAATTCTAAAAAAATTATCTTAAATTTTTTTTGGTTAATATTTCCATAATATATTTTGTGAGAATTGATTTATGTTAATTCTAAATCAATTTGATATTTAAGAATATCGACTTTTATGATTTTTACTTCTATTGCATCTCCAACTTTATATGATTTTTTAGATTTTCTTCCAATCAATAGATTTTGCCTTGATCTATATTCATACCAATCATTATTTAGAGTGCTGACGTGAACTAAACCCTCTACATTTAGTTCTGATATCTCAACAAAGAAACCATATGTTTGCACTGCTAATATGAACCCACTATAAATATTACCTAGTAACTTTTCTGCTTTTCTTACTTTTTTTATACTTATCATATTAGATTTATATTGGTTGACTTTGTCCTTGAATTCATTATGTTTATCTATTACAAACTGATTAAATAATGTTTCTAGATTCTTTGAAATTGATGAATTAAATATATCCCAATTTACTAAGTCTAATGAATTACTTTCCGATATATTGATTGCATTAATATTATTTTTCTTTGATTTCTTACCATTTATTATCATATTAAAAATACAGTACTGATTTATAAGATTAGTGAAGTCAAACCCAGGAATTGTCCATGGAGAAATAAATAATTTTTCTGATTCGTCATTATCAGGCTTTTTAGATATCAACCTTATTTCATTGTCCTTAAATTCATTAATTAGAAGTTTATGTAAGATTCTTTTTTTATTATCATCGCCACATAACTCAATTACTTGACTAAATGTCAAATTGCCATCTTCATTAAGCTCTATATCATTGTCAATAAATTCTGAATATTTGATGATTTCATTTGCATTAACGTAATCTATTCCCTTTGAGATGTATCCTGCACTTTTTAAGCCATATTTATTTGAATGTTTGAACCATATTAAATTAGCCTCATATAGTATTGGTGAAAGAAATGTTTGGCAATCTTCTTTGTTTAATGATTCAAAATATCCTTTTGAATATTCAGCAGGATTGTGAATAAAAAATTCTTCTAGTGCTTGTATTTTGTTGACTGGCGCAGGAATTTCAACCTTACCCTCCAAAAGATGTTTTTGTCTAAATGAAAATGAAATTTCCAGTATTTTATCTAAATCTTCAATATATTCCTTTATGGGTTTTAATACCCGAGAGGTTATTCTTGATTTACTTTTTCTAGATAGAAGCGCGTCAGTATGATCACTTCCAACAATAAGGGAGCATTTTACTGAAGTAAGATGAAATGACCAATCAATTATTTCATTATCACTATTTAAACGCACACAAAGGCTTATCGCTTCACTCTTTTCACCAAATTGAAATTTAGAATCATTTCTTATAGCTTCACTAAGGTAGTTTTCCCAATCATTTAATAGGGGTAATGATTCAAAACCTTTTAATAGTATTTCTAGAGATTTTTTACTATTTAGATCTACTCTTTCTGCAAGATTATTTGTATGTATCCACAATTTAGTACTTTTATTTTTTCCCTGTTCTATCTGAATCATTGGGAGCATTGGAGAATTATTAGAATTCCAACTTTTGAATAAATAAGAGTTTTTATCTGTAAGGTCTATCCTCTCTCTTTTTTCTATTTTTTTTGATTCAATATGATTTAAATTGTATGATTTGGCGATATTGCTTTTAGATAAAACAAAGTCTGAATCATATTCCTCATTATTGTTTAGTTTTAGTTCTTGTATCACATGACCTAGTCCCTCTTCTTGACCTATGGGAAATCTATCAATCTCAACTTTTACTATATTCTTATTGTCTGGATTGAAAGTGTATTTTTTATTCTCTTTTGGAAGTTTAATTTTAGAAAGGATCCTATCGTCTATCGGGATTGCATATACATCATTGTTTATTATTTCAACCTTAGAAAGAAGTATTTGATTTGATCTTTCAAGAATACAATCAACTATTCCCTCAGGTGATCTTCTTCTATAACCCTCTTTTATTATCCTTACTAAAACTTTATCTCCATTCCATGCATAGTTAAGTAGATTTTCTGTAATGTAGATATCTTCTTTGTCTTTTCCTCTTACAGCAAAGCAAAATCCTTTGCTACTGCATCTTATTTTTGCGACAAGATGATCACTATCTTTTATGCAGGTATATTCATCATCTTCATTTTTATTAATTATTTCAAGTTTTTCTAGTGCTTTTAAAGCAATATCTAATTTATCTTTATCAGATTTCTTTGTTATTTTTAACAATCTGCATAATTTTTTATATTCTAAGCCTTCTGACTGATTAAGATTATCAATTATTGAAGATGATGTGAACATGATCAAAATGAAATTATAAATTAATTTAGGTGTATACACTTCATTATTACACCTTATTATCCAAGCTAAAAACTAATTATTTTCTTTCTCTTCTTTTTCTTCTTTTTCGATGGTGAAAGAGTTGATAAAAAGCCTTATACCAATGATAAAAAATGTAATGGAGGCTATTAACTTAAGAACTACTTCGGGTAGAAAACTTGAAATAGAGCCGCCTGTCAAGGCTCCTAGTAAACTTGCAAAAACAAGTGCTGAAGAGGATCCTAGAAAAACTGCTAATGGTTTGTTTGTAGTACCGCTTATAGTTAAAGTAGCTAGTTGAGTTTTGTCACCTAATTCAGCTATGAAAACGGTTAGAAATGTTGATAGTAATAAACTTAAAACCATTTATAAATAATTTTTGAAAGTTTCATAAGCTAAAAATATACTTATCAATATCATTAAAGCACCAGTAGATAAAGCAAACTTGCTAGGAGATATTTTTTTTGATACCCATTTACCAATAAGAACTCCTACTATGCTAGAGCTTATTAAGGCAAGAGAGCTTCCAAGAAAAACAATTATTGGCCTGCCCGATTCAGCAGAAAGCATTAATGTGGCTATTTGAGTTTTATCCCCAAGTTCAGCAATAAAAATTGTTGTAAAAGTAGTTATAAATATAGAAAAAAAACTTTTTTCTAAATTGTTTTCTTTTTTTTCTTTTTTACTATTCATTTTCCTGAGACTGCAATTCTAAATGTTTTCATCTCTTTACTTTGGTAACCATAATTTGATGAAATATGTTGTTTGCAGCAATCAATTAAAAATTTGTCACCAGATTTCAAATATCCTTTAAATCTAGTTGAAAATTCATTTACCCGACAAAAATGTGGTCTGGATTCATAAATTAAGCATTTCTTACTTTCTCTGTCTAGGTTTTTACACCAACCGTCTCTATCAGTCATCGAATTTATCAAATCTATATCTTTTTTGTTAAGTTTGTCAGCCAAATTGCTTCTTTCGTTCAAGTCGAATTTACAACAAGCTCCACAATTTTCTATACATGTCCATGATTTCATAATTTAATTCAATCTTGTAACGTATCAGTACAGTTTCGTCATTTATTTGTAAAAATAGTATCACAAAACATATTCATTAATTATGGCAACACTTATTCCTTTAGCTGTAGTTGCGTTAGCAGGACCAGCAATAATTGCTCTTGTATTTTACCGTAAATAAAAGAAATTCTTTTTGGTGACTTACCTTGAGGGCGTTTATTGGGATTTAGATGGTACTATCGCAAATACTGAATTAGAGGCCCATTTACCTGCTTTTAATAATGCTTTCAATGACCTCGGTATTAATTGGAATTGGGACACTAATAAATACATAAAACTTCTGAAGATAAATGGGGGCAAAAATAGGATTGCTTATTATGCTAAATCTAATAATGATGATTTCTCAGAAGATTTAATTCTCAAAATTCATGAAACAAAACAGTTTCATTATTTAGAAATTATAAAAAAAAATTGCGTTAGTCTAAAAACTGGTGTTTTTAGATTAATAAATGAATTACATAAAAAAAAAGTAAGACAATTTATTGTTACTTCAAGTTCAAGAATTCAAGTCAATCTTCTTGTTGAATCGCTTTTTAATGGCTTCAACCCTTTTGAGTTCATTATTTCAAGTGAAGACGTTGAATTAAAGAAACCAAATCCATTACCATATTTAAAGGCAATCCAATTAAGTGGTATAAACAAAAATAAGTCAATTGTTTTTGAAGACTCCAATCCAGGATTGAAATCCTCTTTGGCAGCTAACTTGCCTACAATTTTTGTTCCTTCAAATATCCCAATTGTTCTTGAGGAAAATATTAAATTAGATTGTATTTTAGACAGTCTTGGTGATGCGAATTGTGTGGCAAATGTAATTAAAGGCCCTAAACTAAAAAAATCATATGTTGACTATAACTTTCTAATCTCTTATTTAGTATCTTTAAGTAATGCAAAAAACTAATTTTTCAAGAATTACCTACCATTTAAATAATTTATTTTTTGGTTTTCTAAGTGATACTTGGAGAACAAAATCTATTGGTCTAATCTCTGTTTTGACAGGTTATTTTTTGTTCGCAAATTTTATTACAAAATTTATATCTGAAGGTAAAAATGAGTTGATAATGGTCCCAATAATTATTATTTTTATTGAAATCATTATAAGAATTAAACCTGCCGCAAGTTCAAAATTTTATTATCTATGGACCGTAGTTGATAAATTAAGAATTGGTGCAATTTATGCCGTTATACTTGAAGCATTTAAATTAGGATCTTAAAAGCTACTCTTCTTCTTCTTCTTCAATAGGATAAACAAATCCTTGAGCTTTCCCAGTTAAAACTGATTTACCTAAAGATATAGCTTTTTGAGCTGCTATTACTGCTTTTCCTTTCCAAACAGCGTGCCTTTGGTTTCTTTTGCTCTTTGATTTTTTCTTCTTTGGTACAGCCATTCTGTTTCTTAATTTCCTTATAATAATATAACCTTTAACTGGTTATCTCCAAAACTTTTGAGTATATTTTGTTTATATACCTCAATTTTTTAAATAAGCATATATGCTTTATTAATCACTTATAAAGATTAGTGTTTAGATCAAAATTCTCATATTCAGATTCTAAATCAAGTTATTCGGATCTTCTAGAAGATATAGAGGCAGGGAAAATAGAATCAATATTTTTCTATCCTAGGCAGAGAGAAATTGATGTTCTGTATAAAAATGGCGATAAATTTAAAATACCTATCCTTTACAACGATCAATTAATTCTTGAAAAGGCCACTGAAAATAAGGTAGATCTAACTATTAACAACAGCAGAAAAGAAGCATCAGCTGCTAATTCATTTGCTTCAATAAGCCTTTTCCTGATTTTCATATTAGCTATAGTCTTAATCTTGAGGAGTACATCAAAATTGGCTTCCAGAGCTTTTGGTTTTACCAAAAATCAAGCTAAATTTGTAACTATTGATGATGTAGAAACAAGATTCGATGATGTAGCTGGAGTCCCTGAAGCTGCTGAGGAATTAAAAGAGGTAATAACATTTTTGAAAGAACCAAAGAAATTTGAAAAGCTTGGTGCAAAAGTTCCTAAGGGAGTTCTTCTAATAGGCCCACCAGGAACAGGTAAAACATTATTAGCTAAAGCAATTGCTGGCGAATCAGGAGTGCCTTTTCTCTCAATATCGGCATCAGAGTTTGTAGAACTTTTTGTTGGTGTTGGAGCAAGCAGAGTTCGTGATCTGTTCTCTAAGGCTAAGGAAAAATCTCCTTGTATAATTTTCATTGATGAAATTGATTCCATTGGTAGGCAAAGAGGCTCTGGGATCGGAGGTGGAAATGATGAAAGAGAACAAACCCTTAATCAGCTTCTAACTGAATTAGATGGTTTCGCCGATAATTCTGGGATTATTGTTTTAGCAGCAACTAATAGACCAGATATTCTGGATGCAGCATTATTAAGACCGGGTAGATTTGATAGAAAAATTGAAGTAATGCTTCCAGACTTAGATGGTAGAAAAAAAATTCTTTCAGTTCACTCACTTTCCAAACCACTTTCAAGCGAAGTTAACTTAGGATATTGGGCTTCTAGAACAGTTGGATTTTCGGGAGCAGATCTTGCAAACTTGATGAACGAGAGTGCTATTCACTGTGCAAGAGACGAATCTAAATTAATCAGTGATCTTCATATAGAAAATGCTCTTGATAAAATTACCATAGGCCTGAGGAGCTCATTAATAACTTCTCCTAATATGAAAAAAATTATTGCTTATAATGAAGTAGGCAGAGCGATTGTATCTGCGGTGAGAAATGGTATTGAATCAGTTGATAAAATTACGATATTACCTAGATCTGGATCTATAGGAGGATATACAAAAATATGCCCTGACGATGATGTAATTTCTAGTGGATTGATTTCAAAAAAATTATTATTTTCAAAAATTGAAATTGCTTTAGCTGGAAGAGCAGCAGAGACTATAGTTTTTGGTGAAGGTGAAATTACACAATGCTCCATAAATGATATCTCTTATGCGACAAATATCGTAAGGGAAATGGTTACAAAATATGGTTTTTCAATTATTGGTCCAATTTCAATGGATTCTGATAATAATGAAATGTATTTAGGAGATGGATTATTTAGAAGAAAGCCTCTTATAGCAGAAAATACCAGTTCTAGAATAGATAATGAAATCATAAATATTTCTAAAATTTCATTAAATAATTCAATAAAAATATTGAAAAAAAATAGAGTCTTACTAGATAAATTAGTTGATATACTTTTAAATCAAGAAACTATAGATAAAAAAGTTTTTAAATTAACAACTACTAAATTGTTGAAAGTTTGATTTAATTGCTTTAAATTAAAAAAAAATTTTCTTGATAATTAAAAACAATACAACGAAGTTATTAGTTACACTTTCATTTTTACTTATTCTTCCATATGTACAAAAACAATGGTTTAATTTGTATTCACTCAATATAAATAATATTTCCTTTTATTCAATCCTTTACTATTTGAGCGGTGCAATATGTCCATCTTTGGTGTATTTAAACTCTTTAAAAAACTATACATACTATAGTTTTACTAAGGATAAATCCCATAGTATAAAAATAATTAAAGGAAAAAGATTATTATTCTTAGTAGTAATAAATTTAATATTTCTCTCTTACTTAATAACTGATTATATATATGTAAATTTTGATCTTGTATTTAATTTATTTCTTGAAGGAATTAATTTACCAAAAACCGATATTCCACAGTTAAGTTTTTTCATATTTTTAATTTCAATCCTATTGATTTTTAAGAAATCTAGGTTTCTGTTAAAAAAAATATTATTAATGAATTTTATTTTGATTTCTCTCTATCTTTGGCATCTTCAAATTAATAATTTTAGTGTTGATGATCAGTTTTATATTTATAGATATTTTGGTTTAAATGACTTAAATTTAATTAATCTTTTTTTCCTAGTCGCCATAGAAATTTCTTTTTATACGTGGTCCTTCTTATCATATAAAACTAATTTAAGCGATTGGATCGTACCAAAACCTAAAAAAGGGGATTTTATCCCCTTTTTGAATATATTTATTTTTTATTCTTTTATCATTATTTACTACTTAATACTTTCTTAAATTTCTCTTACTTTTCTATAGCGCAGAAAAATATTCCTTACTTCCTTTGGGGTCCTCTAACATTGTTTTCTCCCCGGGGGTCCAGTTTGCTGGACATACTTCATCGGGGTTTGCCGCAACATATTGATATCCTTGAAGAATCCTTAGCGTTTCATCAACATTTCTACCTACAGGTGCCTTGTTAACAGTCGTATGCATAACCACTCCTTCGGGATTTATAAGAAATAAACCTCTATCAGCCTCTCCATCATCATTTAGAACATTGTACGCCTGGCAAATTTCTCTTTTTAAGTCAGAAACTAACGGATAGTTAATATCACCTATACCACCTTCATTTCTTGGGGTTTGTATCCAAGCCAAATGACAGTGTTTGCTATCAACTGATACCCCAAGTATTTCCGTATTAAGTGCCGAGAAATCTTGGTATCTATCACTAAATGCAGTGATTTCAGTTGGACAAACAAATGTAAAATCTAGTGGGTAAAAGAATAGGACAACCCATTTACCTCTTAGACCTGAAAGTGTAATCTCCTTAAACTCTTGATCAAATACTGCTGTAGCACTAAAGTCTGGTGCTTCTTGGCCAACTTTTAAGCTCATGAAAAATTTGTCCTTATTTAAATTATTTATGGTCTGAATGACCGTAATAAGTATTATAATTTTATTAATAATGAATTAGCAAGTTTTTTTTTAATTCAATGAAATGGCATTATTCCTTTACAAGGAAATTTACAATTTTGAATCACAATAAACTTTTAAAAAATCTCAAAAAGGAGTTGATTAAATATCCCATTAACAGGCTTGACAATAAAAATTCTAATTAAAAGATATTTTTTTTTATTTAAGATTCCTTAAAATTTAATTCTCTATAATTAAAAATATACTTGTTAATATTTTTAATTATGGCTAAATATATTGAAAGATTAAAGGAAAAAGTTAAATTAAAAAAATTTGATTCTAATCAGCCAATTGGAGCTTGGATTTTCGTTGTAATTTTGAATATAGTTGGATTTGCGGGTTATTTTTACTTAAAGGTAAATCATATACAACTAGGTAGTTAAAAACTTATCTTATTTCCTTTTTAATTGAGCGACAAAAATTTTTTAGTCTTTCATTTCTCGTTAAGTCAGGTAAAGTCCAAATTGATTCTTTCTCAGGAAATGGGTCTTTGCTCCATTCTTTGAATTCTTCCATTATCGAATCATTATTTAATTTTGATGTGTACTTTTTTCGTTTTTTTAAATATTTTCTTATGACTGTAAGATTTGCCTCGATATATTCCCTCATAATAAATACTTATTCTTATATTAATTTATCATCTAGCAAGTTCTGCATTCAAGAAAAGATTAATTAGACATTTTGAACTGCTTGAAAAAGTCCAAACGAATAACCTCCTATTAGAATCCAGCCAAGTACGCTTGATATTATTGTAGATCTTCTGTTATGTCTCCTTAAAGCTGATTCAATCATTTCATTAACTTCATCTCTACTAAGGTGTTCTTTCTTGGAGTTTTTTTTCATTTTTTTTCTTTTTACCATAAACGAATTTATAAGAAAGTGAGCTTAAGATATTTACTTACAAATAAGTAGTTTTATTTTTGATGATTTTATGAATATTTTTTTATATTTAGCATAAAATATATAATGAAATTTTAAAAATCATAAGATAATGTATTTAAATTGAAGGACCCTAGTTTTTTATACAAACAATGAATATTAATGATAAATCTGTTTTAGAAATGCTTAATAAACTTATTGTTGTTAATAGGCTAAATAAAAGTCAAATACTTCAAATGGTGAATTTAGTTTCAATATCAAATGATATCAATGACTTAAATGATAACTTGAAATGGGAAAGTGATAAATCATTTCATCAAAATATTTAAAATACCAAACTCATTGTTTGATAATTATTAATTCATGAAATTAATATAAGAGATACTTAATAGTTAATTGGATTAATTAAGAGTTTTTTAAATAAATAATATAAGCTATTTAAATAAATTTTTGATAGTAATTTTTCTTATAAGAAACTAGCTCTTGATTACTATGATTAAGTGTTGTTTTCTTATCCTTATTAAATGATTTAATTAATATTGTTGAAGTGATTATTATTATTATTAGTATTAGTAAATCTCCAACAGTAATCCCTCTTTCCTTTAAATTCATGATAAATCATATATTTTGTTTAAATATAGCCGTTATTATTTAATAAACTAATATTTTTTACAAACGTGCTAAAAATATATATGAAGGAAATATAAAAAGAATATAAAGTTATTGAGACTTTAATCTTTTAAGTCATATAAAAAAAATACATTGGTTCATTATATGGAAGTCAAAAAAAAAATTTGTAGTTCTAACACTCCTTATTTTTTCTCTAAAGAGATGATTATCACAAAAAAATCACTTAACGAAAATCAACTTAAATTTACTTATCAAAAACAGTTAATATCAGATCTAGATAATAAGCACAAGGAATGGTCAAAATCGATTAAGAATAAAATTTAAAAGCTTTCGTTGATTATATTTAAAAGTTTAATTCTTTTAATTCTATTTTTTTCTTCCCAGTTAAGTGTTACTTCATCATTAATGATAGGTTTTGCTTCATAAGCTAGATACCAAAGAATAAATCCGACAGGAAATAATAGAATATCCATAGCAAAATTAGTTGACTTAAATCAAATATAGTGCAACACTTATAATGTGCAAGTGTGACACTAATTTTTTTAATTATGCCCTCTCCGAGGAAAAGAATTGGTTTTTTGCCAAGTGAAGAAGTTCATGAAATTATTGAAAAATTGTGCACAGCTAATGAGTTTAGTCAGTCAAAAGTCACCGGTTTGTTGGTCGAGGAAGCGTTGAGGTCTCGAGGTGTACTAAATGAATCTTATTTTCAAAATCAAAATGATAAAGGGGATTGTATAAACTTTTCTTTTGATCACGAATCACTTTCTGAAACTAATAAATCTCCACTTAATGTGGACGAATATACAGTTAATAAAAAGTTATTATCTGATGATATCAAAATGATGCATGAATTTATTGAGTTTAAGTATTTTAAGAAAGTTATGAAGCGAAATAACAACATTATTGAATAAATAGTGTCACACTATTAACGTTTATATGAGTAAGAATGCTTCTCAATGGAATTTAGAAATTATACAAAGATAAATATTTTTGAATATTTCCAATCAACTTCTTAAAAAGAGATCCAAAATAAATTGAACCTTTAAAAATTCAGCGGACTAAATCCTCGTGGAGATATGAACCTTAGCCCGCTTTAAAAAAATAGCAACAAAAAAATATTAATACAATAATCATGTAAATTTACTTTTGATTTAATATTGGAATATAAAAAATCTTAATATAAATGGCAGTAAGTGAATTAAATGAAGATACACAGGAGCAAATATGTGATCTTCTTAAAAATCTTCAACAAATAGATAAACTTAAGAATAAAGATATACGAATTTTGCTTGATAAGGTAGTTAGAAAATATGGAGGAAAAGTAGTAAATAAATGAAACGCTTATTATTCGCACTATTAGTTTTTCTTACTTTACCAAGTGTTGTAAATAGCTCCCAATTAAATAATCAGGGAGAACTTATAGTCACCTCAGAAAGCACAAGGGAATCAATCGAGTTGGCAAAATATTTAAAGATAATGGTGTAGTTAAATATTCGGCATATTGGTGACCTAATTGTCTTAATCAAAGTGAATTATTTTGTAAGCAAGCTTATAAAGAACTTAATATAGTTGAATGTGCTAGAGATGGCATAAACTGTCAAACTCAATTATGCATTGATAAAAAATTAAAAGTTTCCCATATGGGAAATAAATGGAAATCTAATTTTAGGTGTACTTTCACTAAAAGAGTTATCAAAGTTGACAGGATTTAAGAATTAAGGAAAATTTAGGATGATTAATGGCTAGATATTAAAGGTTATTTCTTGAGTACCATTCATACATCCTCCAGCTGGATAGTTAATTACTTTTTTTGATATTAGTCCAATACTTATAGCAACTATTCCAATACCAAATAAAGCTCTTGATCTTTTACTTGATATGAGATATTTCATTGGTTTTTATAATTATTAAATAGTAAGGATTGTTAAATTATAACGTGGATTTTTTTGTTTAAAAAAATAACAAGTAACCCTAAATCTATAATTTTTTAAAATAAGTTTTAGATATTAGATATCTTGAAAATCCTTAATCAATAAAAGCTTATATATCTTTTTTTCAGTATTTTTAATTTTTATTTGACAATCTTTTTATAATTAAAATGAGACTTTTATTTTTTTATGAAAAATAAAGAATTTAATGTGACTCAAGGAATGGCTTTGTTACTTTTGAAGCCATTAAATTTACCCGCTAACTACGTCCTAAATCTAATAATTTATATCACTAATCCTAGTAACAATATTGGATACTAATAGTCTTCCCAAACTGGTTTGGTTCTCCTCCAACCTTGAGCGATTAATTTTCTCCATTCATCTCTAGCTTTATCAACTTTAAGTTCTTCTCTCGTTGTCATAAGAGGTGGTTCTTTTCCTAAGACACCAAGAATTCTCCCAGAGTCAATAAACATATATTCAAAAAATTTATCTTTATTTTGATTATTCTTTGAAAACCTTTTAACTCTTGAACGATTCGAATTTATAAGCCAAAAATTTTCTGCCAATCTTTCTTATATTATGTTTTCTCAATTGGAGCCATTGTTAATCCTTTGATTATTAGTTGCTCATGATATAGCTCTGCCTGTTCAAGATTACCTCTCCAAACCTCTGCAGATCCTATCTTGTCAACTTTGATGGTTAGGTCCCATGCCCTTTGTTCACTCATGCTTGGGATTATTGTTAGAAGACAATTTGCAACATGCTGAAAAGTATTAAAATTGTCATCAAGAACCACAACTCTTGCTTCTGCAAATTTTTTTTTAGATTGTTTTGGATCTAAAACTGTACTGAGTGAATTAAACATTATTGTCTTTATTTAATAGTTTAATTAAATTAAAATTTCACCTATGTTGTTCAATTGAAAAGTATTGAAAATGTCTCGAGCGTGACTTGAACACGCGACCTGCGGGCTATGAATCCGCCGCTCTAACCAGCTGAGCTACCGAGACATGGGAATATTGTAAGGCATTGATGTACTTAATTATCATTTTGAAAATATATTTGTTTGTGGGCCTCATATATAGCAATTCCGCATGCTACAGAAAGGTTTAGACTTCTAACACCTTTTTGATCATTGTTTCCAGTCTGTATATTTGGCATAAATATTGATATTAAAAAGTTGCTTTTATCAATAATGGAATCGGGTAATCCTGAATCTTCTCTTCCGAATAGCAAAATATCATCTAGCTTAAATTTAAAATCCTTCAAATACAATCCATTTTTTTTGCTAAAAGAAATTATTCTTTTTGTTGATTTTGACGCTAAAAATTTTTCAAAATTCTCATACTGATTTACAGTAACTAGAGGCCAATAATCTAATCCTGCTCTTCTTAAATATTTATCTTCTAGCTTAAAACCCAAGGGCTCTATGAGATTTAAAGGTATATTAAATGCGGCACATGTTCTGGCAATATTACCAGTATTTTGTGGGATTCTAGGTTCAAAAAGAGCAACTTCCAATTTTAAGTGGGTATTTCAATACTTATACCATCTATTTTGATTGCTCTACCATTTATTGCCAGCCAATTATCTTTTGATATTTTGGTTATTCTCTTTTGAAGTTCGCCGATTCTTTCAATATAAGTATTACCAATTTTATATTCAGAGACCAGACTCCAACCTACCTGTTCTCCAACAATAATTGTTTTGCTTTTTCTTTTCATTAAGATACTTATAAGTGAATTCATTTTTGTTGACCATTCTTTTTGTTCCTTACCAATACTTTTCATAACGAATCCGCCAATAGAATCTATTAATAATGGACCTTCTTCATTCCTTAATGTATTTAATAGATCTGTCGTTTCTATTAATTTCCAATCTTTTGGCCTTCTTTTTTGATGTAAATTAATTTTATCTTGCCATTCTTTATCATCCAAATTGTTTTCAGATAAAGCTACATATGATAAGTTTTTTACTTCCTTTGCAAGATGCTCCGCGAATTCACTTTTGCCGCTCTTTGTCCCTCCTGTAATAAAAACTATATAAGATGAATATTCACTAATACTAAAATCCTTGGCATTCATAAATTCTCTATTATTTAGAGAAATACCACCATGTTGCTAAAGGAATAATTGTGGCAGCAATTAACAAACCTACAACTATATAAGTAGCAGTAGAGCTCTCAGTATCTTTTGATCTCATAGTGTTAAAATTTGGATCCACTACAGGGTTGTCGATAGATGAAGGCTGACTTTTTTCGTAATTTATAATAGTCTTCTGTTGAGTAACACCAAAATATTTATTTATGCTATTAATTTCGTTAGCGAATGTAGTCGAAGGGATAAGGATAAAAATAAAGCCAGTAAAGATAAGGGAAATTATATATTTATTGATGTTTAGGTTCATTTTTAATAGTTTTGGTTAATTATATATTAAAAACCATATGTTTGAGTAATTTAAGATGTACTAAACAATATAATGTTTGCATAATTTAATTAGAAATAACATATTTAAGATATGGGATTCAATGGGAAATCATTAATATCAGTCGGTGTAATACTCTTTATTTTTCAGATAGCAAATTTCATTTCAATAGAAGCAATCACTCCTGAGCTTGAAAGAGCACAAGTGTTAGCTGCAATAGCTTCGTTAATTATTATTTTGATAGGTTTTTTATTTAAACAATTCCAACCCATAGCTGGTGAGAAAGCTGTTTTAAAAGGAGATAATAAGTTTTTCTTAGATAGAAACATGCCGGATGAAGTAATTGATGAACTTGCATGGGGTTCTGAAGCGATATTAACTTCTACAGCAGCAGCAGCAATATTAATTCACAATGATGGCTTCAATATATTGAGGAGGGGAATAACTTCAAGTAATGATTTTAAACCTGGTGAAACTTGTCTGAGATCTATAAAAGATATGAAATTAATATCATTAGCAAACACTAAATTTTATCCTGGAAGAGATGAATTTTTTAATTTTTGTGCCGAAATTCCATCTGTCTTAATTGTACCTATAAATAATAAGGCTTTTATATTGATAGGAGGCTGGAGTGCTAAGTGTTTTACGAAGTCTGATGAAAAATGGATTAATAACTGGTCCAAAAAAATTAATAATATTTTTTCAAAAAATAAAATTTAAAAATAAATTATTGACTTAACTCTTTTATCTTTTGCTTCAAAAGTTACTGATTCTGTATTTAAATTATAGAAGGCATTTTCTGAATTTATTTCATATTTATCTTCTTTATTTTCATCTTTGATAATATATTTTACTGGATTGAAAAATTCAATTATGTTATCCGAACCCAATATGGCTTTTCCTGAATTTAAGATGATATTTTGATTTTCAAATCTTATATTACCCTCTAATAGATAGTTAGTACTTTCTATATTCCAAATAAAATTATCAGCATTTAAAATATACTCATCTTTTTTAAGAGTTTTTAATTTAACATTACCTTTCAATTCCAGAAGTTTATTGTTGTCTGATAATGTCGATTCTTCGGAACTAATGATATATTTAGTTTCTGCCCCATTAAGAATATTAATGATAGGTTTTTTTAAATCGAATTTTAATTTAATATTGTCATAACTTGAATTTGGACTAGTAATTGAATATATTTTATTTCCACTTTTAGAGAATATAGTCATATCTAAACTGTCTATTTTTTGTAAAACTGTATTTTCATCAATTACCTTTGGAGTGCAACCAATCATAAATATTTGAAGGAAGATTATTAATCTATAAATTTTGCTCATACTCCAGTTTATTTATGATTGGAGAGGGTATGGGAAGACTTGAGTTACTAACTAATAATCCCCAAATTAATTGTTTTTCCCAAGGAATTTCTTCTTTGTATATAGAACCAAGTTGTTCATTAATTTTTAAAGATAATTCGGGCAATAAAGGTAGTAATAATAATCCTATTATTCGGGTGCTTTCTAAAACGTTATAAATTATTTCTTTGACTAGAGGTAGATTATCTTTCTCTTTTATTAACAGCCATGGCTGATTATCATTCAAATATAAATTTGTATTAATTGCTAGGTTAAGTACTTCATTAGCTGCAAGATCTAATTTGAAGTTATCAAAGTTATAAATATAATTTTCGACTGCAATTTTAGCAAAATTCTCTAATTTATTTTCACTTAGAATTTTTTCATTATTTGGAACTTTATTATCAAACCATTTTCTAGACATAGATGATGTTCTATTTAATAAATTACCAATCGTATTAGCTAAGTCATTATTGATAATGTCAACAAATCTTTTATCTTGAAAATCTCCATCATTTCCTAGTGATATGTCTTTAATGAGGTACCACCTTACAGGATCATTTCCATATTTTGTAAGCAATAAATCAGGGTCGAGTACATTTCCTAAGCTTTTACCCATTTTTTGCCCCTCTCTTGTAAGAAACCCATGCCCAAAAACCTTTTTAGGAACTCTCATATTTGCAGAAATGAGCATTGCGGGCCAATATACAGCATGGAATCTCAGAATATCCTTACCAATTAAATGAACATCAGCTGGCCATCCTCCATTAATTGATTTTTCCAATGAATGCTCTGTCGCATCAGAACTAATGGCACTTACATATCCAAGTAAAGCATCAAACCATACATAAAAGGTATGGTTATCGTAGCCAGGGACAGGAATTCCCCATGTGACATTTGTTCTTGAAATTGAAAAATCCTTTAAACCTCTAGAAACAAAATTTATAATTTCATTCTTTCTTTCTACTGGCTCTATAAAAGAAGGTTCGTTGATTATTTTCTCAATTTCTTTTTGATATTTTGAAAGCCTAAAAAAAAGATTCTCTTCATTTTTCCATTCTAGATTTTTTTGATGTATGGGACACTTGTATGTTGATGAGTTTTCTGGATTATCTTTAAATTCTTCACAACCGACACAATACCAACCTTTTTGAACTCCCATATAGATATCATCTGATGCTTTTACTCTTTCATAAAATTCATTAACAACAAATTCATGATTTTTTGAGCTTGTTCTTATAAATTTATCAAAGGATATATTCCAATTTTTCCAATTATTATTAAACACTTCTGAGATTTCATCACAATGTGATTTAGGTTCAATACCCTTTTCATTAGCTGTTCTTTGTATTTTTAAACCATGTTCATCAACTCCAGTGATGAAAATAACATCTTCACCTGCTAGCCTTTTATACCTAGCTATTGAGTCACAAATTATTGTTGTATATACACTTCCTAAATGAGGCTTATCATTAACGTAATATAAAGGTGTAGTAATGACAAAAGTCATAAAGCTTTTTTATTAATACTAACAGATATTTTTTAAACTAATAACAACCAATTATATTTATTATCTTATTAATAAATAAACTCTAAAAGATTATTATCATTTATAGTATATTTAACTTTATATATTTTATTACTATATATTTCTATTGATACAAAAAGAGTTATAAGTATTTCTAGTGAATAATCTGGAAAATAAACCAAAGCAATATTTTTTTTATGATTAATCCACTTAACGAATATTATTTTATAAAAAGTTTTATTTTCATTCTTAAAAAATAATGTTAAATACTTAAATTTATCATTTTTAAATATATTATTATTCTCTGATTGTCTGTTCTTTGAATAATCTATAATCTTAGAGACTGAATCTTTACTTAGAACTTCGTAATTATTTATTTTATTATAGACTTGCCTTTGTATAATTAAATCAAGATATCTTCTTAATGGTGAAGTACATTGTACATACATTTTTAGGCCTAATGATTCATGGATTCCTGGCTTAGTAGTTATGTAACTTCTTCCCATATATTGTTTTAATATTATATATTTAATATCACTATTATTGTATCTACTAAGTATTTCAGATGGATTACAATTCAATTTCTGAATCCTAAATGCAGCCGCTAAATTATATTTATCTACAAATAAACTTGTTACATAACCCATTAATATCATTGATTCTGCAACTATAACTTGTGATATTGTTTTCTCTAATTTATTTAGTACAACCTTATCCTTATATAATTTAATTTTACTATTAGGACCTTCAAAAATAATTGCTCCTTGTTTCTTTCTGAATATAATACTCTTTTCTAATAATTTTTTAATCTCAATTAAATCTTTTTCTTCTTTAGGTTCTAATTCTAATATTTCATTAGCATCTTCATATGTTAATTGATATTTTGGTTTTATTATTGCTTCAGTTATTTCATAATTATTTATTGATCCATCGTCATTGAATTCTATTGCTGCACTAATAGTTTCTGAAATTTTATTTTGAGCTAGATTTGCCTTTTCAAGAATATCGTTAGGTAGCATTGGGACATATTGATTAATTAAATATAAACTGCTATTTCTCTTTCTTGCATCTAAATCAACATTAGAGTCATGCAAAAATAGTTTGCATGGATTACTAATATGTATCCATAAATTTTTTTTATTTCCTTCTTTTATTTCTAATGAAATAGCGTCATCAACCTCATGTGGATCATCAGAGTCAATAATATATGTTTTTAAATTAGTTAAATCTTTCAAATATTCGAGATATTAATTACAGTACCAACTATATTCAATATGTAATTAACCTTCAGGATTTACGAAAGGTAAAAGAGCTACAATTCGGGCTCTTTTTACAGCTAATGTAAGATCTCTTTGTTGCTTAGAGGTTAAACCTGTCATCCTTCTTGGTAAGATTTTACCCCTCTCAGTTATGAATTTTTTTAGTAGTTCTACATCCTTATAGTCAATAGGATCTCCAGGTTTGATAGGTGATAATTGTTTTTTAAAAATTGAGTTAGGCATGATTTAATTTGATTACTTTATTTCTTTGTGAATTGTCATTCTGTTTAAGTGAGGATTAAACTTTTTTAGTTCTAATCTTTCGGTTGTATTTCTACGATTCTTTTCAGTAGTATATCTTGAGACACCATTTGATCTCTTAGGATCTGTGCTTGTCCTAGCTTCAGTACATTCCAGGGTTACTACAACTCTTGTCCCTTTTTTGGCCATTTTAATTAATACTTTATTGTATAATTTTCTATTGTACATCTTCAACAAACTTTTTTGAAGGTATACCCATTTATTTCATCATCATTGATTAAAAAATATATATGAAAGTTTCTCAAAATTGGTTGAATAATTTAGTAGAAATTACTTCTACTCCTGAAGATCTCTCTGAGAAATTGTCTATTGGTGGATTTGAGGTTGAATCATTAGTAGATTGTTCGGAAAATGTAAATGGTGTTGTTTTAGGTAAGGTATTATCTGTTTTAAAACACGAAGGTTCTGACAAGCTTTCAATTTGCCAAGTCGATATTGGTAATTCAAAGAATTTACAAATTATCTGTGGTGCGCGCAATATTAAACCAAATATTTATGTTTATGTTGCTACTGTCGGCGCGAAATTAAATGCTGTTGATTTAACTATTAAAAGAAGTGAAATTAGAGGTGTCATGAGTGAAGGAATGATATGCTCACTGCAAGAACTGGGTTTAGAGGACTCTAGTGAAGGGATAGAGATTATTGATGAAGATTTAGCCTTAAAACATGAATTGGGCACTCCAGGGTCTGAATTGCTTCAATTAAATGATTTTATATATGATTTGGCCATTACAGCTAATAGACCTGACGGAATGTCTGTTATGGGCATAGCCCGTGAAATTTCTGCCCTTTTAGAATCCACCTTAAATTTTCCAGAATTAAACCATAAATACAATATTCATTTACTTAAGGGAATTAAACTTTGTCCAGAGGCTATAGAATCTAATTGCATTTATACAATAAGCTGTATTTATGGAGTAAATGGAGAGAAATTATCGCCAAATTGGCTTAAAGACCGTATAGAAAAATCAGGTATAAAATCTATTAATCTTCTAGTTGATTTAACAAATTATATTCTTTTAGAACAAGGTCAACCATTGCATGCGTTTGATAAAGATAAACTCTCAAACTTAATTGGTAAGGAAGTTTCTCCAGAAGATTTCTCTGTAAGAAAAGGCAAGGATAATGAAAGCCTTATTTGCTTAGATGGTAAAGAATATGATTTAAATGAAAATATCACAGTTATTACTTGTTGTGATAAACCTGTAGCTATTGCTGGAGTGATAGGCGGTTTAGAGACTTCTGTAACTAATACTACCTCATCTATTTACCTTGAAGGCGCTGTTTTTAATCCAGTTACTATAAGAAAATCTTCAAAGGCGGTTGGCATAAGAACAGAATCTAGCAGCAGGTATGAAAAAGGTATTTCATCAAAAAATACAATAAGCGCAGTAACAAGGGCAATTAATCTTTTAGAAGAATATTTTTCTATTAATTCACCAATCATAAATGCTTCGAATTTAATAAGTAATGAGGATATATTTATTAAACTGCGGAGAAATCGAATACATAAAATTCTTGGTCCATTAATTATCAACGACCAATTTGAAAAAAGAAATTTATCTGATAATGAAATAGTTGATAAATTAAAACTCATAGGTTGTACATTAAAGAATAAAGAATATGGCTGGGATGTAGCAGTAATTCCTAATAGATCACATGATTTAATAAGAGAAATAGATTTAATTGAAGAAATAGCGAGATTAATAGGGTATGACAGATTTGACTTAAAACTTCCTAATCCAATTAAGCCTGGAAAATTGTCATCAGAACAGTTGGCATTGAGAAAAGTGAAAAGTGGTTTTATAGAAAACGGTTTTAACGAGGTACTAAGCTACTCTCTTGTTCCCGAAGATAATGAAAAACTTATAAAGATTTCTAATCCTTTATTATTAGAAACAAGCTGTCTTAGAGATAATATCTGGAAAGAACATTTGGAGATAGTGAACCGTAATATAAAAGCTGGACAAGAAAGTTGTTATATATTTGAAATTGGAAATGTTTTTCATAAGAAAACTGAGTTTATTCAAGAAGAAGTTCTGAATGGTGCGATTTATGGAAATAAAATATTTGGAAAATGGATAAATTCGGGTAAAGATAACGATCTTAATTATTACCAGGCCAGAGGAAAGTTAAAGGAGGCTTTATCATCTTTGAACATAAAAATTGAGGATAAACCTACTGATACAATTGATTTCCTTCATCCAGGAAGAACAGCGAAATTAGTTATTGAAGGGAAAGATGCAGGTTATTTTGGTGAAATACATCCTAAACTTCTATTAGAAAAGAAGTCATTAAAAAAAGTTTATTTATTTAATATAAATGTATCTAAACTCTTAGGAGCTAGTACAAGAAAAAATAAATGGATTCCTATATATAAGCAATACCCAATTGTTCCGAAAATGGAAAGGGATATAAATTTTGTTTTCAGTAAGAAATTTTTAATTAGCGAAATAACTTCACAGATAAGAAAAACAGGAAAAAATCTTTTAGAGGATGTAAATTTACTTGATGTTTTTGAAGATACTAAATTTGGAGATGATCATATAAGCTATACATTTAGATTATCTTATAGAGATAAAGATAAAACATTACTAGACTCGGACATTACATCAATACATTCAAATATCATTTCCAATATAGAAAAATGTTTTAATACTAAATTGAGGAATTAATTGTATTGTTAATCTTATATGAGACTATAAACTAGTCTACATATAATTCTAATATAAGATAAATAATAATCCAATAAAACCAATTAATGTTGTATGATATGTTCCATGATCAATCTTCTATCTCTACTTCTATCTTCAGTGATGTGGGTGCAAGTCCCTCAGTGGTCAGATGATTGGTCAAAATGTGCTGTTGACATACCAGATGCTTCATGTCATTGGTATATAGCTGCACCAGATAATACTTTTGGTGAAGGATTTGATTGGGCTAGCGCCCCTTGGTTTGATGCTAACGGATTAAGTGATGTCCCTAGTATTGATAAACAGACTGCTATTGAAAAGCTTCAATCTAAGTAGTACTGTCTTTAAGGCAGTACCGGATAGGATAAAAGCAAGTTATAGCAAAACTTTTTAGCCCTTATTAATTTCTTGGACAATGAAAGGACATAATTTATTTATTTATTTATTATTTAATTTTTAATTTTTAATTTTTCAGGGGTATTAAGAAGTTTTGATTTGGTTCATTTAAATTGATGAATTAATTATTCTTAGCAATCAAGTATAAGACTATATATTAGACTTATAATAAGTCTTATATAAGAATTACTATACAGCAAAAGTTTTATTTTTTAAAAAGGAAATTTTTTCTTAATTTTCTTTTATAAATAATAATTTTTTTTATAAATTTAAATTAAAGTTATTGACTAATATCAGAAATTAAACTTCACAGGTATCTTATATGAGACTATTTAATAGACTTATTTTAAGTCTTATATTAGAATTATTATACTAATTTCTATATAGATTTTTTAGCAATTGATACGCTTCATTTAATTTTCTCATTTGATCTGTTGATCCTCCCGCATCCGGATGCGTCTCTAGGGCTATTGATTTATAGGCTTCCCTAATTTTACGGAACGTATGAGCTGATCCTGCTGATGTTGATAAATTCAATAATTTAAGTGCTCCATGTACTGTCATTGTTGAGTTCAAAGTTTCAAATGAATTTGATCTGTTATTTCTCTTAAATCTACTTACAAACCTTCTCACAAGAGTTGGTATCCTATTAATAAGATCTGATGTAGCAAAAGGGTCTTCTAAAACGCCAATCATTAATAAAACAATTTCAAGGGATGGATTTTTCTTTATCCAAAATGGACATAATTCAGACATTAATTTATTGGCTGCACTCCACGTAAAGGGTAGATTTTCAGTTCCGTCAAGATTTGGCCATATATCCCTTCCAAACCAATCCATCGAAGCTTCTACTACGTGATCATTAGGTACTGAACCATACAAGGTTTTCCAATGACTAATTAACTCAATTCGACATTTTATTAATTCAGTTTCTTTAATTGTATTAAATTGAATATCATTAATATTTTCCTTTAATTTTTCACTATAAATACTTCTTCTTAAATTCTTTACTTTTTTTTCAACAAAATTCGGAAGGCTTATGTTTGAGTTTGCTTTTTCTTTATATTGATTGTTATTTGAAACTGTTTTATTCAAAGATATCTCATTAACTTCTTTATTTACGTTTGATTTAATTAATACCAATGCAGTATCTTCATCAATATTTAATTTTTCATTATTATTCTTCTCATTAAAGTCTATTTCTTGCTGTTGGTTCTTAGGTAGTAAATCATCTTCCTGAAGAAGTTCTTTAAGTATCTTTTCTATTACGGGTCCTCTTGCTCGAAGTCCCCACTCTTTTCGTAATTGATCAAACCTGGAAATTAGTTCCTCAGGTAAATCAATTGAAATTCTTTTTGTATTTGAATTTTCTGGAATATTCAATAATATTTTCTTGAATAGTAAGGAATTTATTTAATTTTATTCAAAATAAATTTAAAGTCCATACGGAATATTGTTTTTAAATTAAAACCAATTTATTTTCATGTCACAAGTCAATTAAGTATCTTTTTATAATAAAAATAAAAATGTTTAACTGTAATTTCAGGTCATCTAAAGAAAAAAAGAGTTTTTATCAACATAAGAAATTAGAAATGCTCAATTATATAAAGGATTCACTTGAACGTAAAATCGCCTCTGTAACAGCATCTATAGACGTTCTAGAAAGCCAAATAAGCAGAGATAAAGAAGTTGAAGTAAATAACTAGTATTCAAACAAAACTTTCTAAAAGTTTTTCAGGTCCAAATTTCTTTAAATAATTAATATTTGATTTTTCAGTTACTAATAGATATCCTGCAAAACCTAAACCGTTAATACTGAAACCATGAATATGATCATTTTTTCTCTTTATAATAGCGATCCATTTATTCGTTATTAAAATATTGTAAGGATAAATCGGTTTCTTATCACTAATAGGGTCCCCAAGGCCTATTTTCTTGCATAACTCTAAATAAAATTCATAAAGGGATGATGAATTTTCTAAAAAATTAAATTTGGATACAATAATATTTTTTTTAAGCTTACTATTTAGACCTTGATATGAGCTCATTTCTAAAAACCACTTTTCTCTAGGACATGATATCTCACCTCTAGATCTACGCAGAAGTTGAAAATGCCTGTGAGGTTGACTTGCACCCGCAATTGGAGAACTATTGAAAAACCATAATCCACTAGTATCCTTATTAACTTGTTGGATCGCTCTCCAATCTTTAATATCTAACCATCCATTTTGAGGTTTCCATTCATTTGTAATAAGTAAAATATGACCTTTTTGTACAGGGTACTTATTTAATATTAGTTGATGATTTTTACCAATTTTATCAATTTCTAGTATCTTTTCCCAAGGACAAAATGGATTCTGTTTAGGACCATAAATTTTTTTTTTATTAAATTTTGAAGTATCGAGTTTTCTAATTATGAAGTCGTCTTTTGCATATAAATCTCTTGTAATAATATCAGTTTTAAGAGGATATAATGATTTATCATCAATTGATAATCGAGTTTGCTCCAGTGCTTTTTTCCAATATATTTCTAAACTCATATAAAAAAATTTATCATAATAATTTTAAAAAAAATAATAAATTTGTAATTATTTTTTATTAAATTGATATTCTTTCAATTTTTCCAGAGGTACTGATTCTAAGACTACAATATTCGTTGATTCTAATATAACTTTTGGTGCAAGACCGTCTAATAATGCTTGCTTCCACCTATCAAGACAAATACACCAATGATCACCATCCTTTAGTCCAGGGAATGAGTAAATAGGCATGGGAGTTATTAAATCATTACCTTGTGATTTACTATAGTTCAGGAAATTATCATCCATTACACAACATATGGAATGATTCCCTCCATCATTTTTGTCATAGTAACAAAATCCATCTCTAAACCAACCTGTCATAGGTGAGCAACTACAAAACTCAATTTTTTCTCCCAAGACATTCAACTGATCATGATTATTTTTAGTCATAGATTTATTTAATAATAATAAAACACCAACATTTCTTTAAAAAAGGTTGACGAGTATGGGGGGTAAGGAGGTAATAATTCTAATAAGGTTTTTTTCATTATGGATTGGGACTTTACTGAAAACATAGCATTTAAAGCTCTTTATGAAGCTTTTAAAGATAGTGATGAAACTTCTGCATTAGAATTTTTATCTAGTGATGGTGCTTCATATTATCTTGAGTTAACACAGGACGCAGCGGGCGAGGGACTTGATCTTGGTGATAATGAAACGATGAAAGAACTACAGGAAGAAATTATTGAATATTTAGAAAACAACTAAAGATTTATCTTAGGCGCTGAAATATTTAGCTTTTGAGTGTAGTGAAATGATAGCTGTAGTACTTTGTTCTGGATGAAGTTGTTCAGATTCATCCATGGTCAAGTTTATTCTTTTTGCATCCAACAATGATAATTGCTTATTTGAATCAGAGACTTTTGGACATGCAGGATAACCAAAAGAATATCTAGCTCCTCTATATTTTTGAGCTAGTATTTCTCTATTTTTGTCTGGTTCTTCAGTACTGAAACCACATTCAATACGAATTAATGCATGGACATACTCAGCTAGAGCTTCTGCTAATTGCACTGTAAGTCCATGGAATAATAAATAATCGCTATATTTATCTTCTTTAAATAATTTTTGAGAATATTTACTAGCAATATCGCCCATTGTTACTGCCTGCATAGGAAATATATCTATCGGTTTATCATTTTTCAAATCACAATAAAAATCAGCTATACATAAATTATTCCCAGATTTTTGTCTTGGGAAATTAAATTGGGAAATTTTATTTAATGATTTATCATCAAATAAGAAAATACTATTATTTTTTCTCCCGCACCTGAAATATCCATAAACTGCTTTGGGTGAAATAAGTTTTTTTTCTATAATTGTCTCTAACCATCTATTTAACAATGGCTTAGCATACGAATCCAAATAGTTATTGTATTCATCTACGCTTTGGGTTTTTCCTTTTTTTATTTGCCATTGTCCGCTAAATAGAGCTTTTGTATCTAGATAAAAAATTAACTTATTTAAATCTATATCGACGTCATTCAAGACTTTCGTGCCCAAGAAAGGGGGTTGAATTGGTTCTTCTTCATTTATAAATTTAGATCTTATGAAATTTTCTTTTACATTTAATTTGGATGTAACGGTATGTATGGATATTGAATTTTTAACATTTTGAGAGTTGGATTTTGATGAGGCTAAATTAATATTTATGCCCTCATCGTTAATGAACCCTTCTGTGTTTGACCAATTACCCTTTTTTTTATTATCCATATATTCATTCATGAATTTAAGATCAGTGAATGCATCTTTTCCGTACAATATTTTCCCTTTATATATTTTGCTGCAGTCCTCATTTACAAATTTTGGGGTTAAGGCTGCACCTCCTAATATTACTGGTACACTAATATTTTCATTGTTAAAAGCCTCTAAATTATCTTTCATAAAAGCAGTTGATTTAACAAGTAATCCGCTCATAGCGATGCAATCTGCATTATGCTTTTTTTGTGCATCTATAATTGCTGAAACATCTTGCTTTATTCCAAGATTTATTACGTCATAACCATTATTTGTAAGTATTATGTCAACCAAATTTTTCCCAATATCATGAACATCGCCTTTAACAGTAGCAATTAAGAGTTTTCCATTTGATATGTTTTCATCTACAGATTCCATATATGGTTCTAAAATTGAAACAGCAAATTTCATTGTTTCAGCGGATTGGAGTACAAATGGCAATTGCATTTGACCTGAGCCAAATAAATCTCCTACAACTTTCATTCCATCTAGTAAAAAGGTATTAATTATTTCAAGGGGTTTATATTTTTTTAACGCTTTATTTAATTGATCCTCTAAACCTATTTTTTCTCCATCAATAATATGATTTTTTAGACTTTCTTCCAGAGTTAGGTTTTTATTTTCTGAAGATGCTTTTTTGAAATCTTGAATAGATAAATCTTGAAAAGCCTTTGTTAATTCTACTAATGGATCATAAATACAAATATCATCTTCAAATTCTCTTTTGTCATATATCAAATCTAAGCAAAGCTTTTTAGTTTCTTCAGAAATTTTTGATAATGGCAAAATTTTATTTGGAGCGATAATAGCAGAATCCAATCCTGCTTTAATGCATTCATCTAAAAATATTGAATTTAGATTAATTCTTGATAATGGTGAAAGACCAAAACTAATATTTGATATCCCCAGTATGATATGACTATCTGGGAAATTTTCACGAATTTTGGATATAGCATTAATTGTTTCTTTAGCGTTTGATCTATCTTCTTCTATCCCAGTAGATATTGGCAGAGCTAATGGATCAAAAAATAACTCATAATCTGACAAGCCGCATTCTCTTGTTCTATTAACCGCTCGTTTTACAATGTTAAATTTTTTATTCGCATTCCTTGCCATTCCATCTTCGTCAATAGTTCCTACAACAAGACCTGAACCATACCCTAAGGCTAAATTTAGAACTTCATCAAACCTTTCATTTCCGTCTTCGTAATTGGTTGAATTTATAATACATTTACCACCAGCTGACTTTAATCCACTTTCCATTTTGTCAGCATCTGTAGAGTCAATCATTAATGGCAAATTTATGTTGGTAACTAGTCTTGAAGTTATTTCTTTCATATCTTTCACTCCGTCTCTCCCCACATAATCAACATTCACATCAAGAACATGTGCATTTTCTTTTTGTTGTTGCTTTGCAATTGAAACTAGTCCATCCCAATCGTCGTTATTTAATAACTCCCTTACCTTTTTAGATCCACTTGCATTTAATCTTTCTCCTACAATCAAAATAGAATTGTCTTGTTTGTAAGGTACAGAATTATATATTGATGATGCAGAGGGAATATATCCACTTAAATTGTTTTTACCATCTTTGTTAGACCTTTCGTCATCAATAATCTCATCGATTATTGAAGAAAGATATTTAATATGTTCAGGTGTTGTCCCACAACATCCACCTATTAATTGAACATTAAAGTCATATATAAAATTCATTAACTGCATCTTTAATTCTATTGGCTTTAATCTGTAGTGAGCTACACCACCAATATTTTCAGGAAGACCTGCATTGGGAATACAGCTTATAGCGAAAGGAGAATTTTCAGACAAATATTTAATATGTTCCTTCATTTGCTCTGGACCAGTTGCACAATTAAGTCCAAGGATATCTATATTAAATGGCTCTAATATTGTTAATGCAGAAGCAATATCAGATCCAACAAGCATTGTACCTGTTGTTTCCATTGTTATAGATACCATTAAAGGTATATCAATATTTTTACTTTCAAGAATTTCTTTTGATGCTAATAAGGCAGATTTAATTTGTAAAACATCCTGACAAGTTTCAATCAAAAGAAGATCAACTCCTCCATCTATAAGACCATAAATTTGTTCTTTATATGATTGCTTTAATTCATCAAAATTTATATGTCCTAAGGTGGGTAATTTAGTTGTTGGCCCAATTGAACCTGCTACAAACCTTGGTTTATCAAATGATGAGTATTTGGCAGCAGCTTTTTTTGCTATAAATGCTGCATTTTTATTTATCTCATAAGCCTTATCCGCAATATCATATTCATCAAGAACTATTGATGAGGCTCCAAATGTATTAGTTTCTATAACATGACAACCTGCTTCTAAAAATGAATTATGTACCTTCTCAACAACCTCTGGGGATGATAAAACAAGGTTTTCATTACATCCCTCTAATTCTTTTCCTCCAAAGTCATCTGCAGTAAGATTTAAGTTCTGAAAAGATGTTCCAGTACCTCCGTCAAAAATAATTAATGGTTTTTCATCTCTATTTAAATAGGTTCTGAAAGATTCCATTTTTAGGTAAAAATTAATTTATTTTAGTGAAATTCTTGTTACCCAATTATCATAGTCTTGAGAACGACCTTCTGTTATTTCTATAAGCTTACTTTTTAATTTATTCATTATTGGTCTTTCAGCATTTAATTCACTTGATTCAATTTTTTTAACTGGTGTAATTTTTGCTGCTGTACCAGTTAGAAAAACTTCTTCTGCTATTAATAATTCTGTTTTATCAACAGGCCTCTCAATTACATTTATTCCAAATGATTTTGCTAATTCAATTACACTAGCTCTAGTAATCCCCTCAAGGATATCTTGATCAACACCAGGAGTGATTAAGTCTCCATTCCTTACAATAAATAAATTCATACCACTAGCTTCGCTTACCTTACCACTTGAATTTAATAGCAGGGCTTCATCAAAACCCGATAAACTAGCTTCTGTTTTGGCTAATGAACTTGTAATATATGCTCCACTTATTTTTCCTCTTAAGGGGAGAGACCTATCTTCTTGTCTTGTCCAACTACTCATTCTACATGAAACACCATCTGGGGATAGATAATCTCCTAGTTCAATACAATAAATAAAGAAATCTGTTTCAATATTGTGTAACCTTGGAGCTATACCTAAATCGCTTGTATATACAAATGGTCTTATATAAATAGGTTTTTCTGGCTTGTTTCTTTTTATAACTTCTTCTAAGGCTTTAAAAATATATTCTTCAGAAATTTCAGTTAAGAGTAATTGTGCACTTTGAGATAATCTTTTTATATGTTTATCAGTTCTAAACAAAAGGAATTCTTCTTTGTTTGTTGGGTTAGGTATTGCTCGCATTCCTCCAAATGCAGCAGTACCGTAATGTAGTGCATGAGTAGCTATTGATATTTTTGCTTCTTTAAATGGAATACATTTACCTTCGAACCAGGCGTATGGAAGAAATTCATGCATATTTATTTATTTAATTAAGGTAAACTTGTTTTATCCTACTTACGTATTCTAAACCTTATTTATATATAAAAATGCACAGGATATTAAATATAGCAGGAAATGAAAAGAATAAGGATGATTTAATTGAGCAACCAGCTGCAGATTTTATTTTTATAACAAGTGTCAAGGCTGATTTAAATCTTATATCAAACTTATTGTTAGAAAAAGAATTTGCTTCATTAAAAAATAATATAAGAGCTTTAGAAATTTCTAATTTAAATTCCTCAGCTCAAATAGATAATTATTTATTAAAAACAATTAATTATGCAAAAGTTGTCGTACTTAGAATTTTTGGAGATAAAGGTACATGGAATTATGGAATTGAACAACTTTTAAATTGGCAAGCAGTTAATAAAAAAAGGAGGTTAGTAATCTTATCAGGTACCATTGATCAGGAAATTTCCTTATGTGAAATAAGTACTATAGATAAAAACATTGCATTAAATATTTCTAGATTACTAAGATCTGGAGGACTGGATAACTATAGAAAGTTTCTTAATTGTTTAAATTATTTACTTGTAGATGAAAAATTAATTCCTGATGAATTTTTGAATATTACTTTTTATGCAGATCCCTATTTACATGATTGGAAAAATGAAAAAGGCGAAAAGATAGGAATAATATCCTATAAATCACTTTTTTTGGCTAATGAAATTGAAGTAAACGAAAAACTTAACTTGCAATTAAGAAAATGCGGACTATCTCCTAAAACATTTTTTATCTCTACACTAAAAGATCATATTATTCAGAAGAAATTAATAGACATTTTTAAAAAAGAAGATATTAAACTAATAATTACCACAACTTCATTTTCTTCATCTCAAATCAAAAATAACGATTTAATTGAAAATTCAACAAATATTTTTACTTCTCTTAAAATTCCAATTTTACAGCTTCTTTCTTCTAATAGATCAAGAAAAAAGTGGTTAAATTCATCTATTGGAATGAATTCATCTGATTTATTAATGCAAATAATTATTCCCGAATTTGATGGAAGAATTACTACCTGTCCTTCTGCATTTAAGGAAATAATTTCTAAGAAAAATACACTATATAGTGAAATAACTAGTTACAAAGCAGATCAAATAGGTATTCAATGGATTTCTAAATTTGCAACAAATTATGTGAAACTTCAGAAACTTAATAATTTTGATAAAAGAATTTGTTTAGTAATAAGTAATTATCCAGTAAAGAACGGAAGAATCGGTAATGGAGTTGGTCTAAATACACCATCTTCAATAATAAATATTCTTAATTGGTTCAAAGAAGAAGATTATGACCTTGGATCTTACAATTATCCTCAAGATTCTTCGGAATTAATGTCAATGCTTATAAAAACTAGAACTAATGATATGGAATCTCAAAATAATAAACCATTAGATTACTTACCACTTAGTGAGTATTTAAAATATTGGAATTATTTAGAACTTGATTCCAAAAATATTATTATTAATCGTTGGGGTAAACCATCTAATGCGATAGATCTAGATAAGGAAGGGTTTTCAATAAATGGCCTTAGATTTGGAAAAATAACATTATTGATTCAACCTCAACGAGGTTATGACGCTTACACTGATAGAGATATTCATTCTCCCGATCTTCCACCTCCCCATAGATATTTAGCACAATATTTTTGGATTGAAAAAGTTTTTAATGCAAATGCTGTGTGCCATATTGGTAAACATGGGACTGTTGAATGGTTGCCCGGCAAATCCATAGGTCTCAGCAATAAATGTTTTCCAAATATTATTTGTCCAGCAATTCCAAACATATATCCCTTTATCGTTAATGATCCTGGAGAAGGATCCCAAGCTAAAAGAAGAACTGCTGCCACAATTATTGATCATTTAACCCCCCCTTTGGATAGGTCAGAATTATATGGAAAATATTCAATATTAGAAAATTATTTAGACGAATATTTTGAAGCAAAATTATTAAATTCTAATCGGATTAAAATAATAGAAAAATTCATTTTTGAATTAATTAAAAAAGATTTTAGCGAAATTACTTTAAAAAATAAAGATAATCAAATAGAAGAAATTGATTCCTTTCTTTGCAAAATTAAAGAATCTCAAATTAGAACAGGTTTGCATGTATTTGGCAATAGGCAGAATGATATTAATGAAATAAATTTATTCTTGTGTATTGCTAGAGTTCCAAATGCCAACCGAATTGGTATTGTGCAATATATAGCGAAAAATTTAAAACTAGATTTGAATCCTTGGACAAATAAATATGATCAAAAGTTAACTGAAAATGATAAAAAAATGTTATTAAGATTTTCAAACAAAAAAATCTTAAATTTTAGAATGGCTATTGAGTTTTTGGAACAACAAGCAAAATATATTATATATTTGTTTTTTTACAAAAAGAAATCCAATATAAAATATATAGACAAATATAAAAATCAGAAAATAATAGACTATTTCTTTAATGATAAAAAACATAATAAATATTTTTTATTATTAAAAAATGAAATCCTAAATCCAATAATTAATTCTTCATATAATGAAAAATTATCATTTATTAATTCATTAAATGGCAAATATATAAAAAGTGGTCCATCCGGAGCTCCTACTAGAGGAAAAACTGAAGCTTTACCCACTGGTAAAAATTTCTTTTCAGTTGATGCAAGAGGGCTACCAACTGAATCAGCATGGAGTGTTGGTTGTAAATCAGCTTCTCAAATAATTGATTTATACAAACAAGACAATGGAGAAGATTTAAGAAAAATAGCAATATCTGTATGGGCAACATCCACCATGAGAAATGGTGGGGAAGACATTTGTCAAATACTATATTTGTTAGGCGTACAACCTGTTTGGGATGGTCCCTCAAGAAGAGTAATTGATTTAGAAATCATCCCTTTATCTGTACTCGATAGGCCAAGGGTAGATGTTACATTAAGGATTTCTGGAATGTTTAGAGATGCATTTCCCCAGTTAGTTCAATTAACTTCTAAAGCAATAAATCTTATTTCTAATCTTAATGAGAATGATAAATTTAACCCACTTGCTGGGGCATTAAAGGATGGTGATCCAATTAATCGTATATTTGGTTCAGCGCCAGGTTCATATGGAGCTGGTCTACAAGAACTAATTTCACATTCTAATTGGGAAAATATTGATGATTTTGGAGAATCTTTTCTTAATTGGAGTAAGTGGATTTACAGAGATAATCTTGAACCTAGTGAGGACAAAAAATCATTGGAAAATGCTCTTAAAAATGTGCAGTTAGTAGTTCATAACCAAGATAATAAGGAGCATGATATTTTAGATTCTGATGACTATTATCAGTTTCAGGGTGGTTTATCTTCAGCAGTAAAAAAATTGAGCGGTAAATTACCTGAAATGTATCATGGTGATTTATCTAAATTTGGATTATCTAAAATTTCAAAATTACAAGATGAAATTAATAGAGTTGTTATATCAAGAATACTTAATCCTAAATGGATAAATGGAATGAAGGATAATGGTTATAAAGGAGCGTTTGAATTTTCAGCGACACTAGATTACTTATATGCTTTTGATGCTTCTACTGAAGTAGTGTCAGATTGGTGTTATGAGGAAGTTTATAAATCATGGTTATGTGATCGGGATCTTAGGAATTTCTTTCTAGAAAATAATCCATGGGCTTTAAGAGATATTGCACAAAGATTTCTTGAAATTGTCAATAGAAAAATGTGGAATAATTGTTCTTCTGATGTTATTGAAAATTTAAAGAACATAATTATTAATACTGATTCAATTATTGAAAAAAACGAATTCTGAATTATCTGCCAAATAGTGAAAGTCCATGACTATCTGTTCCGCATGTTTTAAGCAATGAATATTTATCTGCTAATTTTTCTATTTCTGAACATACAAATAAACTAGGATTCCATCTATCATTAAGTTCATAATCGTACCAAACCTCTATTCCATCAATACCTTGAATTTTGGCCTCTGGAATTAATTTATAAAAGGGAATCCTGTACCTCGCTGGATGTGCTAGGAATGATAAACCACCAGCTAAATTTATTGCTTTAATAACTGATTTAATATTTAAATCATTACCTATTGGAGATTCTCCAAGGATGTAGGGATTTAGGTATCTACTTTTAATATCTATTCCCAATCCAATTACATGTACTAAACATCCTAGAATTAAACAATTAATTTCTATTCCTGAAATTAATGTAAAAGAATCTTTAGGATAATTTTTGAGTATACTATTTTTTTTTATATATTCATGCGCTTTAATTGAATGATGATCGGTTATTGATAAAAATTTCAAGTCATTTTTATAAGCTTGTTCTAAAAGTTCATGCGGTTCAAGACTTCCATCACTAAATTTTGTGTGACAGTGAAAATTAATATTTTTAGGACAACTATCTTTATTAATATTGGAAGTTAATTTTATTAAGTCTTCCTTATTCATTACTTAATGAATTCTCATTTTTCTTTCTAATCTTTGCATATAATTGTATTGAAGCCAACATGAAAATAACAAGTCCAACAACACTCCATGTAGCAACACTGGTTGGAAAATTATTTTTAAAAATAACTAAAAGTACAATTATAAATAATAATAAAGTAGGCAATTCATTTAATAATCTTAGTTTTTTTGCTGAAATGGTTGAGGTACCATTTTGTAATGAATACATTATTTTATAACAATAAGAATGATAAATTACTAATCCCAAAACAAAAGAAATTTTAATTTGTAACCACTTCTCACTTAACCAACTAGGCTGCATAATAACCATACATATAGCCATACTTAAAGCTAATATCATCCCTGGAGTTGTGATTATATTTGCCAGCCTTTTTTCCATCAAGGTGTATTGTTTATTAAAGGCAATTTTTAGTAATTTATCCATATTTTTAGATTCTTCATGATATATAAAAAGTCTTACTAAATAAAAAAGTCCCGAGAACCAAACGATTACACCAATAATGTGCAGTGATTTAAACCAGAGATATGCTTCAGCTGTCAAATTACTAGATTAATTTCTAAATATATATTTTTAATATAGTTATATTTAACAATATCAAGAAATCTATTTTTCAAAAATTAATTAATATTTATAACTCATGAAAATATTCATATATATCATTTACTGAATTTTTTCCAAGTCCTTTAACTTTTGATAAATCCTCTTTAGTAGCCATTCTTATTGCGTCTATTGATTTAAAATGCTCCAGCAATTCTCTTATCCTTGAAGGACCTAATCCACTTATTTGGGACAATTGTGATCTATTCATTCTCTTAGATCTTTTGTCTCTATGAAAAGATAATGCAAATCTATGAGCTTCATCTCTTATCCTTCTTAATAGAAGGACTCCTTTTTGATTTTCATCAGTATCAAGAGACTTTGTAAAACCTGGGATAAATATTTCTTCATTTTTTTTTGCCAATGAACATATAGTAACTTCTTCCTCAAGATTTAATTCTTTTAATGCTTTAATAGCAGCATTTAACTGCCCTTTACCCCCGTCAATCATTATTAAATCAGGCCAATCTGATAGAAGTTCATTGTCTAATTTGCTATTAGTTTTATCATTTAATATTGAAAAATCACCTCCGCTATTTTTAAATTTTGACCATTTCCTAAACCTTCTATGTATTACTTCATATATCGAGGCAAAATCATCACTATGTCCTATAAAAACGTTTGGATCTTTAATTTTATATTTCCTATAATGCTGTTTAGAAGGAATTCCATCAATAAATACGACTTGTGATGCTACTGGATCTGTACCTTGAATATGGCTTATATCATAACCTTCAATTCTTTTAGGTTGTTCGCTTAATTCAAGTATTTGGGCAAGATCCTCAATTGATGATTCACTATCTTGTATCCCATTTAATATTCTATCTAATTCTAATTTCGCATTTTTTAAAACCATCTCTACAGTTTCATGTTTTTTATTTCTTTTAGGGATTATGATTTTTACTTTCTTTTTTCTTAGCTCCTTTAACCAATCCTCTATTGTTGTTTGTTTTGGAAGTTTATATTGAATAAGAATTTCTGAGGGTATTTCTACACCTTCAACATTCATATAATGCTCTTCTAATACCCTTTGTAGAATAAGATTTTCATCTTCATTATTTAATTTTTGACTATAACCAATTCTCCCAATGAGCTTACCAGATCTCATTTGGAAAATTTGTATACTAGCTACATTTTTTTCTGAAACAATTCCAAAGATATCTCTATTAATTGAAGAATCTGGTATTGATATTTTTTGTGATTCAGTTAATAATTTTAAACCTAAAATTTGGTCTCTTATTTTTGCTGCATTTTCATAATCTAAATCTTTTGAAAATTGCAGCATTTTTTTTTGTAAAAAAATTTCTAAGTCATCATTCCTTCCCTGAAATATCATAGATACTTGTTTCATTATTTTTTTATAATCATCAGATGATATTACTTCTTGGCAAACACCTGGACATCTTCCTATTGAATAATTCAAGCAAGTTCTATCTTTATAGACTGGCCTTGGCCTTTGTCTAAGTGGGAATATTTTTTTTATGGTAAATAATGTTCTCCTTAATAATCCGACATCTACATAAGGTCCATAATATCTATCTAAATTATTTCTATTTCTTCTTCTTCTTGTAATAAATATTCGAGGATATTTTTCACTCCAGGTTATACAAAGATATGGATATTTCTTATCATCCTTTAAAAGAATATTAAAGTATGGTTTGTTTGTTTTTATTAAATTTGACTCTAAGTTTAGTGCCTCATATTCGCTATCTGTGACTATGATTTCTATTTCAGTTATTTGACGAACCATCAAGCTTAATCTTGGAGTTAAATCTGAAAAATTGTTGAAATAACTACTTACTCTACTGCGTAGTTTTTTAGATTTACCAATATAAAGTAAATTATTATCTATATCTTTAAAAAGATAGCAACCAGATGACTTTGGGATTTCGGATAATCTTGATTTTAATAACTCTTTATTATTAATTAATTTATATTCAATTTTAAAATTATATTTGTTATCTAATGTTTCTATAGAGGAATTACTCATTTATGATGATTAACCTCCATAATTCCAGCCAGTTGAAGATAAATTTAGTGAGTCAACATCATTATTCAAATAAGCAGATTTAACTTCTCCTACAAAAACAGTATGGTCTCCATGAATAACACTTCCAATTACATTACATTCAACTCCACCAACACTATCAACTAAAATAGGCAATCCAAGTTCACCTAAATTAAATTCAACAGATTCAAATCTGCCTCCTAAAGCTTTTTGGGGTTTAAAAAAAACAGCTGCTAGATCCTTTTGATCACTTTTGAGCACATTTAAAGAGAACTTATTCGTCGACTTTATTATTTCATGACTAGAACCCTCTGCTCTAACTGCCATTACGATTAATGGGGGAGTGAAGGAACCTTGAGTCACCCAACTAGCAGTAAATCCATTCACTTCATTTTTATCTTCGTCTCTAACACCACAAATGAATAATCCGTGAGGTATTTTTCTTAATAAGATTTTTTTTGCTTCTAGATTTAATGTCATAATTGATATATCTAATAAACTTATTTTAACTAAATTTCTTATTCGATCATAATAAATTCATGAAAATTCTTTATCCTGGTACATTTGATCCTCTAACAAACGGTCATGTTGATTTAATAGAAAGGGCTGAAAAAATATTTGGAAATTTAGTAGTTGCTGTTTTAGAAAATACTTCTAAAACACCAACATTTAATATTCAAAGAAGAATTTTACAAATAAAAAATTCTCTTTCTCATTTACCTAATATTGAAGTTATTTCTTATTCCGGACTAACTGTTGATTGTGCAAATGATCTAAAAGCTAATCTTATTTTAAGAGGTTTAAGAGCAATGAGTGATTTTGAGTATGAACTACAGATTGCTCATACAAATAAATCTCTTAATAATGAAATTGAAACTATATTTTTATCAACCAATACAAATTACAGTTTTCTTAGTAGTTCATTAGTAAAAGAAGTTGCAAAATTTGGTGGTGAAATTAATCATATGGTGCCCCCCTCTGTAGAAAGGGATTTAAAAAAATATTTTAAATAATATTTATATTAACAAGATTTCAGGTAATAAAGATCACGTAATAATTTAAAAGCTTTTTCTTTATTAATATTATTAGAATTTTGGATAATGCTTATAATTATTGGCTTATCATTTTTATATAAATAGCCAGATAATGCAAAGACATTTGAAAGAGTCCCGGTTTTGCCAAAAAACTTTCCAGATAATTCAGTATTTACAAATTTTTTAGCTAATGTTCCTCTTACTCCCATTATTGAAAGAGTAGATTGATAAGCTTTAAAATCATCAAAATATCTCATTTTATCTAAAAACAATACGACTAATTTTGTTGTAATTTTATTTTTTCTAGATAATCCACTTGCATCTGCAAAGTATGTATTAGTTAAAGGTAGTCCTTTATTTTCTAACCATTTTTTTAATTTTATATAGTTATTATCGTTCCATGTATTTGAAGCATTTTTAAAAAGAGATTCAGCTGTAAAATTATGGCTTTCAGAATTTGTTAGAGTTAATAATGAGAGAATTGGAGTTGAATATATTTTATTTATCTCTTTAATATTTTTTAAATAAAATGTTTTTTCTGAATCAAAAAAATCTATATATATTTTTGAATTTGGAAATTTATTTTTTAAATAGTTATTAATATAATTTTTTAAAGCATAAATATCATTATATTTATTGTGATTACTTTCTATTGCAAGAGATGTAATTGGAGATCCATATTCGAAAAGTTTATCAGTTTTTGTCCAACCATTAGGCCAATATAATTTTGAATTAATTTCTACAATATTAAATTTAATAATTTTATTTTCTTTAATATTTGAAATTAATTTAATTACATCTTCATAATTGAGATCTGGATCACCTTGACCGTACAAAAAATAATCGTTTTTATTTTTTTTTAATAAGGATGTTTTTAAATTACTATTTAATTTATATTTACTTAAAACATAAGCTGATGAGAATAATTTTTGATTAGACGCTGGTAATCTTGGAACATCATCATTGTAGGAACTTATTATTTCTCCTTTATTATTAATAATTGAAACACTAAAAGAATCATCAAGCGTTTGATTCAATAATGCATCATAAGAAGGACATTTTTTGTTTTTAGTGATTAATCCGGGGAAATTAAAATAAATACTATTTAAAATAGTTATTTTATGATTTGCCAGTAAATATCTTATTAAGAAAGGAGATGTGACTAATACAAGAACAATTAAGAAAAATGAATAAATTTTTTTTATCACTTTCAATCTATAAATTTACAAAAATAGATTCATTGTCGGGTTTAATTTCAAATTCTTTTTTAAAATAATATTTTTTATTTTCTTCTTTGAAAAGCATCCAGTTATTTGGATAAATATGCATTAGAGCAGCTTTATTTAAAGGCTGAAGAAAATAAATATTTTTCCAAGTTTTGACAAAGTTTTTACGGCGCTCTCTAATAACACTTCCTATACCAATATTAGCATCTTCAAATTTTGGATTTAATGAATAATGCGTTCCTTGATAATTATCAGACATTGGTTCAAATGAATCGAAATCATATGGCTGAGGTATTATTGATATCATTGCACTATCAATATTATTTATATTATTTGATTCATTAAATGATTTAAAAGTAAAGATTTTATCTTTGATATCTGGATAGTCTCTTTGAGCTAAAGCTACAGCACCTTGATCTGCAAATGTTATGAAAACATTATTATTTTTAGACAATATCTTGTAGATAGTTATTCCAATTCTATTAAACTTCAATCCTTCAAAATTAAATTCTATAGTAAATCTTTTACTAGAATCTAATAAACTTGGAATAATTGCATCCTCCACATTCTTAAGAGATTCATTTAAATCTTTTGGTAGTCTGTAATTGGTTTCCATTAAAATTTTTCAATACATATTTGAATAAGTTCTAAAAATTTATCTATTTCTGACTTATTGTTTATTGAACCCAAAGTAACACGAATATTTGAATATAGTTCATCATCTTTTAAACCAATATTTTTAAGTGTTGAGCTAGCTTTCCCAGATGAGCTTGAACAAGCGCTTCCACTGCTTATGGCTATTCTATTTTCTGACATGAAATTAACAATCTTATAGGCCCTTATAGGCTCAAATAGTTTATTTAATAGTAGAAACGAAATATGATTGGGAAGTCTATTGTTAATACTTCCCGTAATCTTTATATGATTATTACCCTTTATTTTTTGAAAAAAATAATTTTTAAGTTCGTTAATTTGATCAGAAGAAAATACAGTTTTGTAATCATATAATTTTATTTTTCCTTTAATATTCTTTAATGATTCATACATTCCAGCGATTAATGGCAAAGCTTGAGTACCTTGTCTAATTGAAAATTCCTGAGTTAGTGATATGTCTTTATTTTTTAAAATTTGTCTAGACTTTTCTTTTGTTAAAAGAATACCGATACCTTTTGGACCTCCAAATTTATGAGCAGATAAACTTAAAAAATCACATTTAAGATCTTTCCAACTGAATATTCCATTGCTTAATATTTGAGTTCCGTCTAAATGGAACATTATGTTTAATTCTCTACATTTGGAACCTATAAATTGAACAGGTTGTATTGTCCCAATTTCACTTTGTCCCCAAATAATTGATAAAAGTCTAATATCATTGGTTAAGATTTTATCGATATTTGAAATATTCAAAATTCCATCATTATTTACCTTCCATTCGTAAATATCCCAATTTTGTTTTCTTAGTTTATTAGCACAAATAGTTGTTGCTTGATGTTCAACATTCGAAATGATAACTTTACCATTTTTAAAGTTCTCATAAATATTATTAAATACAATATTTGTTGATTCCGAAGAACCAGATGTAAAAATTATATCCTCTGGATATGCTTCAAATATATAAGCAATTTTAGATCTAATTTGTTCAAGATACGTTGAGCATTTTATCCCTAACTCATATGTAGATGAAGGGTTATGCCAATAATTTCTATAAGTTGAATTTATTATATTTAAAACATTCTCAGATAATGGAGTTGTGGATGCATTATCAAAATAGATAAAATTATTTTCCATTAATTTACTGACATTGATCCTGAGAAAACCTTTTTAGCATTACCGGTCATCATGACTTCAGAATCGTCTTTTGACCAATCTATTTTAAGATTACCGCCAGGTAAAGTTATAGTTGTTTGTGAATTACAGAGACCTAATTTATAAGCTGCTACATGAATAGCACAGGCACCTGTTCCACAGGCTAAGGTTGGTCCTGCTCCTCTTTCCCATACTTTTACTTTGATATTATCTCTATTTAAGATTTGACAAAAATGCACATTAGTTTTTTCTGGAAATAATTCATTTTTTTCAAATATAGGCCCAAGCCTGGTAAGAAAAATTGAATCTATGTCTTGTAAAAAGAATATTAAATGCGGATTTCCCATTCCTACGGCATAACCTATATTATTAAAATTTTTCTCAATAAATTCATGTGAAGGAATTGAATTGATTTTTTTTTCAATTGTTGTTGGAATACTTTGACTTTCTAAAATTGGAACTCCCATTTTTACTGTAATTTCATCATTTATATATTTTGCAATTTTTAAACCTGCTTTAGTCTCAATTTTATATTCTATATTTTTATTATTCATTGAATCATTTACATGGAGATACTCAACTAAACACCTAATTCCGTTTCCGCACATTTGTGCTTCAGAACCATCAGAATTAAAGATTATCATTTTTGCATAATTATCTTCATTAGGTTCTTCTATGAAAATCACACCATCTGCTCCAATACCAAATTGCCTGTTGCAAATTTTTTTTATATCTAATATTTTATTTGCCTTGTAATTTTTAAATAAATCATTTCCTCTAGAATCGATTACTACGAAATCATTTCCGTTACCTTGATATTTTTCAAAAGTTATATTTTTCATTTGTAGATCATATATTTTAAATTTTAATTATAAATTATTCCTTTTAACAAAGTATTTCTATTTTATACAATGGATATTAAAATAATAATTTAACAAATAAAAATTAAGTGATTTCTCCCGATAAACAATATGAGACTGATACCAATTTATATAATCCATCTGAAATAGAAAAAAAATGGCAGTCAATATGGACAGAAAATAATTTATACAAAACCGATGAATTAACTGAGAATAGCGATAAATTTTATGCCTTATCAATGTTTCCCTACCCTTCAGGGAATCTTCATATGGGACATGTTAGGAATTATGTTATTACGGACTTAATAGCTCGTTTCCAAAGGTTTAAGGGCAAATCTGTCTTACATCCAATGGGATGGGACGCTTTTGGTTTGCCTGCTGAGAATGCTGCGATTGAAAGAGGAATTAGTCCAAGTGTGTGGACCAAAAAAAATATTTCTCATATGAAGTCACAATTAAAGCTTTTGGGACTATCAGTTGATTGGGATAGGGAATTTGCAACTTGTGATGAGAATTATTACATTTGGACACAATATCTATTTTTAGAGTTATACAAGGCAGGTCTTGTATATCAAAAGGAATCAGAAGTTAATTGGGATCCCATAGATAATACAGTCTTAGCAAATGAACAAGTTGATTCAGAGGGTAAATCTTGGAGATCTGGTGCAGTAGTAGAAAAAAAATTATTAAAGCAGTGGTTTTTAAGGATTACAAATTATGCCGATGAGTTATTGAAGGATTTAGAAAAATTAGATAACTGGCCAGAAAGAGTAAAAATAATGCAAGATAATTGGATTGGAAAGTCAATTGGTACAAATATTAATTTCAATATCAATACCAATCCAGAACAGAAAATAACTGTATTCACAACAAGACCAGATACTTTATTTGGAGTTACTTATTTAGCAATTTCTGTTAATCATTCATTAATTAAAAATATTTCTGATCAAGAAACCATTCAAAATATAAAAAATCTTAAACAATATTTAAAAAATAATAAAAATAACGAACTTGAAAAAATTGGAATCAAAACTAGCTTAATAGGAATAAATCCAGTTAATTCTGAATCTATTCCTATTTGGGTTGCAAGTTATGTTCTAGATGAATACGGTACAGGAGCTGTTATGGGAGTGCCTGCTCATGATCTAAGGGATTTTGAATTTGCTAAGAAAAATAATATTGATATTAAACAGGTAATAATAAAAGATAAAAGTGAAACAAATAACAAGCTTGATGACGCTTATCTAGAAAATGGATATCTTATTAATTCAAATCAATACGATGGTATATCAAATACTATTGCTAAATTAAGAATCTCAGAGGACGGAGTTAATAACGGATGGGCCGAAAATAAGATTCAATATCGTTTAAGAGATTGGTTAATATCTAGACAAAGATATTGGGGATGTCCGATACCCATCGTTAATTGCAAAAAATGTGGATCTGTTCCTTTAAACCAATCGGAATTACCTGTTGAATTACCAAAAGATATAGATATCTCGTCAAACAAGATTAATGCATTAGGTGATAATAATACTTGGATAAATACAACATGTCCAAAATGTGGAATAGCGGCAAAAAAAGAAACTGATACTATGGACACTTTTATGTGTTCATCATGGTATTTTTTAAGATATCCATCTTCAAAATGTTCAAATAAGCCATTTGAAAAGATTGAAATTAATAGATGGTTGCCTGTAGATCAATATGTTGGAGGAGTAGAGCATGCAATATTGCATTTGTTATATGCAAGATTTTTCACTAAAGCTTTGCGGGATAATGAACTATTTGAAATTGATGAACCATTTAAAAAGCTTTTAACGCAAGGTATGGTTCAGGCCGCAGCCTATAAAAACAATAAAACGGGTAAATATGTTTCTCCTTTGGATATTACTGACTTAACAAATCCTAAAGATCCAATTGACAATACCAAACTCGAGGTCCTTTTTGAGAAGATGTCTAAGTCAAAATATAATGGAATAGACCCTGAATCAGTAATTAAAAAATATGGAGCAGATACAGCAAGAATGTTTATATTATTTAAAGCACCGCCAGAAAAAGATTTGGAATGGGGAGATACAGATGTTGAAGGACAATTTAGATTTTTAAGCAGGATTTGGAAGCTTTATATAAATTTTTCGAAAGATATAAATAGTAAATCTAATTTCAATCCAGATAAAGAAAAAAGTTTAATAAAGTCAATGAATATCGCCATAAAAGAAATTTCAAATGACATATTAAATAACCAATTTAATACTGCGATTTCAGAACTAATGAAGTTTTATAATTCATTATCAAATTCCATTAATGAAGTAAACAATAATTTAAAAATTGATGCTTTAAAAACATTTTGTATTTTGTTGGCTCCATTTGCACCTCATATTGCAGAAGAAATATGGCATCTTATAGGATTTAAAAAATCTGTGCATTTAGAACAATGGCCTTCATTTAATGCCGAGGCTCTAAAGGAAGATTCATATGAACTAGTAATACAAGTGAATGGAAAAGTTAGAGACAAAGTAAATATTAATAATGATATGAGTGAAGATAAAATTAAAGAATTGACTCTTAAAAGACCTAACATATTAAAATGGACTCAAGATAAGGAAATAAGAAAAATAATTATTGTTAAAGGAAAGATTATGAATATTGTTGTTTAAGAATTTATTTTTTTAATAACTAATGAATTTGGATTTGACCAATCGCCCTTAACTAAATAATTATCATTACCGAAACACATTTCACGGAGTATAAAAAATATAGGCTCACTCACTGAATTATCAAATAATGATGTTATGTCTTTTATGGAATATTCTCCACCTTCATCTAATAAATTAGTTACTTTTTGTTGATACTCAATAATATTTGCGGCTGCTTTCTTTCCAGCTTCAACTCCAGGTTGATCATATGCATTTATATTTACCAATTCAGCGTAGAAGGATACAGCCCTCTCAAATAAAGCGATTAAGGCACCTAGTGAAAAACAATTTAACTTTTCTAAGGTAATAGTGATACTTTGTCTGTTTTCACTAGAGAGTGCTGATCTGGTTCCTTGCAAAAAACCAGAAAGGTATTCTTTAGGATTCTCTTTATCATCAAAAATATTAGTAGATGGAGAATCTAATAATTCAATAAAAATACAAAAGAAATTATCAATACCATCTCTCAGTTGCTGAACATAAGCATGTTGATCTGTAGATCCTTTATTACCAAAAACGGAAATACCTTGATTAACTACTTCACCATTCCTATTAAATTTCTTTCCTAATGATTCCATTACTAATTGCTGGAGATATTTACTAAATACCTGTAACCTATCTCTATAAGGTAATACGACCATATCTCTCTTTCCAATGCCATCCCCAGTTAAATACCATGCGGATGATAATAGTGCTGCTGGATTATTTTTAAAATCACTTACCCGTGTTGCTTCATCCATTAATGATGCACCTCTAATAAATTCAGATATATTTTCATTTATAAGAGCTAATGGAAGTAATCCCACAGAGCTTGTAATACTAGTTCTTCCTCCAACCCAATCTTGCAAATTAAATATTTTTAACCAATTTTCAGAAGTGGCTTTTTTAAATAACTTACTATCTTTCATAGTTATAGCTATAGCATTAGAATTCCATTCAAGAGAATTGTTTTCGCAGTGACTTTTAATAATTTCCATTGCAATTCTAGGTTCTGGCGTACCACCTGATTTGCTTACTACTACAAATAATGTTGTTGATAATTTTTCAGATAAAACTTCTAACTTTTCGCTAATTAAGAAAGGATCAACATTATCGATATAAGAAAAATTTAAGCCTCTAGAAAACTTCTGCAGTGACTCCGTAATAAGTAATGGTCCTAACCCACTTCCACCAATTCCTATCCATAGAACATCAGTATACTTCTGATTATTCTCATTCATAATATCTCCATTTAAAATTTGTTTTCCAAATTCAGAGATTGCATTAATATCTGATCTAATTTCCTCTCCTATATTTGATGAGGGTGAAATTGATGGATTTCTTAACCAATAATGTCCAACTTGCCTATTCTCATCAATATTTGAGATGGCACCATTTTCTAATTCTTTTATTGATGAAAAAACATCTTTAAATTTATTTTCTAAATTTGTTATCTCTTTACTTGTAAAATTAATTTTGCTTATGTCTAACCAAATATTTAATTTTTTATCAAACCAAAGATAATTACAAAATTTATCCCAAGAGTTTAAATCTCCATTCATTTTATATATTTGTTTCTTTTATTTATTATTCAATTATATCTACACAAATAGTCCATAGATTTGAATCATTTAAATTTGTTTAAATTATTATCTTCAAATAAATATGTTTTTGAATAAAAACAATTTTAATTGAGGGTTTTTTTTATTTCATATGAATTTATCATTGGATAAAATAAAAAAATTTGGATAGATCATTTAATTACATAATTTCGCCTGAGATATCAGAATTTAGAAGATTTTCCCCAAAATTAAAAATAGGTGTACTTGCTTCTGGTAAAGGAACAAACTTTCAGGAATTAATTAATCTCTCAGAAAAAGGAGAATTAGATATAGATATAAAAGTTCTAATAACTAATAAAGATGATGCAGGTTGTATAAAGAGAGCTGAAAGTAAAAAAATACCTAATAAAATCATAAGAAGCAAAGACTTTCTGCAAAAGGAGGCATTTGAATTAGAAATTGTAAATACTTTAATTCATTACGATGTTGAACTTGTGGTTATGGCAGGCTGGATGAAAATTGTTACTCCATTTTTTATTAATAAATTTAAGAATAAGATAATAAATATTCACCCTTCATTACTTCCAGCATATAAAGGTGGTTCTGCGATAAAGGATTCTATATTAAATGGTTCAAAAATAACTGGTTGTTCCGTACATTTTGTTGAAGAGGAGGTAGATAGCGGATCATTGATAATGCAAGCTGCATTGTCAATTAGAAATGATGATGATATTGAATCACTTTCCAAAAGAATACAAATGCTTGAGCATAAAATTTTGCCTCACTCAATCTCTCATGCTGGTTTTATGATAAGAAGTAATTTTATGGAAAATTATTAGTTAAATCAAGACCTTCATCCATTGAAAATCCACTCATAATATTTAAATTTTGAATTGCTTGACCAGTCTGACCTTTTAACAAATTATCAATTACAGACAATATAATTATTCTTCCATTTCGATTATCAACTTTAACAGAAAGTAAAATTTGGTTTGTATTTTTAACCCACTTTGTTGATGGAAATGTATCTACAGGTAAGACTTTAATATTTTTAAAATTTCTATAATAATTATCGAGAAGAATTCTGCAGTCATCAGAAGTTAATCCTGGATCTTTTAATCTCCCATAAATAGTCGAATGCATCCCCCGTGAGATTGGGACTAAATGAGGTGTAAATAGCAGTTCAATTTTATTACCAGAAATTAAAGATGCCACTTGCTCGATCTCTGAGGTATGTCTATGGTTTATCAATCTATATGCTGATAGACCTTCTCCACATTCTGATAAGAGTAGCTTTTGGTTTGGTTCTCGACCACCTCCAGAGGTTCCGCTTTTAGAGTCAATAACTATACCTTCATTTTCAATAATTCCTTGAGAGAGATAAGGAGCTAATGGAATAAGAGCAGATGTTGGATAACATCCTGGACAAGCAATTAATCTTCCTTTTGAAATGGCTTCTTTATTTATTTCAGGAAGACCGTAAACTGCCTCTTTACATAAATCATCATCATTCCTTTTATAAATTGCAGCTTCTTTGGAATATACTTTTTCCCATTCATCTAACGATTTATATCTATAATCAGCAGATAAATCAATAACTTTAAGACCTCTATCTAATAATTTCCTTGTCAATGTTGAAGATAAGCCATTTGGTAAGCAAAGCAAAGCAACATCTGCATTTTTTGAAATATTATCAACTGAAATTTCTTCTATATAAGGATCATTATCTAGACAAATAAAAGGGAAATTATCATTCCACTTAGATCCAGATGTTTTATTACCGCCTAAAAATGAAATTTTGTATTTTTTATTTTTCTTTAAAAGATTTACCGCTTGAATACCGCCGTAACCTGTAGCACCTACTATTGCAACATTCATTTCTTTGAATTGGCAGACTTTGAGATAGGATTATAAAGTGTTGAATTAAAGGTAACTAAAACACTATTTTTCTATATTGATAGGAATAATGAAAGAAACAAGTCCCAAATCAAATAATGGAACAATTTTGGATATAAATGACTCTTTTAAAATTGAATTTGATCCTATAAGCGATGCGTTGGCAGCTATAAGAAATGGTGAATGCATAATTGTTGTTGATGATGAGAGAAGAGAAAATGAAGGAGATTTAATATGTGCGGCTCAGTTTGCAACTCCACAGCAAATTAATTTTATGGCTACTGAGGGACGTGGTCTTATATGCCTAGCCATGCAAGGTGAAAAACTTGACTCTTTAGATTTACCATTAATGGTAGACAGAAATACAGATGAAAATCAAACAGCTTTTACGATATCAATTGATGCTGGACCTGAGAATAATGTTACAACTGGAATTTCTGCTGAAGACAGGGCAAAGACTATTCAAGTTGCAATAAACCCAAATACAAAACCTGATGATTTAAGAAGACCTGGACATATTTTTCCTTTAAGAGCAAAGAAAGGTGGAGTATTAAAAAGGGCAGGGCATACCGAAGCGGCAGTAGATATTGCGGCAATGTCTGGTCTTTATCCCGCTGGAGTAATTTGTGAAATACAAAATCCTGATGGTTCCATGTCAAGACTTCCACAGCTTAAAGAGTATGCAAAACAGTGGGGAATGAAATTAATATCCATAGCTGATTTAATAAGTTATCGTTTTCAAACTGAGAGATTTGTATTTAGAAAATCAGATGCTGTACTTCCAAGTATTTTTGGCAATTTTAAAGCATATGGATATGTTAATGAACTTGATGGTTCAGAGCACGTTGCATTAGTTAAACAAAAATCATCAAAATTAAGTGAACCTGTACTAGTAAGAATGCATTCAGAGTGCTTAACTGGCGATGCTTTTGGATCTTTACGTTGTGATTGTAGACCTCAATTAGAGGCTGCTTTATCAAGGATAGAAAAGGAGGAAGAGGGGGTTGTTGTTTACTTGAGACAAGAAGGCAGAGGTATTGGTCTAATTAATAAATTAAAAGCTTATAGTCTACAGGATGGTGGATTAGACACTGTAGAAGCTAATGAAAAATTAGGTTTCCCAGCTGATCTAAGAAATTATGGAGTTGGAGCACAAATATTAACAGATCTAGGGATAAAGAAACTAAAATTACTTACAAACAATCCTAGAAAGATTGCTGGATTAGGTGGCTATGGAATAGAAGTTATTGAAAGAGTTCCATTAGTTATTTGTCCAAACGATAATAATGCAGAATATTTGAATGTTAAAAAAACAAAGTTAGGCCACATGATTGATGAT
>CACGHD010000001.1 GCA_902572825.1 uncultured Prochlorococcus sp. | reverse complement strand
ACAATTTTTTCTACAGAATTAGACCATATTTCATCAGGATCAAAACCCTCTCTAGCCATTGGAAAGATGATAGGTATATTTTTTTTAAATTTGGTATATTTCTTGACTATTTCTGCAGCAAAACTCTTTTTATTATCATCTGATACTGGGAAAACTATAACTTTCGCCTTTTTGATTGCATCTAAAGCAGCAATTGTTAAAAGTGATGGATCTCCGGGCCCAACTCCTACGATGGTTAATGATGCCGAATCACTTTTATTACCTTTAAATACTGTTAAAATTTTTTTTATTAACATTCTTAATTTTATTATTTCTAGCTATGAACCCTTGGCATCATAAAAGTCTCAGCAAGAATTTCTGACTCAATTTTTGATAATTCCTGTAACCTTTTGAGAGTCTGATTTTTAGAGAATTTAGTTTGCGCTAGTTTCCAATAAACTCCAAAATGTCTTGCCTCACTCTCAAGCAGAGACTCATAAAGGGCTTTAAACGATTTATCTTCAGAATTCAGCGCAAGCAAGCTTAATCTTTCATGACTTCTTGCTTCAATAAGTCCTGCTATTAAGAAACTATCAAGCATTCTATTGGGCTCTTCCTTTCTTATATTTTTGGACAATTCAGCTCCATATGGAGGAGGTTTTAACGACTCAAGAGAATGTCCTAGATCCTTTAAAAAATAAAGTATTTTTTCAAAATGCTCTAATTCCTCTCTCGCTATTGGACTTAGAACTTCTGCCAGATTTGGTTCTGATGGATATCTAAACATCAATTGAATAGCTACTCCTGCTGCTTTTCTTTCACAATGAGCATGGTCAATAAGAATATCTATTGGACTAGATAATGCGAGTTCGATCCACTCATCTGAGGTAAATGACGATAAATATTTAATATGAGAAGTGGGCCTTTTAAAATCGACTAACATTTAATCTTTACTACTTAAATATCCAATAATTCCTTCAAGAGCTAAGGAATAACTTGATATGCCGAATCCACTAATAATTCCTATAGCTTTATCTGTAAGAAAAGATTCTTTACGAAAATTTTCTCTACTGAAAATATTGGAAATATGTAACTCTACAAAAGGAATTTTTGATCCAATTAAAGCATCCCTAATAGAAATCGAGGTATGTGTAAAAGCGCCAGCATTTATAAGAATACCTTGGATACTTTTTACAGACTCATGAATTTTATCCACGATTTGTCCTTCATGATTACTTTGAAAACATTCAAGATTAATACTTTTTTCTTTAGCAACTTTAGTTAAATCTTTTTCTATATCACTCAATGTTTTATTACCATATATTTCAGGTTCTCTAGTGCCCAAAAGATTTAGATTTGGTCCATTTATCAATAAGATATTCATCATCAATAAAGTCTTTTCTATTAAATGCTATCTAGAAAGAAACAAAAAATCCAAAATATTTTCACACAAAGTGACCATTAACTGATAAGTTCAAATAGTGGGGGTCGGTGCCCGAGTGGTTAAAGGGGGCGGACTGTAAATCCGCTGGCTCTGCCTACGTTGGTTCAAATCCAACCCGGCCCACTTTAAAATTGCCCTTGTAGCTCAGCGGTAGAGCACTCCCTTGGTAAGGGAGAGGTCTCGGGTTCAAGTCCCGACGAGGGCATAGCCCTAAAGCCAACTACCGCAAAGCTTTTTATTAATTACCAAAGAATAAATAAATTTAAAATCACTAAGTATTAACGAATTAGAGCAGAAATTAGAGCATAATTATTTCTTATTTATATGATTCACTTCTCTTGGTAAGGGAGAAGTCTCAGGTTCAAGTCCCGACGCAGGCATAAGAACTCTCTATAGCTTGTAATTAGTAAAAGCCCAAAGACGTTTTTTTAGATATTTGCAATTGACAGTTACCTTAAAATTACAAATAAATACTTTGTAAATTTTTGAAAAACTATTTAGTTGCAGGATTAGTTGAAGATTACAGAGTAAAAATAAATCTTTTTGCTCTCTCGCCGAATGGTGCAGTAGGAGTTTTTAAACAAAAATATCCTGAAGCAAAAGATATTTATGTTATTCAAAATTTATTTAAACCAAAAAGTTAAATCTAGCTATGCATCAAAATCAAAAAATAAAAAATAGCAAAAGTTATGGAATATGGTCTTGGGTAGGAGCTTTATATGCACCAATTATTTTTTGGGTCCTTTTTGTAAATCTGCCAAAAGTTGAATGGAAATATGTCTTTGAATCTAATAAAACAAGAGTTGCTCGCCACCATCAAAAAGCAAAAAATATTGGATTACCAGGAATACCTTATTGGAGAAATACTGGAACAGCAGCAATACTTTATGTAAATGAAGAGGGCAAAGCATACGCAATGTGCGGCCCTGATTTTTTTTGTTCCGAGAAATTAAATGCAAAAACAGGGATACATTATTTGCCTGTTGCTGGAGGGGTTAAAAGAATTAAAAGCAATGTTATATTTGCTTTAAATAACTACTGGTGCGATAGTTACGATATCAAAAATTCTGGCAAATGTAGATCAGGTGGTTGGGTCAATGGTTCTGAAAGATAAAAATTGGATGTATTAAAGACTCGATTTTATATTTTTTAAGCAAATGAAAAAATATATTAGTTTTGTCAGACCAAATATTCTGAATTATGGTGTGATTTTTCTAAATTTGAACTGATACGTGTTTTTTTTAAAATTGATATTCTTTTTGAAAATTGAAAAGAAGATGTCTATCTTTTGGTTTAATCTTCCAAAGATAGTCATAACCCTTTTTTTTAGTATATTTTTGCCAACCTTTTAATTTTTCCCAGAGCAAATAATCTACTGTTATTACTCCAAGCTCAATAAGAGTAGGAATAATAGTTAAATTCACATTTCCAGTATGAACAATTTTTTTATAATGGAAGCTCTCTGCTGTAGTCCCTCTAGCACCTTCGCACTTAGCAGTTATCCAGAATGTTTCCGAATGTTTTTCTTTTAGTCTCTGATTAAAATCACTCAATAACCATTTCACGTCATATTCTTTTTGCCCATTATTTTTGTAAATTTGATTTATTACATTGTTTTCTACAACTAGTGATAATCCATATGAATTTTCTTTATTACTTATCGTATGATGAATTACCTTACAGGGACCAAATTTAGGAGAATAGCCTCCCCTTTTTTCGAGTATTTCTTCAGCATTCTTCAAATTAGAAATATCCCAGTTAGGAACCATACTAAATAAGTTTGGTCTTATTGTTTTACTCTCTCTCCCAGTTTTTATTTCTATTCCTTTATAATCCGGCGATTTACTACTATTTGATTTAATACCTAAAAGACTTTCAAAGGTAAAACCAACCCCAGTATCTCCTACCCGTAAAGTTTTTATAAAACCCTTTTTATTTATCTGCCTACATTTTTCAAGTAATTCTTCAGAAACTATTGAAGGATTTTCAATATCCAATAATTGATTCAACAAATTTCTTTCCCTCTGGAAAAAATTAGCAATGTTTAAATTTGAGCAATTAAAAATTATTAATTGGTTTTTACCTTTTAATAAAGCAAGTAAATCAAAATTTGATGCTTTTTCTTTTAATCCATATATCCAAATTCGCGGATCACCATTTTTTGTCTCTGGCCTATAAAAAGATACGCTCGTTTCTGTTATAAAATCTTTTGCTATAAGAATTGCTTGTTTAACAACTTTATTTTCTGTCCCTTTTTTTTGAATTTCATAATTATGTATTTTTGAATCATTTAAGAATTGTCTTATTAAGTATGTTGCATCCATTATTGATTTTTCTAAACCTGTTTGTGTTGGGACTAAAAAAGCAGGGCTTAAATTATGATTTTTAAAAATTCTTAAAGTTTCGACTGGATCTCGGTTAGCACATTTAAGCATTTTTATATTTTAAATATTTTTAAAGAATATCATTAAGAACTAAATTTCTTAAAAATTAAAAATTTTCTTGATTTCAATTCAGATTGTCGATAATTAATACAAAACAGTACATAATTAAAACGCTCTAGGAAACAAGAAAATAGGAATTATTTCAGCAAAAACACCAACATTTATTGACTTATTCGCTGGATGCGGGGGGCTTTCACTTGGACTGGAAAAGGCAGGTTATTTTCCCCTTTATGTAAATGAATTAAATAAAGATGCTTTGGAAACTTATCTTATTAATAGAGATGAACATTATCCCCATTTAAGAAGAGATTTTTATTCCCAAGATATAAAAGAAATTGTTAAAGATAAGAAATTTTTTTCAAATCTTTTCTCCAAACTTAAAGAGGAGTTTGGAAGGGATTTTAAAAAGGATACAGTGGATCTTGTTACTGGAGGGCCTCCCTGCCAAGGTTTTTCCGGTATTGGAATAAGAAGATCTTATTCAGTTGATAAAGAGCAATTACCTTCAAATCATCTCTATCAAGATATGGCTTATTTTGTTCATAAAGTACAGCCAAAAATATTTCTCTTCGAAAATGTAGAGGGATTAATTAGATCTCGATGGACAAAAACTGGCATTAAAGGAGAAATATTTAAAGATGTTTTAGAGACCTTTAGAAATCTCAAAGGATATGATGTCAAATCCAAACTGGTGTATGCGAAGGATTATGGAGTCCCTCAGAATCGTCCGCGTATATTAATAATCGGGATAAAAAGAAAACTTCTTAAAAAAAAGAATATATCTCAAGACGCACTTGAAGGAGGGTTTTTACCAAATCCTACGAATGATTACCCAAATTTAGAAGATGTTTTATCAGATTTAATTGATCAATCTTATGAGAATGGTGGAAGTACAGATATTTATCTTTCTGAGCCTAAATCAAATTGGCAAAAACTTATTAGATCGAATGAATTTAGTGGTGAATCCCTTAGCAAAGGAGATCAATTAAATGAACATAAATATAGTAATCACAAAAAATCCGTCGTAAATAGATTTGACTACATGATTAAAAATAACGGCGCGATTCCTGATACATATAAAACCAAGAAATTTGCACAAAGGGTCCTACCAAAAAAATGGAATGAAAAAGGTCCAAATATTACTGCTTGTTCTTTAGCGGATGATTTTGTTCATTTTTCTCAGCCAAGATCATTAACAGTCAGAGAATGGGCAAGATTACAAACATTTCCTGATTGGTATTTATTTGCAGGGAAAAGAACTACTGGCGGAATAAGAAGAGCTGGAAATCCTAGAGAATCTATTTTTGATAGAGAATTACCAAAATATACTCAAATTGGAAATGCAGTTCCTGTAAAATTAGCTTATGAAATAGGGAAACACTTTCTAAGTCTCATTTAAAAAATTATGATCAAAAATTAGCATCAAAATATATTAAATTAGGAGAACCTATTGTTAGGTCTAAAATAAATGATTTTCGACCATATCCATTTTCCTAATATTTAATCATGACGCTATCTTCATACCGGATGCATAGGATTTATCTCGCAGCGACCATGAATTATGGTCTTGGTTCTGATGATCCAGAAGAGTTGGCGTACTACAACAAAATCAGAAAAGAGATGAATGATATGAAAAAAGAACCAGTAAAAAAAGGGATACCCCTTAATTGGGATACCCCTTAAAGAATGGATAAATGAATCTGAATACTTTTTTATTAATTGATGGGAGTCTGATGCTTATTGGTCTGCCTTTGCTGATGATTCTTAAAGGCAAAAAGAAGACTACCTAAGTTACTTCTTAACAGCAAAAGTTACACCCATAACCGCAGTGATATCTTTCTTGATAGTTGAAGTGTCATAAGAACCCCAACTACTTACCTTCGTAGAATTCGGAACAGTTATCTGAAAAACTCCAGTATTTACTCTCTTTAAACCACCCACTTCAGAGCCTGCCTGTAGAGCTATAGCTTCAGCTCTTATTCGGGCATCCTTCGCAGCCTTGGCAAGCATGTCAACGCGTTTATCAGCCAGCTTCGAATAGGTGAATTCAGGACGGCTTGGTTTCACCCTTACCCCCTTTCCAAGCAATTCTGTTATCTGACTATGAGTCTTCTGGATGCTATAAACATCCCTACTTTCAATCTCAATATTCTGATAAGTAATCCATTCAGTTCTAATAATTTCATTAGTCTTGGGATTTCTGGTTTTATATTCACTGATACTCGCAGGTCCAAGATAAACATCCTGCTTTACGCTTTCCTCAATTCCATTAGCTTTAAGGAATTCCATTGTCTTATTAATGGACTGCTTATGGTTGGTAAATGAGTCAATCTGAGTTTTCCCTGAGGTCTTTACCTGTACAGTCCATTTTGCAATATCACTCTCAAAACTTTCAGTACTCGCACCTGTAACAGTGATGGTATTCTCTACCGTCCTAAACCCTCTCACAAGGACCGTTGAGGCGCCTATAAATCCTCCGAGAGATAAAACAGCCATTGCGAAAACAAGTGGCGGGGTGCGGCGTATAACACCGAGAGAATCGCCCGGCAGCGACCTAAGTCTCTTAATAATTTTCATTGTCTATAAGTATGTGTGTAGGAGCTTTTTAACAGCTGAACCGAAAGAAAAATATTAGAAAAATCCCTGACTTTTATTCCTTCAGTTCTATCTGGCCATTAATGGAAACATCTTATGTTGATGTGCCAATTTTGGAGTCGGTTACTTATATTGCCAAATGAAATAACAGTCTGCAAGAAGTATTTTTGTATTATTCATTTACTCAAAATTCATTGATATTTTAACCATATTCAAATTCAATTGTTGATCCTTTATCCGTATAAGGGAGTTCCTCAAACCGTACATATTTATTACTCGGATGACCAGTCTTACTAGTTAGAACATCATTGTAGTCGTCATGAGCAAATGTCTACCAACTTCACTCTAAAAGAAAATCATAAATCTGAAATTGAAGAAAGATCAGAGGAAGAACTTCATGAGGAAGAAATCAGAAATCAGCAAACACTGGATAGCTTTGTTGAATCTGATAAGAACTGGAGCTAATCAAAACTTATTTATTAGGAGAAAGTTATGAACTTAAAAAGATCACCATTCTCAATCTTGAATAAAGAGAGTAGAGAAATTGACTATATCAAAGGAGTTTATAAGAGAAAAATTCAAGCTGAAATTGAATCTTATAAAGATCCCGAAGATGAAGATAAGAGAGATACAATTCAAGCTCAAGATATATTGATGATTGATAGGATCTCAATTTAGTTATTCTTTTTTTTCTTCTTCTTATCCTTTTTTTTCATCTTTACCTTTTCATAAACCTCATCAGCCTTCTGTTCAATATTGTCCAGCTTATTTGAGATTTCTTTTATAGCTTCTGCTTTTCCTTTTGTAACTTCAGTATCTTTTACATAAATAATTTTAACTGGCTCTCTTTTAATTACAGTATCTTTTGTCTCTTCAGTTTTAATTCCAAACTTACCTTTTATAAAATTGGCTATAAATATAAGAACAGGTACATGGGCTAGACCACCTATTACTATTCTTGTTTCTGAATAAGCCATTTAATAGTTAAAAGTTCTGAGATATTTAAGCATAAATTTAATTTTTCAATTCGTTTTATTAAGCCAATAAATATTAGTAATCATTTCTTGATTCATAGATCAAAAATCTTGCTATTAATTAAGTAGAGACTTTTTTATTAAATGCCATTAGACGTATTTCTAATGAACATGTGTGTTGTAGTTATAGCATTGCTTATCAGAAGAGAAATCAAACTCAAGAAGGCGAGATAAATTATGAAAACACAAATTTTAAAAGAGCATTACATTCCAAATATCCATGCTATTACTATTTTATTAATGCTTCTTCTATGTCTATGGTTACCTCTAGCACTTAGATTCTTATTAATAATTTAGTAGAACTAATTAGTTAATACTCTTATCTTAAAACTCTGGTATAACCTAATTTTGTTTTAAAAATCCTATACGGAACTGCAGTTTCGCATTATTTGCATAGGTTTAAATAGTTTGTGTTTCGACTACTCAGAAACCCAACTTGTAATTTTCGTTGTGCTATAAATATGCCCTCCAGATTCTATATTCTTGATGGTTTCTGGATCTGAAAAAACATGCTTAGCCACACCTTCTTCAGCTTGATGAATAACAATCACTTCTTTTGGATCAATTAAACTTTTGCCACGATATAAAGGAGTAAGGCCTACCGTTTTATGAAATGCATCTATCTCTGGACTGTCAAACATTTTTACCCACTCCTCAAATGTATTTGAAAGTTTAAATGTGAAAACACTAGTTTCGATAGTCATAAAAAAAAGATAATTGCTATTTATTTTAGATCGACTGTCAATATATAAAATCTAAATCAGAATCCAGATATTGCTTCATAGAAATCAGCGTCTGGCAGTATTTCTTTCAGGGGTTCGATCTCCTTTGCCGGGCCTTGGACCTGCACAGTAATATCTGACACTTCAAAAAGCTTGGGAATCATATGTCCCATATTTTTGAGATGAAATAAAGCGGCGGCACCATCTTTATATGCCTCTCTTACATAAGCTTTATCTGACCCACATGTAGTGATATTAAAAAAAAGGCAGTCAGGTTCATTAGCTTTTGTCAGTACCAAAATTTCTTCTAAAAGAGCTATGCACTGGTCCATCTTCCCATCCTTGATTGTGAAGTGGGGATGGATAGAAACCATGGTTGTATCGAGAGACATGAATTTATAGATATTTCTCCTATCTTTTTAGCAACTAATCTTTATGAACAAGTTAAAAATATGGATTATCTAAAAATTAAGAATTTTAATTTTGTATCGCATGTACCGTTTATATGATTTTTGAAAGCTATTAATTGGATATGAGTTATTTTGCTGAACAAAACCATATTGAATATGATGCATGGTTCGACGAAAACATCGACCCAGTGGATCTTGTCAATTACTCAGATGAAAAGGAGTTCAGTAATTCGGTACACTTTAAGTTCCATATGATGTCCACTAGAAATTTAACGATTGGTTCTTCTGATAATTTTCACTGGTAAGTAAAAGATTTTTAACTCTATAGATAATTATGAATCTTACGCAGAATATGTCCCATCACTTTCTCTTTGTGCCTTAGCTAATACAATTTCATCTACAACTTTTTCAATCATGTAAGCACTTTTTTTACCAAAGCATTTTTCTTTTTTTATGCTCTCAAAATCATTTGGGATTAAATCATTATTTTCACAACAATCGCATTTAATGTCAATTTTCTTACCTCTGAGAACATCCAAAGCTTTAGAAAAAATCCATTGCTGAACTGAAATACTTTCCCAACTATCAAAATTAGACCATTCATCAAAATCCCTATTAAGGATGCCTTTTAATCCATCAGCCTGATTTACATTTACTAAGTGTGAATCTTTTCTTGGCTCATCATTAATGCCAATTGTTTTGACAGAATTTTGATTCATTCCTTATACCTCGATAGCGTAAATCTATAAAATCTAAAGGATAATTTCAAAAATATAACCATAAAAATATCTTTAAAATTAATCTCAATATTATTTAGAAACCTACAAACAAATCAAAGTAAAATATATTTTCCAAAAAGTTAAGCACAAATAACTGACAAATCTACAAAATTTTTATTTTCATCTGCCAGTTCAGTAATGATTCTATTGAGCCATTCAGAGGTCGTTTCACAATAGCCTACATTTAAAATAGTTTTTTGCTTTGATGTTTCTTCTTTATTCATAGTCAAAGTATTTTTATATAAATTAGTCTTTAATTAAATTTATGTGAATAAGTCTTAATTACTATCTATTTTAAAAAGTTATATTTAATACATATTTTAGAACTGCTAGTAAACAAATAAAATTAAATCGTTGACAAGAAAATGTATACAAGTAAGAGTAGAAAAAATTTATTATTTTACCTATGAATAACATCAAGATTGAGGAATTGATGAAAGTAAGGTTCGATGGTATTGCTAATAGAATTGGGAAATTAAGCAAAATGGAAAGTGAGTCTTTATTACTTGAACATCTTGAGTGGTTAGAGGGAGGATGGGAGACTGAAGAAATCTTATTTTTAAAAAAGCCCTACAGAAAATGGTGGTTCTAACTCCACTTCTATAAATAATTAATTATGGCCTAAGGGACCAGGGCCAGATCCTATTTTATAAGAATTGCCTAAAGATTTTTCAACAAATAATTTCGCTTTTTGTATGGAATCAAATAGACCAAACCCTAAAGCCTTGTAACCACAAATAGCAGCACTCAAAGTACATCCGCTACCGTGGGTATTTTCTGTATTTATAAAATTATTAACAAGCCACTCTTTTCTACCATTCAAGTCAAGAAAAAAATCCTTCCCTTTCATATCTTTTAAACCGCCACCTTTTATAAGTACCGCTTGAGCTCCAAGACCAATAATTTTTCTTGCTGAATTTTCGATATCTTCTTTACTCCTTATTTCTAAACCAGAAAGTAGATTTGCTTCATAAATATTTGGAGTTACCAAATCAGCAATTGGTAATAAGAGTTTTTTATAAGCATTAATAGCAGAATCTTCCAGTAATTTAGAACCAGTTCTTGTAACCATTACTGGGTCAATAATTTTGGTTATTTTGTATGTATTTAATTTTGAAGCCGTATCATTAATTATCCTTTCATTTAATAACATTCCAGTTTTTAAGGCATCAATACCAAAATCAGCAAATAAAGTATCTAACTGATTTAATAAAGTATTCTTCTCTACTGGTTGAACGCATGTAACCTCTATACTATTTTGTGCGGTAATACATGTAATAACAGAACATCCATGTACTTTGAGGGCCATGAAAGTTCTTAAGTCGGCCTGTATGCCTGCTCCACCCCCAGAGTCGCTACCGCCTATTGAAAGTGCAATTTTAGAATACATAATTTATTAAATTGTTTTTGAAAGTACTATTAGTAAATAGTAATTTAAATCAGAAATCTGAATATGCATTAAAAAAATCTAACTCCAATTCCATAGCTCTCCTGTATAAATATTTGGCCTGATTAATATCATATGTTTCTTTATTAGTCTCAATAAGATTTTCAAGTGAATCTGCTAGCTTTTCAAAGCTCTCATCAGAATAAGTAATTATCCATTCTTTATATTTAATATCAAAATCCTCCTCATACAAACTTTTTCCTATCCAAGAATAAAGTCGCATACATGGAGTCATTGCAAACATTATTTCAACGGAGCTAAGTCTTTTGGAAGTATCATCCAGGAAATCTGTATAATTTTTAGTTGCTTTTTTTATATAGTTATTAGACAAATCAATATCCCATTCTTTTGCATACGTTTCATGAAGTATTAACTCCTCTGAAACGCCAATTAACAGTTCACTTAATTTCCTTATTGAGTACTTATCTTTTGATTTGGAAACAGCAAGCCCATAAGCCTTAGCAAAAGTCTCTAAGAAGAAATAATCTTGAGCTAAATATTCTTGAAAGATATTTTTAGGAAGACTTCCATTCTTTAAACCTTGAACAAATTTTGTATTTAAACTTAGTAAAGCAATCTCATAATTATCCTCCCAAAGTTTTTTTGTTATTTTCATTTTTTTGATTTTTAGTTATTCTAAGATTTTTTGTATTTTTTACCTACAAACTTAATCTTATTTTTCTAGGATTAAAAGAAAAAATTATGAAAGAAATAAATATCTTATGGTTTAAGAAAGATTTAAGAATTTTTGATAACGAAGCTCTCTGTGAGGCTATAAAAGATAATGATATTTTACCTATTTTTATTATTGAGTTAGATATTTGGAGCCAAAATACTCATTCAGATAGACAATGGCAATTTTGCAAAGAAAGTTTAATAGATTTAAGAAATGCACTTGCTGAGATTGGACAACCATTAATTATTAGGACTGGGAATGTTATTAATATATTTGATGAAATTAGTTCAAAATTTAAAATCAAAGGTATATATAGCCATCAAGAAACAGGAGATTGGCTTACTTATAAAAGAGATCAAAAAGTAAGAGAATGGGCTTTAAGCAAAAATATTATTTGGAAGGAATTTCTACAATTTTCAGTTTTTAGAGGAAATTTAGATAGGAATAATTGGTCTAAAAAGTGGCAAAAAAATTCCGAAAAAAACTTACTTAAAGCTCCATTAATAATTAATCCTATTAACTTTAATATTGGAGAAATACCCTCAGACAAAATTTTTTCCTTTAAAAAAGAAACTTGTCCAGGAAGAATACAAGGTGGAAGAAAGAAAGGTGTAGAGAGAATGCAATACTTCTTTAGTAATAAATTAGATTCTTATTCAAAAGATATATCTAGCCCAGAAAAATCATTTGATAGTTGTACAAGACTATCCCCATATATTTGTTGGGGATGCATTTCATTAAAAGAAATTTTTAAAAAGGCTAATATATCAAAAAACAATAATTCAAGGATGTTAAAAAGCAGATTAACTTGGCATTGTCATTTTATTCAGAAACTTGAAAGTGAACCAGAACTAGAGTTTAGGGAATACCATCCTTTTTTTAAAAATATTAGAGAAAAAAATAATGAATTACTTTATTCATGGAGTTCAGGTAATACGGGCTTTCCTTTTATAGATGCATGTATGCGTTCATTAAATTTCAATGGATGGATTAACTTCAGGATGCGAGCGATGTTAATGTCTTTTGCTAGCTATAATTTATGGCTACCATGGCAAGATTCAGGTTCTGAATTAGCAAATAAATTTGTAGATTATGAGCCTGGAATACATTGGAACCAATGCCAAATGCAATCTGGAACTACGTCTATAAATACCAATAGAATTTATAATCCTATTAAGCAGGGAAAAGATCATGATCCTCAAGGAAAATTTATAAAAAAATGGATACCAGAATTAAAGGATATATCACCTAATTTCATTCATGAACCATGGCTACTATCTAGATTTAATCAAGAAGAATATCAACAAATTAATTACATAAGACCAATAATTGACATCCCAAATAGCACTAAAATTGCAAAGAAGAAAATTCAGGAAATCACTAAAAAGGATGGATATTGGGATATCTCGAAGGAAATTTATTTAAAGCATGGCTCTAGAAAAAGGCTTAGAAAAAATATAAATAATAAAAAAACTGTTTCTAAGGAAAAGGAAAAACAATACGAACTGAAATTAGATTTCTAAATTTTATTGTCAGAAATTTCTAGATTCCTTTTAGCGCCTAGGTAAACTTTTTAAATTTTGAAATTAAATATATAAATCCACGATGAACTAATGCAAGCTTTAATCTATTTAATAGATTATATTAATTATGTCTGAAAGATTTGAATGGGACGATACCAATAGTTCAGGTATATGGTGGAGTACTAATGTAAGTATTAGAGACGAGTGCATTTTGCTCAAAGAAGATACTAAATGCGAAGATTCTGATATCGTCGAACTTCTTAGGAGTATTGCACAAAATATTGAAGATAATGGCCTTTAATTTCTAAAGTAATATTATCTCTTTAGAGATTTTGAATTCCTTTTACAGCTTTTATTAGTTCGATAGAAATACCTTTTTCACTCATTGAATGACCAGCATCATCAACAATAATTAATTCAGAATTATTTAATTTTTTATTTAGATCCCAAGCACTCCTAACAGGACATACTACGTCATACCTACCCTGAATTATTTTTGTAGGAATCGATTCTATTGTTTTTATATTTTTTAAAATAAAATCATCCTCTAAGAAAATATTATTAATAAAATAATGACATTCGATCCTTGCAAACGCATCTGAAAAAGAATTAACTTCAGAATTATCAAAATCAAATTTTTTATTTATTAAATGACTTGTTGAGAGTTCCCATTTTGTCCAAGCTGCTGCTGCTTTTGATCTAAGATTTGCATCTGATGATGTTAGATATTTATAAAAAGAAGTTATTAAATCATTTCTTCCTTCTTTTGGTATTACAGAAATATATTCTTCATATTCATCGGGGAAGATCTCACTCGCACCATATTGATAGAACCACAATAATTCAAACTTTCTACATAAAAATATTCCTCGCAAAGTTAAGCTGATAACTCTTGAGGGATTTTTAATCGCATATATAAGTGAAAGTGTTGAGCCCCAAGATCCACCAAACAAATGCCAAGTATCTATTTTTAAAAGGATCCTTAATTTCTCAATATCATCAACTAAATGATTGGTCGTATTTTCTTTTAATTCGGAGAAAGGAGTTGAAGAACCGCAACCTCTTTGGTCAAATTGAATAATATCGAATTTATCTGGGTCAAAGTATCTTCTATATCTTGGTTGACTTCCTCCTCCTGGACCTCCATGAATAACAAGAATTTTTTTGCCTTTTGGATTACCAGATCTTTCCCAATAAATAGTATGAATATCACTTACTTGTAAAAAACCCTTTTCACGTACTTCAATTTTCGGAAACAAGACTTGATCTTTCATTATGAAATATTTTAATCACTTTATTTATCCATATTATCCAAAAAGGAGTCTAGTTTAGAAGTATTTTGTTAAACAAAAAAAGGACTGCTTGTACAGTCCTTTTTAATATTTGATTTCCTTCTTACAGGATATAAAATTACATATTTTAAAGTCTATTTACTCATAAACCTTGAATACGTGAATTCGGGGATTTCTCTCGATAATTTAAGTCCCTATTGTCGCTAGTAATTATAAAGCGAAGTCTTATCAGACTAATTGATTGAACTTTAATTTTCGAATAATCCCATTCTCAGGAATACGCTCCCTATATTTTGGAATTTGCTAAATTTCAGGCGGACTATCAATCATTTAGATTGCCTCCGAACTCAACATCTATAAATTACTCCTTTTTATATTTTCAGTAAATCCGTAAATATGCTGATTTACTTTTTTCTTAATTTGTAAGAGGATTTTAATGACGCTTTGTTTTTTTTAGATAAATATAAAAATTAAAGTCTATAATCCTTTGTTATTAAGATTCATAGAGCAAAATAGATTCAATTATTCTTTTATCACTCTCAGAAAGTTTATAATCTTCCTATTTCCACTCAACAAATTTTACACTCATCAATAGAAGGATTCTTATCCCGGCACTTACGCCACTCTCTAATCCAATCTGCCAAGGCAAAAGTTATTTTTGTAGTAAGCATATTTACCAATCAGGATAATTCAAATCGCGGCCAGTAGGTTCTTCATAAAATCCCCCCTCTTTTAAACCTTTATCATATTTTTCAATAATCTTTTTAGAAGAAGTTATTGGGGGAATTAAATCTCGTAAATATATTGGCTCCATCGTAATTGATATAATGATTTCAAATTATTTATTATTGTATATAAGAATTTAATAAATAGTTTATTAATATTGATTATGGATTTCATCAAAAAGAACAAGATCTTAACACTAATGGCGCTAATTGCAGTTTTATCATTTGTATTAGAAAAAGTAGGCATAATACACCCTTAAATTAATTAAGTTTATTTGAAAAATACTTCCTAATGAAATAAGTAAACAGATACTATTACTGCAAAAATAAGCAATGGAGATAATAATGTAAAAATTAAAGTTGAAAGATTAATTAGCATAAATTTTAAATAAATACACAAATTTAATAAACATCACTTTTAAGCATTTGCAATAAGTAAAATTTAAATTATTACGATATAAAAAAACATTTGATGAAATATAGATATAAAGAAGAATATGAAGAGGGCTCAAACTTACTATGGCCCAGCGATAAAGAAGATAAAATAACTCGGCAATTTTATAAAGATTTATCTATTCTTTCAAAAAAGATAAACTATAGTAAAAAGAAAAAGCTAAAACTTTTTGAACAAGTGGTTAGAATAATAAGAGGGAAAGGCTGGGGTTAATTAATATTCAAACAAAAATGAAAAATTTAATGATATTGATTAGAAGTTTTTTTCTTTTAAGACCAAGATTTTTATCCACTATATTTTTTATTCCTATTCTTTATGGCATTGGCTGGGCTGTATCTCAGCCACTTTTATTGTTTAATTTTGAAAAAGAAAATTTATCCTTAATTGGTACTATTATAACTTTCTTACTTTTTATCCTTTTACTTCCATATTGGTTTTATATCAAACGAAACAAATCACGTGCTTGGATACTTCTTGGGATCACAAAAGACAAATTCTTAAAAAACTTTATCAATTTTTTTCAAGGTATTTTATTTGCTTTAGTTTTAATAATTTTAATTCTGGTTCCACTATTGCAAAAAAATTATATTTCTTGGATAGGTGAATTCTCGCCAATAATATTGTTAAATTCTATTCTACTGGGATTAGGTGTTGGATTCGCAGAGGAAATAATTTTTAGAGGCTGGTTGCTAGAAGAATTAAAATTTGAATATGGCACAAAAATATCAATAGCTTTGCAAGCTATAATTTTTAGCTTCGTTCATAATTTATCAAATGAGATCTTTTGGAACATAGCAGGATTACGTTTGGGATTTATTTTACTTGGGATATTTCTATCATTAGTAAAAATTAGACATAAAGGTTCTTTATGGAATTGCATAGGAATTCATGGAGGACTTGTGGGCATTTGGTTTTTATTAAATAACGGATTAATAGAATTCAAAGAAAATACACCTTCTTTTTTAGCAGGGCCTTTTACACAAAATGTTCCGAACCCAATCGGAAGCTTTAGTGCGATTTTAATATTACTTTTGTTATGTATTTTTTATACAGTAAAATCAAAAAAGATTTTTACTAGACCTTTTAATTAGATATAAATACGGATTGATTTTTGATTAGTAATTGTCAGATTAAAATAAAGCTTAATATTCATATGAACTTTGAGGCAGGAATTAGGTTTATTGTGTTTTTAATAATTTTTGGAGTTACAAACTATCTAATGATGTTGAGAAGATATGAAAACAACATCAAAAAAAAGAAATATTTACAGCAGAAAAAAATTTCCAGGCTATACCCTAAAGGTTCATTTATTTTCTGAAATTAAAAAAGGTTTTTGTAGAATTTCCTCACCATTTTTTATTAGTTTTTTGCCAACCTTCATTTAACAATTTTTGCCATAATAATCTTGCTTCTTCAATAACAATTTTTTTTCTAGTTTTCATTAATGGAGGATTTTCCCCATGAATTCCCATAATAATTCCCTCTTCAATAAACATATAATCAATAGATTTATCAGAATTATCTCTATCTTTGTAGAAACGCATCACCCCTACAAAATTGGAGTCAATTAACCAGAAATCATTAGTTGTATTCAAAAATCCAAAATGAAATTAAATTAATAATATGCTTTCATTACAATTTGCGAGGGAAATATTTATTTAGTTTATTCAAATTTGATATGTTTTTTCTTTTTGTCTACTTTTTTTCAATTCGCCACGTTTTTTCTTAACCTCAACTCTTTTCTTTTGTGATGCTTTAGTGGGTTGTGTATATTTTCTTAATTTAAAAGGTTTATTTAAAGCATTTTTTATTATTGAACTAAATTTCATTAAAGCTAGCTGCCTATTTAATAATTGATTTCTGTGTTCTTGAACAGCTAAACGTAAGCTATTATTCACTAATTTATTTTTCAGGTTTCTCTTAAGAATTTCTTTCTGATAATCATTTAATACTTTGGAATCTTCTAAATTAAAAATAATCTCTACTCTGCTTTCAATTTTATTTACATTTTGTCCTCCAGGACCGGAGGATCTGGAAAATCGCCACTTAATTTCGTTGGATGGGATTACTAATGTTTTAGTAATTTTTAAATCCATTTTTAGTTCTTTTTGATTTAGATCTTTAGAATCATCTCCTTAATACTTTAAAACATTCCTTAAAATTCGATCGGTAAATACTGTGCGGTTAAGTTAGGTAAACCGAAATTCGGTGTATTTGCCGTATCAATATCTTCGGTATTTATCCTTTCATATTTCAAAGAATTATCAGATATTTAATTTGTACTAATTCAAAGGTCACTTATGTATTCAATGTTTGATCTTCTTTTTGAAACAACTTCATATCGCCCTGTATATGTTATTTCCGATAGTGAAATGAGGGAGTTAAAGAAAAACCAACATCAAGAAGAGCTTGATGAAATTACAACACAAAAAGTAAGACTTGAAGATGCTTTTAAAGCTCAACTAAAACATCTTGAAGAGAGAGAAAAAGAAGTAAAAAAAGAACTTAAAGTACTCTCAGCCTCAAAAGATAAATAATTTATTTTTAGAGAAATTACTTTTTTCAAAGACGGTTAAAAACCGTCTTTTTTAATTCTTATAGTTTTAAGGGATATATTAAATCCACAGATTTTAAAAATATTTTCCATAATTAGAAAATGAATAACAACAAAGAAAAAATAAGAATGTTCTTACCCTTTAGTTGGGTAATCTGTGCAGCAATATCTTTTGCTTATATAAATTCGCATTTAATAAATACCTAATATAAATGTCTTATCCCTCTAGAGACGAAATACTTGCATCTTCAAAAGGGTGGGTAGCATCTTTTTTAAATTTTCTTCCTGGTTTAGGATCGGGTTACTTATATCAAAGAAGATGGAAACCCTATTTTTTTACCTTAACTGCTAGTACTGCTTGGTTCGCTTTAGGTATTTTTTTACAAGGTGATTCAGAGCCTTCTCAAAATGAACAAATAATCGGAATTTCTGGTCTTTTTTTCATATCAATAGTTACAGTTATAGAAGCCAACTTGGCTTTCAAAAAAGCAAGTAATAAAACAAAAGCTGAAAAAGAGAAAATAATATCCACTACCAAAAAAGGATGGTTTAAATAATTCAAAAAATTAGATCTAAAAAATATTTTATTAGTTCTAAGTTTTTTAATTTAAATGAAAATTTCCCATATATAATTTTTAAAATAATTTAAAATTTTTTTTAGTTATAAAAAAATAAAATTTCCTTTTCTTTGAGACCTTCCCATCCCGAGTCTATTAATAATTGATTCAATGTTTCTTTATCAAAATGCTTAGAACCCGTTTTGACGCATCTATTTCTCATTGATTTTTTAACACCACTCCTTTGTCTTTTATTCTCCTCATTCATAATTCTATTGTATAGATCTAGCATTTCTTGGGGGATTGGAGTACCGTCAAGATCCACTCCATTTTGAATAGCAAGATCAACAGCCTGCATTCCCATTTTCTCCATAAATTAAAAAAAAGCTGAAACTATAATAAAACAAAACTTATTAATCTAAAATTCTTTGAATAATAATTTATTGATTTTGAATTTCCTTAAGTACTCTAATAGCCTCTTTAATGTGTTCAGGACCATTCAATAAATCTCTAAAAATATGCCTAACTGTTCCTTTGCGATCAATAACGTAAGTTACCCTACCATCCATAAAACCTAATACTTTAGGAACTTTAAAAGTTTTCCTAAGAGAGTCATTCGTATCACAAAGTAATGGATATTGTAATTTATTTTTATTAGCAAATGCCAAATGACTTGAGGTACTTCCATTACTTACTCCCCAAACTTGTGCTCCTAATACTTTAAATAAGTCATATTTATCTCTAAATCCGCAAACTTCTATAGTGCAACCTGGCGTATCATCTTTTGGATAAAAAAACAAAACAAGGGGATTTTTTAAACCCATATTTGATCTTTTAACTCCATTTTGATCCAGTAAAGAAAATTCTGGAATTTTATCTCCAATCTGCACAATGATTCTTATAAAGCTCCATATTAGAGGTTAATATGTTTTTTTTGTGGCCTTAAAGTAAATATTTTTTGTGGCCTTAAAGTAAATAACTGATATTAAAGTCAGTTTTTTTGTTTTAAAAGATACTAAAAAATTATTGAAAGAAACTAGAGTGAATTTAAATAGGGTGAATTTATTAATTCAATAATATGGAATTAATAATTTATATTTTTTTATTTCTTCTTCTTTTTTTAGGAGTTATTTTTAATTTAAAAATAAATAATTTTAAAAAAGTTAAAGAAATACGAAACAAAGCTAAAGATTATTCAAAAAAGAATAATTAAATATCTATTTCTAAGATTAAAATTCAATTTTTTCATTTGGAGTAAATACTGAGCAATATTTTTTTACTAGATCCTTTGGCTGACTATTGGAAGAATTCGTTAATTTTAATTTTAGTTTTTCTAAAGCCTCATTAGCATTAATCTCACCGAGTCGATATCTTGCACAAGTATCCAATACTTTAAACATTTTTGTGGTAACGGCTTCAGCTGGATAAATTAGAATAAAAAAGTAAAAAACAACAAATAAATACTTCATTTTTTTAAATAGTAAATATTTAGCGAATAGTTTTAATAATTTAGAAAAAAATTAATTTAGAAAAAGATTAAAATTTAATAGAATAATCTTATTTGAGTAGAATCTACGATTTCTATAGAATAATAATAAAAGAAATTAAGATAAAATAAGTGATAGAAATAAACAATCTCGGTGAAAATGAGAAAATTAATAGATAAACATAAAACTCTTATAAATTGGTACCAAAAAAAATTCAAATTGAGTGATTATCAATTACTTTGGTTAGTTTTCTTTAAAGGAGTATTAATAACAATAATATTTTTCAAAATTTTTTAATATTAAAAAAGCTGTTCCGAAAATGAAATTTTCAGATGATTTGACTATATTTAATAGTATATTTCCTAATTAGTTAAATAGTTATCAGTTATGAATATTTTTGGTGTAGGTTTGCCTGAAGTTACTGTAATACTTATCTTAGCTCTTTTAATTTTTGGCCCCAAAAAGCTTCCAGAATTAGGAAAACAGCTTGGTAAAACTTTGAAAAGTCTTAAAAAAGCGTCGAATGAATTTCAAAATGAAATCGATCAAGTTATGAAGGAAGAAGATAAAGATGAATCTCCTAAATCTATAGAAAGCAATCAAACCAATGAAATTAATCAAGAAAAAATAGATTCAGAAAACAGCAAAAAATAATATCTTGGATAGGCCCATAACCCCCATAGACGAATTTGAAAGAGCATTAGATAAAGCAGCTCTTACTAAAGAAGAATATGAATTAATAGACTACATCCGCTATACAAGTGTTTTTACTCAGCCTAGTCTTATTAAAGATTTAAAAAGGCCATCAAAGCCACCTCTTTTGTCAGTTCTATGTCAAATTTGCAGAAAAATTGGTTCGGAGATGCCAGATCATTTCAAAAAAGTAATTGAATGGTCAATTGAAATAAGTGATCACAATACAAAATGGGATGCTCATTTAATTTGCGCAGAAGCATTGAATATAGACAAAATCCCATTGAGTCCTATTCATGGAACAACTTTATTTGATGTTCTTGTTGTACACAAAGAATTATTTCTTGGATTTGATTAAATTAATCATCTAAAGACACAGAATCAGTATCTATTACTTCCGAATCATCAAACTTGTTTATTTTATTATCCATCCAGTTATTTATATAACTAACTAAAGGCAATGAACCTCTAAAAATAAAAATAGAGGTAGGCAAAGCGCTTAATAAACCGACTACAGGACTTTTAAAAAGTAATTTTCCGGCTTTTATGTTAAATAAAAGAATAAGCACTGAGGGAACAATAACTTTAACTACTGTTTTGAGCGCCTCAAGCCAACCGACACGATATATCCACCATATTAAAATTATGCCAACTATATAGAAGAATAAGTAAGTCATAAAAATAGTATAATAATTATCTATTTATCTTGTTCTTGCTAAGAAAAAGATTTTATAAATTTCTTTAACATCAATCAATCAAGCAAATTCTAGTAATGAGTTTTTCTGAAATAAGAAAATTTTTAATTAAGATGCAATCTGATGAAGAATTAAAAAAGCAGGTTACGACATCCTCTACAGCAGATGATGTAGCCCTAATAGGTCAGCGCTTAGGTTATGACTTTTCAGGAGATGATCTCTTAAGATTTAATGGACAAAAAGTTGATAAGGTTACCGTAAGAAAAGTAGATCATCCAGGAGAATACCACTAAATTAAGACTTAACCCATATTGCAAGCCCTCCGCCCCTGCCTCGAGCACATAACCAATTATCTTTAGTGCTAATTCCTATAAGTGAGAAAAAAGGCATTTTTTTATCTTCTGGTTTTTTTAATTCCTTATTAAATATAGGAAAACTACTAATACTAATTTTCAATTCTTCAAAATAGAAGGCCAATAGAGGTCTAATCCCTTTTAATTCTGCGCTGCCTATAAAAGTAATATTTAATAATCCGAAATTAATTGAATTTTTTATTTCATAATTTATTTGATCCTCTTTATTTTTACTTTTCAATTCGAGTCTTGCCGACAATACTTGGAGAATCGAACTGGGTATATTTTTGATTTCATCTGACTCCTTTCCCCATACATACTTAAACTTCCATATTCCTAACAATTCCTCGTACACAATTCCGCTACCATTTTTTTGGGAATTTTTTTCTAATAGTTTTATCTCATTAATATTTGGAAAGTGTTTCATAATAGATCTTAATCTAAGAATCAAATACTAAGATAACTTCATAAAAAATGTTCTTAGTTAAAAAATCTCTTCAAAAAGATTTCTTTATTTCAAAATATTTCCAAAAAAATAATTTGATGGCACACATAAGGAACAAGATCTCGTTAATATGTTTACATAAAGTAACTAAGTTAATGGATTTTATTTCTAAAAACCAAGGATACATCCCTCTAAAAGCAGTCCCTTACATATTTTTCCTAGCTGTTGTACTAAGTATTACATCTTCAACCAATACATTTGTCTAAAACTAATTTCTTTACGACATGAGTAAAGTTAATATTTAATGAAAAAGTATGATGTTGTAATAGTTGGTAGTGGAATAGGGGGATTGTGTTGCGGTTCGATTCTCGCTTTATCAGGCAAAACAGTACTTATATGTGAAGCTCATAGCCAACCAGGAGGTGTGGCCCACAGTTTCAAAAGAAATGGTTACACTTTCGAATCGGGTCCTTCATTGTGGAGTGGAATAGGCAAATGGCCGACAACTAATCCCCTAGGGCAAATTCTTAAATTACTTGAAGAAGAAGTTGAACTATTTCATTACAAAGGTTGGCAAGTAATTGTCCCAGAAGGCAATTTTAAACTTGATGTGGGGGAAGAACCTTTTAAACGTACTATTAAAACTCTAAGAGGTGAGAAATCTGTTAAAGAATGGGAATCATTTATTTCCGGAATAAAACCTCTTAGCCAAATAATAAATGAAATACCTTTACTCTCATTTTCTCCCGAATCTATAAATTTCTTAGATCTAATAAATTTAACATCAAAATTTTTACCTAATATCAATCAAATACCAAAAATTAATAAAGGCTTTGGGAATTTAGTAAATAATCATCTAAAGTATCCTTTTCTCAGAAATTGGGTTGATTTATTGAGCTTTTTGATAAGTGGTATGTCAATGCATGATACAAATACAGCTGCGATGGCTACTTTATTTAACGAATGGTTTGAACCAAATTCATACCTTGAATACCCCAAAGGAGGTAGTGAATCTATCGTAAAAGCCTTAATTAATGGATTTAAAAAGAATGGAGGAGAATTAATTCTCTCTTCGAGAGTAAAGACAATTAACTTCAATAAAAATTTAGCCACAGGTATAACTCTTAATAATGGTTCTAGTTATAGTTGTGAATCTGTTGTCACGAATACTGATGTTTGGAATTTAAAAAAGTTAATTCCAAATGAAATTACAAAAAAATGGAATACAAAAGTTTTGAATCCTAATAAATGTGATTCTTTCCTTCATATACATCTAGGTTTTGATGCTGATGGTCTTGAAAATTTGCCAATACATGCGATACATGTTGATGAGTGGGAAAAAGGTATAACCGCAGAAAGAAATATAGCTGTATTTTCAATCCCATCTGTTTTAGACAAAAATATGGCTCCTGAAGGAAAACATGTTCTTCATGGATATACTCCCGCAAATGAACCTTGGGAAATTTGGGAAAACCTAAATCCAAAGGAATTAGAATATAGAAATTTGAAAGAAGAAAGATGTTCAATATTCCTTAATGCTGTGCGAAAATTCATCCCTGATATAGATGAAAGGATTGATTTAAAGATGCTAGGAACCCCAATCACTCATAAAAAATTCACCAATACCTTTTGCGGTAGTTACGGTCCTGCATTATCTGCAGCAAAAGGGCTTTTCCCAGGCTGCAAAACTCCAGTAAAAAATTTATTTACTTGCGGCGCAAGTACATTTCCAGGTATTGGAATTCCTGCTGTTTCAGCAAGTGGCGCCTACGCAGCTGAAAAAATTATTGGTAAAAAAGAATTTAAAACTCTCCTTAAGAAAATAAATTTATGAATCAAGTTCTTTTTCATAAGTCTACAAATACTTAGTTAAGAATTAAGAATAAAGAAGGCAAAAACGTTCAATAATGATAATCTTTATCTGAACATAAACTTAACTTATAGCTCTTATATGTTTTTCTTATCAATTCCTCAAGCCTGGCATTTAGTTGGCACTTGGTCAGAACAACTTCCAAACGAGTCAAATCTTATAGGAATGGGCCAAACAGAATTAATGATGACTTTACATTCAATATTCGTTCCTCTCTTACTTGTAATTTCATATTACCTATTCAATAGACTTAATAAAAACGAATCAAAGAAAATTAAAGGATGATCGTTTAAGATTTATTTAGCTGAACTTCTTCTAACTACTTTTCTGCCTGTAGAAGTATCAATTCCGCTTGAATCTTTAGTTTGTGAATTAGTTTCAACATTATCAACATCACTTTTATCCATTTCTGCGCAAACACCTACTACCATTGCAGCTTGCATTTGATCTGGTAAATCTCCAATAGTTAATAAGGCCTTTAAAACTAATTGAAGTCGAGTTTGCCGATCTATTTCAGGTCTTAGTTTTTTTACGGTATTCCAAAGTTCTTGGGTAACTTCTTTTAAAAGTTCTCGATCAACAGCCAAATTAAATCCTTCTTGTATTTCTACTAATCTAACAAAAAATTGGATCTCGTAAAATAATCTTCAATAAAAAGATTGTTAGTTAATATTTTCCTATCCGAATACAAGTTGCATTTGTTGGTGCAATCCAATCTTCTCTTGCAAAAGTTTATCTTTTTCAATCTTTTTTAGATTAGAAGTTTTATAAAATTTTTTTTGAATCTTTATTGGAGTATTTTCAAACTTTACATTTTTGCTTATTAGAAAATTCCACTCTTTTGAATTAAAAGGAGCATAAGGAGAAGACGAAATCACTTTCATATCTTAATAATACATCTGTACCAATAATAGTACACTTTTACTATTATGCAACAATTGAATCGACTTATTCTTAATTTTAAAGTGTCTTTGAGAATGGATTGATTTTTTTTATCTATTTTGTAGGAATTATAAGTTTAATAAATGAATAAAAGTATAATATGTAACTTAATGATCCCTTTTTTTAGTGTCTTAAGACTTTTCTTGCTTAAAAACCTTTTAAAATAGTGAATTTGTTGAAATTAACATTGACAAGATATATTTAGTAATCCTTCCTATAAAAAGAATAATGAATTGATCAAAAATGCTTCTTAGTAATGCTAAAAGACTAAAAATCCAAGGAATAATTAAAAGAATTGCTCAAGATAGATCAATTACATTAGAAGAAAGGATATTTGTTGAGAAATTTGCGCACCATAACTCTACAATTTCTCTTTGGCTGAAAAAAGCTAACAGCTTTAGAAGAAATGGTACGAAAAATGATAGGGGTATTGATAACCTCTTACAATCATTTGGGATAGATGGACTAGATAAAGAAAATCATTTCAACCCTAATGAAGATGATATATCGGATTGGTTTGGCGGTGCTCCTGGTTGGCTAAGGAGAAGCTAGATCCATTAATTATTCAATTTACCCAGGCTATCCTACACAAAAATAAACTCATAAAAGATATAAATACCCAAAAAACCCATGGTATAAATTTAATCGGAACTAAATATTTTTTTGAAAAGGTTTTCATATTTATTTTTCTTTTAGATTATTTCTTCCTTACAGTTTTTGAAAATAGGTTTAATTGCTCTATTTATAAATTAAACAATTTTCGAAACCACAAAAATATTAATTCACTTTAAGTAGATAAAGTTAATCAGCCTTAATCATCACAATCTAAGCAACTTTATTTTCAATCTTCGTTGTAAAATTTACTATTTTTGCCTCATCATGGTTTGAATCATTCCAAAATTTTATAAGTCTTTCTAATTCATCAATCCTCTTTTTTGCATTTGCAATTTTTTCAGTAGTTTTCATATAAAATTCTTATCTATCCAATTAATGCATGAAAAAAAAATATTTCAATGGGGGTAACAATTTTAGACTATAAATATTAATTTTTGGTTAATTACTTCAATACATTATGGCCACCGAGCGGCTGAGTAATTATACTTAAAGAAAAGCAAAATTTATGAAGAAATTAAATTCTTTGATTTTGAATAGCACTGTTAACTTCTTAGATTTCATGTACTCTGGTAGATCTTTACAAAGATTTTGGGTTTTAGAAGTAATAGCTAGATCCCCTTATTTTGCATTTCTTTCAGTTCTTCATTTTAAAGAATCGCTAGGAATTAAAAATGAAAAAACAATGATTTTAATGAAAGAACATTTTTATCAAGCTATTAACGAAACTGAGCATCTTAAAGAAATGGAGAGAAGAGGAGGAGATAGGTTCTGGATTGATAGATTTTTTGCTAGACACCTTGTGCTTGTCTATTACTGGATAATGGTTTTTTATTATTTCATCTCTCCAGCTAATGCTTATGATGTCAACATAAAAATTGAAGAGCATGCATTTGAAACTTATTCCAAGTATTTAATAGATAATCCAAATGATCAAAAAATAAAAGAAATTGCTCAAGATGAATTAAATCATGTTCAGGAACTTAACGAAGCTTTGTCAATGCTTACTACCGTTTAGATTAGTGCTGAGAAATCAATTAGCAATATCGAGAGCATCACCGAAGAAGATATTATTCCTAGGCTAATAATCAATGAGATATAACCTTTTTTTCTAGGCAATTTATAAAAAGATATTCCAATAATTAATATCATTATTAATGAGAAAAAAATTAAAATTTTTTCATTTATTAAATTGAGATGTATAACTAAATTTTTTTCTTCAAAAAATTTGAGAAATTCAGATAAAACTAATTCTTCTTCTATTTTCTTAAAATAGTCAAATGAGCTTATAAAAGCTGAACTTAATAAAGATAATGCAACCAGTGCAGTAACTGGTTTAGTCAACCGGTTAAGTGTTCTGTTGAAACTTACCAATAAAATAAATATGCATAAAGAGGTTACTAAAGGTATTAAAGGTATGAGAGTTGTTGAATTTATGAAATTTCCCACGATAATAATATATATCTAACTTAAAATTTTATATTATTTCGACGCGTTATTTTATTAAATAAGATTTTTTAAAATTTTAAATGTAATTAGTACCTATTGCATTCTGTGTAAATTGATACCAAAATTTAATTAGAATTGAAAAATAAAATGTTAGCCATTTCTGAAATTATTATTGCAAGTGCTATCTTCCTAGGAATTGTATATTGGGAAGTTAAATTTCTATATGCCAAAACTACCGTAGCGAAATAACTTCACTCAAAGCAGGAAAATTAACAACTTACAAAATTTAAATAAAATTTAAGAATTTAAGTTGACAAAAAAAGCTGTATATATGAGAGAATAAACACAAATATTCAGTCCCTCTAATGAGCGAAGTTCAAAACCCTAACACTAACTCAACTCAGCAGCAGCAACAGCAACAGCAACAATCTTACTCAGACAACAAAATTAATTCTGCTGAAAGCGAGAGGCTTTATCTTGAGATGAAAGAGGCTTGGCTATAGATTTAGTTCGTGTTTAAAATAATATTTCTATAAATTTGTAAAATTTTTTTTTAATTTTGAAGTAATCAATACTTTTTTATTTTCTATACCCTTTAAATTTTGTTTAACCGCAAATAAAAGCTTTGAGTAAACTAAAGCAGTTAGAGAAAATTAACGGAAGACTCGCAATGGGAGGATTGATATATTTAGTTTTTACAAAATTAGTTTCTAGCCGTTCCGATATATTAGACCAACTTAAATCTTATTTAATTTAAAAATTGAATTGAAAACATTATCCAGGAATATTTCTTTCTATATAAGCATCAGTTAAAGCTAAAATTAATCCCAATAATGTTGAAAATATAGCAATTTCAGTTGATTCCATTTTATTTTTGAATTACCCCTAGTTTGCTAAATAATTCAAAGTTCAGCAACAAAACCAATAACTTAGTATAGTACGTATATACTATTAGTTATTTATTGTGAGCTCAGCAACCCCTGAGTTTCTTTTCGTTAGACCGGGTGATTATGTCGCAATTAAAAAAGAAAATTGCGGAAATGCTAAGGAAAAGAATAAAAATTATTGGGTCGGTCAAGTTATCGACTGTATTGGAGGAGCTAGAAATCCAAATTCATGGACCTTGTTTCAAGTTGCCAATATTGATAATGGAGAGATCACTATAATCAACGCAGATATTGTAGAAAAAATTTTGAAACCTTCTGAAAGTTAAACTTATGGATAATAAAACAAACTTCATTAAATATTACAAAAACAAAAGTCGAAATACGCACTTTAAAGGTAATCAACCCAGCTCCAAGCAGGCAAGTCCATATACTTGATTCATAGGGCAAGGAGGTTGAATGCCTTTATACATTCTGTAAGTTTTTGATATTTCCTCAAATCCCAAACTTGATAAAAGATAATTTGCATAAGGATTTAGATTAGAGCAATCTAAAAAGATTTGGGCATCTAAATCACCAACTAACTCCCTTATTAATAGTTCAGCTAATGGTGGAGTATCCGCTAAAAGAGGTCCAATTCTCCAGGCTTGCTCATTATCCTCCAATACACAAGGTCTTATCCTGCCAAATCCATGGCACATCCCATTATTATCAACAATAGCGCTGACATTACCATGGGAATTTTTCAACCAGTCATTTAGAAAATGCGGTCTGGGACTAGGTTCTCTTTGGTCATCATAAATTAAGACCGCTTCAGAAGAAATTTTATTGCCCGGGACAACTTTAAAAGAATGTAATTGATCTTTATAAAAATTTCTCACTGGCAAATCTTGAGACCCATTTAATTTCCATCGATTTGTAATAGAAGATTTTCTAAATCCCCACTTTGCATAATCATTCAATCTATCTGGGGCAGCCTCAAGACCAATACAATCAATATTTTTTAAATATTCGAGTGCATGTTTCCATAATCTCACTCCATATCCATTATTTCGGAATTCTTTTTTAACGATAAATAAACCAATAAAACCATACGAGGAGTTATATCTTATACACGCAATAGATCCTATAGGATTATTGTCGAGACAAGCTACCCATACCCCTTGTTTATCTGTATTTCTATAAATTGATACGTCGTCCATTCCAGGAGAAAATCCTTCTAACCTTGACCAGTTTGTGACTTCTGGTATTTCATTTATAGATATCAATCTAATTGAAAATTTTTCCCTCATAGAAATATACTAACCAAGAAAAATTTGAATTTTTAAAAGCAATATTAATAATTTTTTTTATTTCTCATAAATCATTCATTTGATTTAAGTGGCGTAAAAACCTTAGTTATTTAAAATTTATCCTCTGATATATTTAATACTATTCATAGGAATAAAATGAAAATTACTGATAAATTTCATTTAGAAGATATTAATAAATTAAAAAATACAGTTTTCACTGGCAAAACTGAAGGTATAAAATGGCGAATCAAACATATCAATATAGTTTCAAAACTTTTGGATGAAAATAAAAAAGAGATAATAAAATCACTTTTTGTTGATCTAGGTAAATCTGAAATTGAAGGGCTTTCAGAAATCCTTTTAGTGAAAGAAGAAATTTCACTCATAAAAAAGAAACTCAATTCTTGGATGAGACCAAAAAAGATTGATACACCTTTTTATCTATTTCCATCATCCGCCCAAGTTATTTATGAACCTCTTGGATGTGTCTTAATTCTTGGTCCTTATAATTATCCATTACTTTATGTTCTTAAGCCATTGGTAAATATTTTCTCAGCAGGTAATACTGCAGTTATAAAACCATCAGAGAAATGTCCTGCGATCTCAAAACTTATTAAAAAGCTTACTTCCAAATATTTTCATAAAGATGTCTTAATGACAGTAGAGGGCGATAATAAACAAGCAATAAAATTAATTGAACAAAATTTTGACCACATTTTTTTTACAGGAAGTACAGAAACTGGAAAATCTATAATGAAATTAGCTTCAAAAAACTTAACTCCATTAACTCTTGAGTTAAGCGGAACAAATCCTGTAATTGTTTTCAAGAATGCAAATTTAGAAGTAGCTGCTAAAAGAATTGTTTGGGGCAAATTTTTTAATTCTGGTCAATCCTGTGTGGCTCCGAATCATATCTTTGTAGATAAAGAAATTGAAAATATTTTTATAGAAAAATTAAAGAAATACATAGTAAGTTTTTATGGAGATAATCCAATTATTTCCGAAAACTTATCAAAATTAGAGAAAAAGCAATTTACTTCTACTGTAAAAATTCTCAAACAATATAAAAAAGAAAAAAGAATTCTATTTGGGGGGACTTTTAGTACAAAAAAGTTGAAAATATCGCCTACAATCTTGAAAACTAAATTAAATGAGACAGATATTTTGCAGAAAGAACTTTTTAGTTCACTACTTCCAGTAATTGGAATCAATGATAAGGAATCAGCTTTAAAACAGATTAGTCAAACATCAAAACCATTAGCAATCTACTTATTTGGAGGCAATAAAAAAATCCATAATCATATTTCAAAAGTAACCAGTTCAGGAACAATTTGTATAAATGATGTGATGTTACCAGTCCTTGTTCCAAATTTACCGTTTGGAGGCGTTGGGCAAAGTGGTATTGGTAAATTTCATGGAGAAGAGGGGTTTCGAAATTTTTCAAATCAAAAATCTATCACTTTTAAAGGTTTTTTATTTGATTCAAATGTGCGCTATCCTCCCTACGAAAAAGTAAAGAGATTTTTAAAGTTTATTTTTCAAGTTTAAATTACTTAAATTGTTTTCAAAAACCTAGCGATTTTAAATTTAAAGATTATCTTAAAATAAATAGTGAGTGTTATGAAATTTGCATTTTTTGTAATTGCCATACTTATTAATTTTTTTAATCACTCGTTGATAAAATCTGAAGAAAAAACATTTTCAGCAAACAATATAGAGAATATTACTCAAAAAGAATCAACTAATAAAGAAAAAACTGAAATAAAAAAAATTCATATTGTAAAAAGTGGAGATACAATATCAAGTATTTCAAAATTCTATTCGATAAATAAAGATTTAATAATTAAATTGAATAATTTAAAAGATGAAAATTATATCTTTGTTGGCCAAAATCTTATTATTTCCGAATCTACTGAAAATCCTATAAAACAACCTGATTTAATAAATAATTATCATATCGTTCAAACTGGTGAAAATCTTACTGAGATATCAAACAATTATGATTTAAAAGTAATCGATCTGATAGAGATTAATAATCTCAATAATCCTGATTCTATAAAAGTTGGTCAAAAGCTCATAATAAGAAAAAAGAACACAATTAATTCAGAAAGCTATGAAGCAAATGAAAATAATAAAAATAATGACTCACTTGAGTTAGATAAAAAAATTTATGGTCCTATAATTACCCAAAGTAAATCATATAAAGATATTAAAGGAAGAAAAGTTTTAAACGTACTAAATCAAGAAAATAAAAAACTTATTCTTTCAATCAATTGTGACACAAATGAATTAGATGTAAGAATACCTGGTAGGAAATGGATGGGAAGTAAGCCTGCTAAAGAAGAATTCGAAAATAATTTAATAAATGATTTTTGTTAAAACTTTTAATTAATATGTGTGAATAATTTGTCTAAGAATATTAATGATGAGCTATTCTACAAAAAGCTAAATTAATAGTAATGGCAATTTCAAGAGGAGATCTCGTAAGAGTAAAAAGACCAGAATCATATTGGTACAATGAAATAGGTAAAGTTGCTTCAGTTGATACATCAGGTATTAAATATAACTGTGTAGTCAGATTCGATAAAGTAAATTACGCTGGGATAAGCGGAACTGATGGTGGAGCAAATACAAATAATTTCGCTGAAAGTGAATTAGAGAAAGCTTAAATAATTGCCTGAATTACCTGAAGTAGAAACTGTTCGAAGAGGTTTAGAGCAAAAACTTAATAACTTTATTATTAAAAAAGTAGAAGTCTGTAGGGATTCAACTGTTGCATTCCCAAAAAACAATGAAGAATTCATAAAAGGACTTCTGAACTCACTTATTTATAAATGGGATAGAAGAGGAAAATATTTAATAGCTCAATTAAAAGAAGTTGAAAATGAGAATACTCAATTTCCTCTAAAAAATTCACAAAATAACGGATTTCTTGTAGTTCATCTAAGAATGACTGGATATTTCAAATTTATTGAAAACTCAACTAATCCTTGTAAACATACAAGAATAAGATTTTTCGATAAAAATAATAATGAACTTAGGTACGTTGACGTAAGAAGTTTTGGTCAAATGTGGTGGATTAATAAAGGCCAATCACTTAACAAAATAATTAAAGGATTAGGATCATTAGGACCAGAACCATTTTCTAAAGACTTTGATGCAAATTATCTAAAAAAAGTTATTTCAAAAAGAACAAAATCCATAAAAGCTATCCTACTAGATCAAACAATAGTGGCAGGAATAGGTAATATTTATGCTGATGAAAGTTTATACTCCGCTGGTATCTCACCCTTTAGGGAAGCTCGAACAATAAAAAAGAACGAGTTAATCAAGCTTCGAGAATCAATTGTAACTGTATTAACAAAAAGTATAGGTTCTGGGGGGACGACATTTAGTGATTTTAGGGACTTGGAAGGTGAGAATGGGAATTTTGGTTTACAGACAAATGTCTATAGGAGAACTGGAAAAGAATGTCGTAAATGTGGAAATTTAATTGAAAGACAAAAGATTACTGGAAGAAGTACACATTGGTGTCCTAAATGCCAAAAATAAAAAAGGGCTTACTCAAGCAGAGTAAACCCTTTAAATATTTTTACCTGGCATTGAGCTATTTTCTCAAGGGGCTACCCCCTAAATATTTTCGCCGCTGATGCGTTTCACAACCGAGTTCGAGATGGATCGGAGTGGTTCCACATCGCCATGAACACCAGGATAGTGTGAACCTTGAGAACTGCATAGAAAATTATATAAATTAAAAACAATAAATTAAGTTTATTTGGTCAAGCCCTCGGTCTATTAGTACTCCTCCGCTGCACTTGTTACCAAGCTTCCACGTAGAGCCTATCAACGGGTGTTCTTCCCGTGACCTTACTGGCTTAAGCCATGGCAATACTCATCTTGAGGTGGGCTTCCCACTTAGATGCTTTCAGCGGTTATCCACTCCGCACATGGCTACCCAGCGTTTACCGTTGGCACGATAACTGGCACACCAGAGGTGCGTTCCTCCCGGTCCTCTCGTACTAGGGAGAAATCCTCTCAATATTCCTGCGCATACACCGGATATGGACCGAACTGTCTCACGACGTTCTGAACCCAGCTCGCGTACCGCTTTAATGGGCGAACAGCCCAACCCTTGGGACCGACTTCAGCCCCAGGTTGCGATGAGCCGACATCGAGGTGCCAAACCTCCCCGTCGATGTGAACTCTTGGGGGAGATCAGCCTGTTATCCCTAGAGTAACTTTTATCCGTTGAGCGACGGCCCTTCCACGCAGAACCGTCGGATCACTAAAACCGACTTTCGTCCCTGTTCGACTTGTAGGTCTCACAGTCAAGCTCCCTTCTGCTTTTGCACTCAACGACTGATTTCCAACCAGCCTGAGGGAACCTTTGTGCGCCTCCGTTACCTTTTAGGAGGCGACCGCCCCAGTCAAACTGCCCATCAGATACTGTCCGCTTCCCGGATAACGGGTAAGCGTTAGAACCCTAGCTCTAAAAGAGTGGTATCTCACCGATGACTCAATAGTACCCACAAGCACTATTTCAACGTCTCCCACCTATTCTGCGCATTCAGAGCCCGAGCACAATATCAAACTACAGTAAAGCTTCATAGGGTCTTTCTGTCCGGGTGTATGTAGTCCGCATCTTCACAGACAATTCTATTTCGCCGAGCCTCTCTCCGAGACAGCGCGCAAATCGTTACACCTTTCGTGCGGGTCGGAACTTACCCGACAAGGAATTTCGCTACCTTAGGACCGTTATAGTTACGGCCGCCGTTCACCGGGGCTTCAGTCGCCAGCTTCACTAAAAGCTAACCAGCTTCCTTAACCTTCCGGCACTGGGCAGGTGTCAGCCCCCATACATCGTCTTGCGACTTAGCGGAGACCTGTGTTTTTGGTAAACAGTCGCTTGCGCCTCTTCACTGCGACCAGCTCTCGCTGGCACCCCTTCTCCCGAAGTTACGGGGCCATTTTGCCGAGTTCCTTAGAGAGAGTTATCTCGCGCCCCTCGGTATTCTCTACCACCCCACCTGTGTCGGTTTCGGGTACTGGCATTTGTGTTTTAACGAGTATAGGGCTTTTCTTGGAAGCATGACATCACCAACTTCGCTGCCGTAGCAGCTCGTACTCACGTCTTAGCTCAAGATGTTTTCTCCATCTCTCAAAGCCTCGAACGCTTGAACCAGTAACCAACATCTGGCCTGGCTAGCCTTCTCCGTCCCCCTTCTCAAAACACATCTGGTACAGGAATATTGACCTGTTATCCATCGACTACGCCTTTCGGCCTCGCCTTAGGTCCAGACTAACCCTCCGCGGACGAGCCTGCCGGAGGAACCCTTAGGGTTTCGGGGCATGGGATTCTCACCCATGTTTTCGCTACTCAAGCCGACATTCTCACTTCTATGCTGTCCACGTCCGCTTACGCTAACGCTTCACCCTACATAGAACGCTCCCCTACCATAAATAAATTTATCCGCAGCTTCGGTATAACGCTTAGCCCCGTTCATTTTCGGCGCAGGATCGCTCGACCAGTGAGCTATTACGCACTCCTTTGAGGATGGCTGCTTCTAGGCAAACCTCCTGGTTGTCTGGGCAATCCCACCTCCTTTATCACTTAGCGTTAATTTTGGGACCTTAGCTGGCGGTCTGGGCTGTTTCCCTCTTGACTATGGAGCTTATCCCCCACAGTCTGACTGCCTAGTTACACACAGGGTATTCAGAGTTCATATCGATTTGGTACCGCTTTCGCAGCCCGCACCGAAATGGTTGCTTTACCCCCCTGCTGGAGCACTAGACGCTACGCCCAAACGTATTTCGGGGAGAACCAGCTAGCTCCTGGTTCGATTGGCATTTCACCCCTAACCACAGCTCATCCGCTGAATTTTCAACTTCAGTCGGTTCGGACCTCCACTTGGTATCACCCAAGCTTCATCCTGGCCATGGTTAGATCACCAGGGTTCGGGTCTATAAACACTGACAAACGCCCTATTAAGACTCGCTTTCGCTGTGGCTCCACCATTTCCGGTTTAACCCGCCAGTGCCTATAAGTCGCCGGCTCATTCTTCAACAGGCACACGGTCACCCGATTAGTCGGGCTCCCATTGCTTGTAAGCTCACGGTTTCATGTTCTATTTCACTCCCCTCCCGGGGTTCTTTTCACCTTTCCCTCGCGGTACTGTTTCACTATCGGTCACACAGTAGTACTTAGCCTTACGAGGTGGTCCTCGCAGATTCACACGGAATTCCACGTGCTCCGTGCTACTCGGGATACAGCTAGGTCAACTTATCTTTCGATTACGGGGCTTTCACCCTCTGTGGCACGCCATTCAAACGTTTCTTCTAGACTTGTTGATCCATATTGCTGTCCCACAACCCCGATAGTCAAGACTATCGGTTTGGGCTGTTCCCCGTTCGCTCGCCGCTACTGAGGGAGTCGTTATTTACTTTCTCTTCCTCCAGCTACTAAGATGTTTCAGTTCGCTGGGTTAGCTCGCACCAACCTATATATTCAGTTGGCCGTACATGGGGTTGCCCCATTCGGAAATTCCCGGATCAAAGTGTGCTTCCAACTCCCCGAGACTTATCGCAGGTAACCACGTCCTTCATCGCCTCTGTGTGCCTAGGTATCCTCCGTGAGCCCTTTGTAGCTTGACCAATAACTTCAAAAATTGAAGCATCAGCTTAATAGAATTGTTATTAATGCATTCGCACAAATAATAAATCTGCATCATTAAAGATGCTTATTGTCTTTAAAAATAATCTATGCAGTTGTCAAGGTTCTCTGAAAACAATGAAATTAATTCAATGAGTCCAGCATCTTAATGATTTCATTAGGAAGCTAGATTCTTCCAGAATTTGATCACAACTCAAAACATTTCCTTTATTCCGGTTATGAAAGAGGTGGTAATCAGTGGAGGTAAGCGGACTCGAACCGCTGACATCCTGCTTGCAAAGCAGGCGCTCTACCAACTGAGCTATACCCCCAACATAGAGATATGGGCCATCCTGGACTTGAACCAGGGACCTCACCCTTATCAGGGGTGCGCTCTAACCACCTGAGCTAATGGCCCAGGAAAAATAATGGGTGTGACCTAGAAAAACTTAGGAAATGAAATTCTTAATAAATTAAAAATGTGAGATACCGATCGACCTAAGGTGACAAAATAATAATATTAAACATTTTGTTGTCTCCCTGTTAGGAGGTGATCCAGCCGCACCTTCCGGTACGGCTACCTTGTTACGACTTCACCCCAGTCATTAGCCCCACCTTCGGCGTCCTCCTCCACAAGGGTTGGAGTAACGACTTCGGGCATGGCCAACTTCCATGGTGTGACGGGCGGTGTGTACAAGGCCCGGGAACGTATTCACCGCAGTATGCTGACCTGCGATTACTAGCGATTCCTACTTCACGTAGGCGAGTTGCAGCCTACGATCTGAACTGAGCCACGGTTTATGGGATTTGCTAGCTCTCGCGAGTTTGCTGCCCTTTGTCCGTAGCATTGTAGTACGTGTGTAGCCCAGGGTGTAAGGGGCATGATGACTTGACGTCATCCACACCTTCCTCCGGTTTATCACCGGCGGTCTTTCTAGAGTGCCCAACTAAATGCTGGCAACTAAAAACGTGGGTTGCGCTCGTTGCGGGACTTAACCCAACATCTCACGACACGAGCTGACGACAGCCATGCACCACCTGTCACTGCATTCCCGAAGGCACCCTCAAATTTCTAAGAGGTTCGCAGGATGTCAAACCCTGGTAAGGTTCTTCGCGTTGCATCGAATTAAACCACATACTCCACCGCTTGTGCGGGCCCCCGTCAATTCCTTTGAGTTTCACACTTGCGTGCGTACTCCCCAGGCGGAACACTTAACGCGTTAGCTACGACACCGAAGGGGTCGATTCCCCCGACACCTAGTGTTCATCGTTTACGGCCAGGACTACAGGGGTATCTAATCCCTTTCGCTCCCCTGGCTTTCGTCCATGAGCGTCAGTAATGGCCCAGCAGAGCGCCTTCGCCACTGGTGTTCTTCCCGATATCTACGCATTTCACCGCTACACCGGGAATTCCCTCTGCCCCTACCATACTCAAGCCTTTCAGTTTCCACTGCCATGATGGAGTTAAGCTCCACGCTTTAACAGCAGACTTGAAAAGCCGCCTGCGGACGCTTTACGCCCAATAATTCCGGATAACGCTTGCCACTCCCGTATTACCGCGGCTGCTGGCACGGAATTAGCCGTGGCTTATTCCTCAAGTACCGTCATATCTTCTTCCTTGAGAAAAGAGGTTTACAGCCCAGAGGCCTTCGTCCCTCACGCGGCGTTGCTCCGTCAGGCTTTCGCCCATTGCGGAAAATTCCCCACTGCTGCCTCCCGTAGGAGTCTGGGCCGTGTCTCAGTCCCAGTGTGGCTGATCATCCTCTCAGACCAGCTACTGATCGAAGCCTTGGTGAGCCATTACCTCACCAACTAGCTAATCAGACGCGAGCTCATCCTCAGGCGAAATTCATTTCACCAATAGGCATATGGGGTATTAGCGGTCGTTTCCAACCGTTATCCCCCTCCTGAGGGCAGATTCTCACGCGTTACTCACCCGTCCGCCACTAACCCGAAGGTTCGTTCGACTTGCATGTGTTAAGCACGCCGCCAGCGTTCATCCTGAGCCAGGATCAAACTCTCCGTTGTGTTCAAATCCTTTTGTAGATAAATCTACTCAAATTGAATTGCTTTATCCAAATAAAAACTTCAGTTTTTGTATTTAGATTCAGCCTCCTTAAAATGTTAAGGATTACATTGAGTGCACATTAAAAATATTTCTAAAGTGACTTTCCAAGATCTCAGATCCGTTTGCATCAAAGCCAAAAGTTAGCAATTGATAACATTTTTATATATTCTTGACGGGACCTCACACCTTTATTGCATGTACATCTTGAAAGAACTAAAAAAAATTTTGTTTTTCTTGACGCAATAAAAGCATCAGTTCCTAAGTTTTTAAATTTTCTAGGTGCAGAGTTAAACAACAAGTGTATAACTCAATTAGAAGGGTAAACCCTTCTTCTGGCTGAAAATAATGATCGAAATCAAAACTTCAAAAAATTCACTCATTTACCAAAAATCAAATTTAAAGTAACTGCTTGAATGATGCAAAAAGAATATTTCTGCCCAGAAGAAAATACTAAACCATCCCACTGTAATTGTGCAACCTTTTATACAAAAATTTTTTATTAATTTTTTATTTGTTCAAAGTCTCTTTAAACAACTAGGCTTAAATAAAGGGATATAAATGAAATGGCAGAAAGATTTAGTCAAAAAAATTTAAGAGTAAGACCAAGTTCCGATGAAGAGAAAATTGTAACAAATGCTAAAAAACACTTCGAAAAGACTTTAGTTGAAATATCAGGCGAGTTAGTGGGAAGTGTTGCTGCATTAGAACACCCAACAAAAAATAAAAAGTTAAATTATGGAGAAATATTTTTAAGAGATAACGTTCCTGTAATGATTTATCTCATTACACAAAAGCGTTATGAAATTGTCAAAAAGTTCCTCAGTGTATGCCTTGAGTTACAAAGCACTAATTATCAAACACGTGGTGTATTTCCTACTAGTTTCGTTGAAGAAAAGGGAAAGCTCATTGGAGACTATGGTCAGAGGTCAATCGGGAGGATTACTTCAGCAGATGCAAGTTTATGGTGGCCCATTTTATGTTGGTATTATGTCAATAAAAGCGGCGATTATGCCTTCGGAAAAAGTCAAAGTGTTCAAAGAGGTATTCAACTCCTACTAGATCTAGTTCTACATCCAACATTTGAGGGCACTCCAGTACTTTTTGTTCCAGATTGCGCATTTATGATTGATAGACCTATGGATGTATGGGGGGCACCATTAGAAGTTGAAGTTTTACTTCATGGATGTTTAAAAAGTTGTATAAACCTTATGGAATTAAGTAGAGCAGATCATGTCAGTAGACTTTTAGACCAAAGACTTATTCTCACAAATCAATGGGTTAAAGATTTAGGAGGTTTTCTTTTAAAGCATTATTGGGTTACCAGCCAAACAATGCAAATTTTAAGAAGAAGGCCAACTGAGCAGTACGGAGATGATCAACACTTCAATGAATTTAACGTTCAACCTCAAGTAGTTCCCTCATGGCTACAAGATTGGTTAGAGAATAGAGGTGGCTACTTAATAGGAAATATTAGGACAGGAAGACCTGACTTTCGATTTTACAGTTTAGGTAATTCTTTAGCGTGTATGTTCGGAGTACTGCCTCCCGAAGAACAAAGAGCTTTGTTTAGATTAGTTTTGCATAACAGACAGCATTTGATGGCTCAAATGCCCATGAGAATTTGTCATCCTCATATGGATGTCGATGAATGGCAAAATAAAACTGGATCGGATCCAAAGAATTGGCCTTGGAGTTACCATAATGGTGGTCATTGGCCAAGTTTACTTTGGTTTTTTGGAGCAGCCGTTCTACTGCATCAGAAAAATTTCGGTTCTGATGATGTGATTCTCATGGAAGAGATGAAATCTTTAATAGAAGAATCATACTGGTGTCAACTAAACCAATTGCCTAAGCAAGAATGGCCAGAGTATTTTGATGGGCCTACAGGAACTTGGGTTGGACAACAATCAAGAACATATCAAACCTGGACAATAGTTGGATTTTTATTAATGAATCATTTTTTAAGGAATGATTATAACGATCTAGATATGTTTAAAATTTAAGCCTAAAATAATCCTAGTGTCAGTGATTTATCAATAGGCAAACATGCTCCTATACCTAGGTATATTGTTAAAAAAGTTCCGAACAAGAAAACAGTCATTGCGATTGGTCTTCTGAATGGATTAGAAAATTTATTAACGTTTTCGATAAAGGGTAAAATCATCAATCCAAGTGGAATTAATGTTTGAAGTGCGATACCCAAAAGTTTATTAGGGACTACCCTGAGTATTTGGAAAACTGGGTAAAGATACCATTCGGGGAGTATTTCTAGAGGGGTAGCAAATGGGTTTGCCTTATCTCCTAGCATTGCAGGGTCAAGAACTGCTAGTCCCACCACGCATGCAATGGTACCTAGAATGACTACTGGGAAAATATATAGTAAATCATTTGGCCAAGCTGGCTCACCATAATAATTATGACCCATACCCTTAGCTAATTTTGCTCTTAATTTCGGATCAGATAAATCTGGTTTTTTTAACGTAGACATAAGGAAGATCTGTAATGTTTAAAGTATAAAAGTTTATAAGGGACCTGAAATACCCTGTTTACGAATCATTAAAAAGTGCATCAACATAAAAACAGCTAATGACCAAGGCAATACAAAAGTATGAAGGCTGTAAAATCTGGTTAAAGTAGATTGTCCAACACTTTCTCCTCCCCTTAGAAGTTCAACCATAAAGTCACCAATAACTGGTATTGCTGCTGGGACACCTGAAACAATCTTAACTGCCCAATAACCTACCTGATCCCAAGGTAATGAGTAACCCGTCACTCCAAAAGCAACAGTTATGACTGCCATTACAACACCTGTAACCCAAGTTAATTCTCTTGGCCTTTTAAAACCCCCGGTAAGATAAACCCTAAAGACATGAAGGATTAACATCAAAACCATCATTGATGCACTCCATCTATGTACTGATCTTATTAACCAACCAAAACTTACATCGGTCATTAGATAACTAACTGAACTATAAGCTTGTGTAACTGTTGGCTTATAGTAAAAAGTCATTGCAAAACCTGTTGCAAATTGAATTAAGAAGCATACTAAAGTTATGCCTCCTAAACAATAAAAAATATTTACGTGAGGGGGTACGTACTTGGAAGTTACGTCGTCAGTTATGTCCTGGATTTCAAGCCTTTCTTGAAACCAATCATAAACAGATGAAGAATTCGCCATCCAAAAAAAAATTAGCTTTGATATAAAGAGCTTACTTAAAATTCTTATACTTGGTGTTAACACTTAACCCAATGGATTCATCTTTTAACAAACTTTTAACATTCAAAACTTTCATTACTGCATTAATGATCATCGTTTTTTCTATCAATCTTTTATTGGTTGAAAGAGTTTATGCTCTCAGTGATAGCAGGCAATTAGTACTTGACGCTTGGACCTTAGTAAACGAAGGTTTTTATGATCCAGAAAAGTTTGATGAAATCCAATGGAAAAGAATTAGACAAAAAACATTACAGAAACAAATTGAAACAAGTGAAGAGGCTTATTCCGCAATTGAAGACATGTTAAGACCTCTAGAAGATCCCTACACGAGAGTTTTACGCCCAAAAGATTATGAGCTACTGAAATCAAGTAATTTTGGAAGTGAAATTAATGGTGTTGGGCTTCAATTAGGTGAAGATGATGACAATAAAGTTAAAGTAATCTCTACTCTTGGGGGTTCCCCAGCTGAAGAAGCTGGGATAGTAAGCGGGGACTTTATAAAGACAGTTGACGGAATCTCATCAGAAAAATTAGGGCTTGCGGGCACTGCCTCTAGGTTAAGAGGTGAATCGGGGACAAAAGTTTTAGTTGAATTATCTTCGGAATCAGAAGAAATTAGGGAAGTTGATCTAGAGAGGAGGTCAGTAGATCTTAGACCAGTTAGAACAAAAAGATTAAGAGACGATTCTCACACAATAGGATATTTAAGGATTACTCAATTCAGCGAAAGCGTACCCAAAAAAGTTGAAGAGGCACTTCAAGAATTGAAAGAAAAAGAGGTTGAGGGCTTGATCTTGGATCTTAGAAATAATTCAGGGGGACTAGTAAGCTCAGGAATAGCAGTTGCAGACTCATTATTGAGTGAGAAACCTATAGTCGAGACAAAAGATAGGAATGGAATCAAAGATGCAATTATTTCTCAAAAAGAGACATATTTTGATGGACCAATGGTGACTTTAGTAAATAAAGGTACTGCAAGTGCCAGTGAAATACTTGCTGGTTCTTTACAAGATAATGAGAGATCAATTCTTATGGGAGAACAAACTTATGGAAAAGGTTTAATTCAATCCCTAAAAAGCTTGGGAGAAGATAGTGGTATTGCAATAACAGTAGCTAGTTACTTAACCCCCAAAGGTAATAATATTCAAGGCCAAGGTATGACTCCTGACAAATATCTTGATCTCCCTGATACAAGTGATTATGGAAGTACTGATGATAAATGGGTGAGAAATGCAGAATTATTTTTGGGATCGCTTCTAGAAAAAGAAGAAGTTTCAGTTCAAATAAACAATGAAGAAATTAAATCTTGAAATGGATAAAGATTGAAAATAAAAAATCTTAAAAATATGAGTATTAAAAGAATTTTTCATGACCCAATTCATAAAGAAATAGTATTTGATGCAGGAAAGCCAGAAGAATTAATGATTATGGAATTAATTGATACAGTTGCTTTTCAAAGACTAAGAAGAATAAAACAACTAGGAGCTGCATCATTACTTTTTCATGGTGCAGAATCGAGTAGATTTACGCACTCAATTGGTGTTTTTTGTATAGCTAGAAAAATTTATAAGAAATTAATTGAAAGTAAATCTTCATTTTGTGAAAATAAATTTGTGCTTTATGGAGCAGCTCTACTACATGATTTAGGGCATGGACCTTTAAGCCATACCAGTGAAACAATATTCAAGCATAATCACGAACAATGGTCTGAAAACTTAGTTACAAAATACTCTCCAATAAATTCAATCCTCAAAAAGTATGACAACGAATTACCTAGAAAAATTGGTGAATTATTTCAATCAAAACAGCTATTCTCAAAACCTTTAAAAACATTGATAAGTAGTGAAATAGATTGCGATCGTCTCGATTATCTTTTACGTGATAGTTACAACACAGGTACTAATTATGGGTTAGTAGATTTAGAAAGAATTATTTCAGCTCTTACCTTTTTACCTGATGGAAATATCGGAATCAAACCAAAAGGAGTGATCGCTATTGAGCATTTTCTTGTACTAAGAAACTTGATGTATAGAACAATCTACAATCACAAGATAAACGAAATATCAACATGGATTCTGGAAAAAATATTAAACACAATAAAACATAATTATGAAAAGAAAATTTGGTTTGATGAGTCATTACATAAATGGATTTTTTCACCCTCAAAGGTTGATTTTGATGATTTCATAAGAAATGATGACGTAACCTTTTATTATCACTTGATTAGATGGAAAGATGAATCTTTTGAGCCGCTTTCTACACTATGCAAAATGTTTATTGACAGAGATTTATTAAAGGCATCAGACATAAGTTTTTTAGGTAAGATAAATAGATTAAAAATCCTTGCATTTGCTACAAAATTATGTGAAAAGAATGGTTTTGATTCAGAAATATTTTGCGGGATTAAGGAAAGGTCTTTTAAAGGCTTTGAATCTAATAATGCATTAAAAATATGGGACGGCACTTATCAAAGTGCATTAGAAAATAGTTCTGCATTAATAAAAACTTTAATGAGATCTGAGGAAAACTCTTTTATTATTTATCCAGGTATTATCAAAAATGAAATTGAAAATGAAATTTCATTAATGAGAAACAATTCCAAGATTTAATTCCATGGAAATTGTTTTAAAAAATACTAGCAGTAAATATTTAGAAATTTTTTCTTTATCAGATCTAGATAATATCCATGAAACTTTCAAAAGATTTTCTTCCATCAAAGAACCTTTAGAAGCAAAAATTTTCGCAGTTAATGAATCAATAAGTTCTCAAGAATTATCTAAATTAAAAAATCATTTTGACAAAATTAATATTAGTTCCTTAAATATTTTTTCAAATAATAGAGATACAATATTAAGTGGAAAGTCTTTAAAAATAGATTCAACTTTTTATAAAGAGCAAGAGATTCAAAACAAGTTACTTTTATTTAAGTCAAAAAACAAAGGCGATATTCTTCACGAAGGGACAGTTCGATCGGGTGAAAGAATATCTTCAAATGGAAACCTTTGCATTATTGGAGACGTTAATCCAGGAGCTATAGTTTCAGCCAAAAAAAACATTTACGTTTGGGGTAAATTGCTAGGGGTCGCATTCGCCGGGAAAAGTGGAAATAAAAATGCCTCTATTTCATCTCTTTATTTAAATCCTTTACAATTAAGAATTGCAGATGTAATAGCTATTGGACCAAAGGATAAGCCCAAAAATTTTTACCCAGAAATTGCAGTTATAGATAAACAAACCATAATTATCAAACCTCACTTAATCGAAACTAAAAATTAATCAATGATTTGCAATAAATTAAATTAAAATTTATAAATTTAAGAATTACTTAATCTTTAAAATATTTAACTTTCTGAAAGTGGCTTTATTATTTGGAAAATCCTAAAAACCGTGGGGAAAAATACTCGCACAATATTAATTTGTTCAGGTAAAGGAGGGGTTGGAAAGACCACTTTAACTGCAAATCTAGGCATAGCTCTTGCTAATAGCGGATCTACAACTGCTGTATTGGATGCTGATTTTGGCTTAAGAAATTTAGATCTTCTCCTTGGTTTAGAAAATCGCATTATTTATACGGCTCAAGATGTTCTTGATAAGAATTGTCGTCTTGACCAAGCGTTGGTTAGGCATAAGAAGGAACCTAATCTTGCTCTTCTACCCGCTGGAGATCCAAGAATGTTGGATTGGATGAAGCCCGAAGATATGAAAAAAATTAGTGAACTTCTTAGTGAGAAATTTGATTTTGTCTTAGTAGACTGTCCTGCTGGCGTAGAAGATGGCTTTAAAAATGCTCTTGCAGCTTGCAAAGAAGCTATTGTCGTTACTAACCCAGAATTATCTGCAGTACGCGACGCCGATAGAGTAATAGGAATTCTCAATACTTCTGATATTAAGCCTATTCAGCTTGTAATAAACAGAGTTCGCCCCAACATGATGGCAAGTCAAGAGATGCTCTCTATCGATGATGTCCAAGGAATACTTTCTTTGCCTTTGTTAGGTATTGTTTTAGAAGATGAGCAAGTAATTATAAGTACAAATAGAGGAGAGCCACTGACACTTACAGATGGTAGATCTCCTGCAAAAAAATGTTATTTGAATGTATCTCAAAGACTGACAGGAAAGGATGTACCAATTATTGACCCAAAAAATGAAGGTAAAAGTCTAAAAGATAAATTCATGAGATTAATGCAAACAAAGGTTTTTTAAAATGATGACACTCAGAGATCTTATAAACAAGTTATTAGGCAGAGAAACGGCTAGCGCCAACACAGCAAGAGAACGATTACAACTTGTACTTGCTCACGACAGAGTTGATATGAGTTCTTTAACAACTGATCTTTTGGATAAAATGAGGAAAGAAATTCTTGATGTTGTTGCTAAATATGTTGAGATTGATTTTGAAGAGGTGGCAGTCAGTTTAGAAACGGAAGACAGAATGACTGCATTAGTAGCAAATTTACCAATCAAAAGAACTATCGACGGAGAAATAAAGTTTAAAAAAACTGATAAAGTTGATAAAGCTAATAAAGATATCAAAAAGTAATAAATTTAAAAAAAGCTAAGAAAATACTTATATTTGACCCTACCTAATTGTAAGATAAAGAAATTGCCGGCTTAGCTCAGCGGTAGAGCAGCGCTTTTGTAAAGCGAAGGTCATCAGTTCAAATCTGTTAGCCGGCATTTTATTCATTTAATTCTCTTCAATATTCTTTGCTGAAAATAAAAAAATCAAACCTATCAAAGCAATGATAGGAAACAATCTTATTTCGAAAAAATACTCTAAAAAAGATGCAAGGGGTTCAAATATCCAATAAGTTAAAAATTGAATTACTAAAACAAAAAATAATAATAAAAACATTAATATAATTCCCTAACTAATACTTCTCCTTTTCTGATTAGTTTCCAATTTTCACTTTTCTTCCAAAATATAATAGTACTAGCTTTTCCACTACTTTTTACCCAGGGGATAGGACCCAAAATTTTTACAGAAGGGAAGTCAAGAGCAATACCTTCAGCTGTAGTTGATCCTTTAAAACCTGAAATATTTGCACTTGAAGTTAACAATGGGCCTGTCTCTCTCAAAAGAGATTGTGCTATGTATGAATTTGGGATTCTCAACCCAATAGTAAGATCATTGCTGGTGAGGTTTACAGTCTGCTTTTCTGAGGAAGGAATCACGATTGTAAGAGCTCCAGGCCAATATTTTGAAGCTATATTTTCGTAATCTTTTTTAGCTGATTCGTGAACATAATCAATTAAATGTTTATGATCTGATCCCATAAGAATTAAGGGTTTGTTTCTATCTCTTTTTTTAAACTCATAAATAATATTTGAAAATTTTGGTAAACAACCAATTGCAGGTAAAGTGTCTGTTGGAAAAATTATAGGCAACCCACTTTTAAGCGTTTTTAAGGCAGTTTTGCAGTCTACTAAATTCATTTAGATTATGAACCCATATTAATTTATTTATATCTTCCAATAGTAAACCTACCAATACCTGATAGATCTTTCACAATTTCTATTGATGTGAATTTATTGTTAATAAGTAGCTGTTTTACTTTTTCACCTTGATCAAAATGATTCTCTAGAATTAGCCAACCATTTTTTTTTAAGAATAAGGGTGCCTTTTGTATTATTTCCCTCAAATGTTCTAAACCATCTTCGCCCCCTAATAGAGCAACTTTAGGTTCGAAATTTTTAACTTCTTTGGGTAATTTTTCATAAGTATCTCTAGGAATATATGGCGGGTTTGAAATAGCAATATCATATTTTCCTCTAAAACTTTCAAGAGGTGACCACCAATTTCCACAATAAAATTTCAAATTTGATTGCTTAGAAAAATTTTTAAAATTTTTATTGGCTATTTCTAATGCATTTTGATCTATATCAGTGGCAACTCCTTCGCTTAATGGATAAGCCAACGCCAAAGCAATACTAATAGCGCCTGATCCAGTTCCCAATTCGGCAAAAAATAATTTTTCTGACTTCTTTGGAAATATATTGAAGACAATATCAACAATAAGCTCTGTTTCTGGCCTGGGAATGAGTACTTTGTTCGTAACTTTTAATTTTAAATCTCTCCAAAAAGTTATTCCACAAAGGTATTGAATTGGGCAAGATTTTTGTAAATGATCCTCCCAAATAGATTCTAAAAATTCTAAATTTTTTTTTAAGTGTACGTCTCGCTTAGGATTTATACTCATCAAGCTTTGATCACTAGTCGATATACCGCCTATACAGTCAAGTAAAACAGCAAAAGATTGTTGATCGCCTCCTTTAGAGAGTTGTTTTTTTTTCCAAAATAAAAATTCTTCTGCAGAAATGCAAAGCATTAATTAAAAAATTAGCGTTTTGGCCCAAGCCTTCCTTTACTAGAGTCAGAGTAAAAGCTTGATTTTTCTCCATCTTGAGTAGAAATAAATAGGCCAATGAGGAATATTGTTGGCACCCCTACAAATAAAAGACTAGCTACGAATCCAAAGTTAGTTGTTTCCATTTAGTTGGTAGTTCTATAATTAGGTATTAAGACTATAGACATATAACAAGAAATAAAGTGGAAAAATAAACAAATTTTATAAACTGATTAACAGTCTTAAACAATTTAGCGTGGTAATTTTTTATTTTCACTAATTTTTTTTAGTTCTTCCAAATTTGAGGGAGGGGATTGTGGTTTTGTTAAAATTACTGCAGATGATTTTATCAATGTTTGGCATGCTAGTCGCCAATTTTCTGGTCTATTTTTAAGTTTTTCTTCTTCAACGGATGTAAGAGGGCTTAAAGAATTTTTGCTTCCACCTTCAACTGAAATAAAGCAAGTACTGCATTGTCCAGCACCTCCACAATTTCCCAAAATACCTTTTAGTCCATAAAGCTGTAAATTCTCTTTCATTACAAGTTCTCTTAAATTTTCACCAGGATTACATTGAACCTCTAAGTCCTCACGGATAAATCTGATAGTTGCCATTTTTTTAGTTATTTTTCTTATTTTGGCGTTTTACTTTGAGAATTGTGACCAAAATATTAACATTTTTTTGCTCAAAATTTCTTGTAAACTATGTTCTGATAATTGATTTGCCCAATTTTTGCAAGAAAATAAATTTATTTACAAAAATCCCTGAAAGACTAAAAAACCCTTACTATCGTGATGTTTAGCTGTTTATTCAGCATAGTTACTAGAAATTAACCGATGGGATTGCCTTGGTATCGAGTTCACACAGTAGTTATTAATGACCCAGGTCGACTACTCGCTGTGCATCTTATGCATACTGCATTATTAGCCGGCTGGGCCGGTTCAATGGCTCTTTATGAATTAGCCATTTTTGATCCTTCTGATGCTGTTCTCAATCCAATGTGGAGACAGGGGATGTACGTTATGCCTTTCATGGCAAGACTAGGTATCACAAGTAGTTGGAACGGATGGGATATTACTGGTGCTACTGGAGTTGATCCCGGATTCTGGAGTTTCGAAGGGGTTGCGGCAGCACACATAGTATTTAGTGGCCTATTGATGTTGGCATCTATTTGGCACTGGACATATTGGGATCTAGATTTATGGGAAGATTCAAGAACTGGTGAGCCTGCTCTTGATTTACCAAGAATTTTTGGAATCCACCTTCTTTTAGCAGGACTTACATGTTTTGGTTTTGGAGCTTTTCATTGCGCAAACGTGGGGATTTGGGTTTCTGATCCCTATGGTTTAAGTGGTCATGTAGAACCTGTAGCACCTTCCTGGGGAGTTGAAGGATTTAATCCTTTTAATCCAGGAGGTATTGTAGCTAATCATATTGCAGCAGGACTTATGGGTATCATTGGAGGTATTTTTCATATTACCAACAGGCCTGGAGAAAGACTTTACAGAGCATTAAAACTTGGAAGTCTCGAAGGGGTTCTTGCTAGTGCTTTAGCTGCTGTACTATTTGTTTCTTTCGTTGTTTCTGGAACAATGTGGTACGGTTCAGCAACCACCCCAATAGAACTTTTTGGTCCTACTAGATATCAATGGGATTCAGGTTATTTCAAAACTGAAATTAACAGAAGAGTACAAGCGGCTGTTGATGATGGTGCAACTAAATCAGAGGCATATGCATCGATTCCAGAAAAATTAGCCTTCTATGATTATGTAGGTAATAGTCCAGCTAAAGGGGGACTATTCAGAGTTGGAGCTCTTGTTAATGGTGATGGTTTACCAACTGGTTGGCAAGGTCACATTGCTTTCCAAGACAAGGAAGGCAACGAATTAGAAGTCAGAAGAATTCCTAATTTCTTTGAAAACTTCCCTGTCATTCTTGAAGACAAAGAGGGCAATGTAAGGGCAGATATCCCATTTAGAAGAGCTGAAGCAAAGTACTCATTTGAGCAAACTGGCATTACTGCAACCATCTATGGTGGAGACCTAGATGGACAAACATTTACAGATCCTGCAGTAGTGAAAAGATTAGCAAGAAAGGCTCAACTTGGAGAAGCCTTCAAGTTTGACAGAGAGACATATAAATCCGACGGTGTATTCCGAAGCTCTCCTAGAGCATGGTTTACATATGCACATTTATGTTTCGGATTACTATTCTTATTCGGGCACTGGTGGCACGCTTCAAGAACTCTTTACAGAAATTCCTTTGCTGGTATTGATGCTGAGATTGGAGACCAAGTTGAATTTGGTTTATTCAAGAAGCTTGGAGACGAAACCACAAGAAGAATCCCTGGAAGGGTTTAAACTAAACTTTATTACTTAATCTTATGGAAGCTTTCGCTTACGTTCTTATTCTAACTCTCGCAGTTGTTACCTTATTCTTTGCTGTCGCCTTTAGAGACCCACCTAAATTCGATAGAAAGTGAACCATGAAAAGACCTCTTTAACAAGAGGTTTTTTTTTTACTTTTCATAATTAGGATATTACTCTACTATTAGGGTTGAAGTGCATTATTTCACCACATGCAGTGTCCAACCTGTCAAAACACAGATAGCAGAGTTTTGGAATCAAGATCTGCTGATAGTGGTAAAAGTGTTCGTAGAAGAAGAGAGTGCTTAAATTGCAACTTTAGATTTACAACTTATGAAAGAGTGGAATCAATGCCAGTTTCAGTTATAAAAAAAGATGGCAGCAGAGAATTATTTGATAAACAAAAATTATTAACTGGTATATCGAGAGCTTGCGAAAAGACTAACTTCAGTAGTGAAGCAATTGTTAATTTCGTAGATGGAATTGAATCACAAATCGTTCAAGACTCTAATAAAGATATTAAATCTTCACAAATAGGAGAATTAATACTAAAAAATCTTAGGAAAGAAAACGAGGTCGCCTATATAAGATACGCCTCAGTTTACAGAAAATTTAATGGGGTAAAAGATTTTATTTCAACTCTTGAGTCTCTAAAAGGTGGTTCAAAAAACCAATTAGCATCAATTTCATAAAATTCAGCATCTTAAAGTGTAGAATACTTATCACAAATACTTTTGCTATAGGTTTGCAGGCCAATAGCATTCCTTTCTAACTACCTTAGGTAGTCTGCGATACAACAAATGAACGAAAATTCTTCCCAAACTATTAAAGAAATTTCTGAGGAACAAGAAATCAAAAATCCGTCTGATATAGATAACGATTCAGCATCCCAAAATGAGGAAGATTTATCATTCGAGAAGAGCGAGATACCTTCAGCAGATTCTTCCTCTAGCAGAACAAATACTGATTTTGACAACGCAGGATTCACACAAGAGGAATTTGCATCACTTTTAGGTAAGTATGACTATAACTTTAAGCCAGGCGATTTAGTTAAAGGTACAGTTTTTGCTCTAGAGCCCAAAGGGGCCATGATAGATATAGGGGCAAAAACAGCTGCTTTCATGCCTGTTCAGGAGGTTTCAATAAATAGAGTTGAAGGACTTAATGATGTTTTACAGCCTTCTGAAAGTAGAGAATTCTTCATCATGAGCGAAGAAAATGAGGATGGCCAACTAGCCCTCTCCATTAGAAGAATTGAATATCAAAGAGCATGGGAAAGGGTTAGACAACTCCAAAAAGAAGATGCCACTATATATTCTGAAGTTTTTGCAACGAACAGAGGCGGGGCACTTGTTAGGGTAGAAGGTTTGAGAGGTTTTATCCCAGGCTCTCATATAAGTGCTCGAAAAATCAAAGATGACTTAGAAGGTGAATATTTACCTTTAAAATTTCTTGAAGTTGATGAAGAGAGAAATAGATTAGTACTAAGTCATAGAAGAGCTTTGGTTGAGAAAAAGATGAACCGACTTGAGGTAGGAGAAGTTGTTGTTGGTTCTGTAAAAGGTATTAAACCTTATGGAGCCTTCATTGATATTGGTGGAGTTAGTGGTCTATTACACATTTCTGAGATCAGTCATGAACATATTGAGACTCCCCATAATGTTTTAAATGTGAATGACCAAATGAAGGTTATGATAATTGACCTTGATTCGGAAAGAGGACGTATTTCATTATCTACTAAAGCACTTGAGCCTGAACCAGGAGATATGCTAACTGACCCTCAAAAAGTTTTTAGTAAAGCTGAAGAAATGGCTGCTAAATACAAACAAATGTTATTTGAACAAACTGATGATATTGAAGAGATACCCACACCCACAGCTTCAGCTGAAACAGTATAAATTCACTTATTTATTTTGTGCACGAATATCAGAACTTAAGCCTCATTATTTTTATACAAGTATTTTTAATTAACAATAATTGATTTGTAACGATAATCTAATTTAGGATATTTCCTAATTCCAAAATTATTTGTAAATGAGTGATTTCATTTTCACTTCAGAATCCGTCACTGAAGGTCATCCTGACAAAATATGTGATCAAATTAGTGACGCTATTTTAGACGCTTTATTGACAGAAGATCCAGAAAGCAGAGTTGCATGCGAAACTGTCGTTAACACTGGTCTTTGTCTACTTACTGGAGAAATAACTTCAAAAGCAAAAGTCGATTATATAAAACTTGTTAGAAATGTAATTAAAGAAATTGGATATGAGGGCTACAGAGCAGGTGGTTTTGACGCAAATAGTTGTGCAGTTTTAGTGGCACTTGACGAGCAATCACCAGATATTTCTCAAGGAGTAAACGAAGCAGATGATGTTAACGATGATTTGGAAGATAATACCGGTGCTGGTGACCAAGGCATAATGTTCGGCTATGCATGTGATGAGACGCCTGAATTAATGCCCTTACCAATTAGCTTGGCTCATAGATTAGCCATTCAACTTGCTAAGGTAAGGCACGAAAACGTGCTTAATTATCTACTCCCTGATGGTAAAACTCAAGTAAGTATTGATTATAAAAATGGAGCACCACTATCGATTAATACCATTTTAATTTCAACTCAACATAATCCTGAGATAGATGGTATGACTAATGAAGAAGAAATTCGTCAAAGAATAAAAGAAGATTTATGGACGCATGTTGTAATTCCTGCTACCGAAGATTTAGAAATCAAACCAAATATTCATACAACAAGATTTCTTGTAAATCCCACGGGCAAATTTGTCGTAGGTGGGCCTCAAGGTGATGCCGGACTTACTGGAAGAAAAATTATAGTGGATACTTATGGGGGTTACGCAAGACACGGAGGCGGGGCATTTTCTGGTAAAGATCCTACAAAAGTGGATAGATCAGCTGCTTATGCAGCACGTTATGTAGCTAAAAGTATAGTTAAGGCAAAATTAGCAAAAAAGGCAGAAGTGCAATTAAGTTATGCAATTGGAGTTGCAAAACCGATATCCATTCTTGTTGAAACTTTTGATACTGGCGTTATTTCACAAGCTAATTTGACTGAGCTAATTAATAAGTACTTTGATTTAAGACCAGCAGCAATTATAAAAGAATTTGATCTGAGAAATCTACCCCAAAAAATGGGTGGAACATTTTTCAGAAAGACTGCATCCTATGGACATTTTGGCAGAAGAGATCTAGATCTACCTTGGGAAAAAGTAGAAGAAAAAGCAACCCAATTAGCGGAGGCTTCCAAAGTTTTTTTATAAAAATATTTATTCTATGCCTAATAATTTTTATGGGGGATTAGATTTTGGAACTAGTGGAGTAAGAATATCTATAATAAATTTTCATAAGAAATTAGTATATTCAGATTCAGTTCCTTATTTATCTAGCTTTAAAAATCCAAATTCTTGGATCAATTCTTGTGAAAAACTCTTAGGGTGTTTACCTATTGAGGTAAAAAGTAACCTTCAAAAATTGGCTATATCTGGCACATCAGGAACTTTAACAGCATCAAATTTACGTGGAGAGCCAATAGGAGAAGCAATATCTTATGACCAAGCATGTAATGAACATAAAATCCTTCTTGAATCATTAACTTCTGGAGAAGATCATCTGCGAACTCCATACAGTAGCCTTGCTAAAGCATTAAAACTAATAGATAAATATGGGACAAATATACTTTTACGACATCAATCTGATTGGATCACTGGTTGGTTTTTAAAAGATTGGACTTATGGAGAAGAAGGTAATAATCTAAAACTTGGTTGGGATTTAAAAAAAGAATCATGGCCAAAAAGCTATCTCAATACTTCATGGGGAAAATGCCTGCCTCAAATAATAAAAAGTGGGAAAATTATTGGACAAGTGAATTTTGATTTAGCAGAGAGATTTAACTTGAATAAGAAATTAATATTAATCTCAGGCACTACTGACTCTAATGCAAGTGTAATAGCTGCAGGTTTAGGCAAAGAAGATGGTCTCACAGTTTTAGGAACAACTATTGTAGTTAAGAAAATTATTGATAATCCTATAAAAAAACAAGGGATTACAAACCATAGAGTAAACGGCAATTGGATATGTGGAGGAGCATCAAACGCAGGCTGTGGTATATTGTCTCAGTTTTTCTCTGATTTAGAAATAAAAGATCTCAGTCGACAAATAAATCCATCAAAAAACACTTCTTTAAATCTTTTACCTCTTAATAGTAAAGGAGAAAGATTTCCTGTTAATGATTCTAATTTAAAGCCGATACTTGGTCCAAGGCCAGTAAGCGACTCACTTTATTTACATGCATTATTCGAGGGTCTGGCTAAGATCGAATTGAAAGGATGGGAAAAGTTAGGCGAACTAACAGGTTCACTTCCAAAAAAAATTATTACTATTGGTGGAGGTTCAAAAAACCCTCAGTGGAGAAAAATAAGAGAAAATATTATCAATATACCAATCTTTTCATGTAAAAAGACTACTTCATTTGGTACAGCCTTGTTAGCGATGAACTCAAAATAAAAGTTTTTTTTAGATATTTGATGAAGATATAAAATTTTTAATTAAAAGGGTTTCACAAACTACACATCTTAATTTAGAGTATATAGGTTAGAGCCGGGATAGCTCAGTTGGTAGAGCAGGCGACTGAAAATCGCCGTGTCCCCAGTTCAAATCTGGGTCCTGGCACCTTTAAAACCCTTTCCTAGACAGGGTTTTATACTTTCAAATCATTGAGAAATCGTTACTTTTTTGTTTTTTTATAACTTAAAATTTTTTTAGTTTTCGACTCTGCAGACTTGACTAATAATACCCAAAATCAGTTTATCTCCATTTGGATCTTGCCAATTAGCTAGATCATTGAAATTACTATTTGCTTCATCTATTGAGACATCAACATCTCTAAATGATTTTTCAAAACAATTTATATCCATTGTATAGAGGATATCCTTAGTAATTTCACTTTTTGTTTTGGGAATAAATTTACTCAATACTCTTACAGAACCATCCTCATTCCTTTTTATACTTTGCCTATCCCATAACTGCTCTCCGTATTCACTTTTAGGAACTCCAACCCATTCATGATGCAAAGCTTCTGATTTTTTTATTGAAATGCAAAAGAAAACGATAATCGAAAGGACTAAATTAATGCAATTTCTAAAAAATATTGAATTAACTTTATTCTTAGAATTAATCATGACTACTTATGGAATACAAAAATTTTTATTACTAGGAAAAAAAAAATTAAAAATTTGTAAAAAAATTTATTGATTAGTCTTTTTATTATAGATAGAATTAAATATTAAAATTAAGAATTTACTTCCAATAAATTTATTAGAAAAATAATGAATAAAATACAGAAATTTTTCTCAGTAGTTTTTTTTATAGCAATATTTGTTGTATTGATTTATTTAATCCAAAATTATGGGATTGAACCTCTTAGAAACAAAATAGAAAGTATGGGAATTTGGGCACCGCTTGGAATATTCATCCTTAGAGGAGTTAGTATTATTTTGCCCGCCCTTCCAAGTTCAGCTTATTCTCTACTAGCTGGCTCATTACTAGGATTTCAAAAAGGTTACATGACAATAATCTTTTCTGATATTGTTTTTTGCCAAGCTGCTTTCTTTATTGCAAGAAATTATGGTCGGGTTCCTGTACGTAATTTAGTAGGCCCGAAAGCAATGAAAAAGATTGAAAGTTTCAATCAAAACCAGCTAGAAGAAAATTTCTTTCTTATGACAGGTCTACTAATGACTGGCCTTTTTGATTTTCTAAGCTACGCAATTGGTATTGGAGGAACTCGCTGGAAAATATTTACTCCTGCATTATTAATAAGTCTTCTAATCAGTGACTCTATCCTAGTAGCAGTAGGAGCTGGAGTTAGCCAGGGAGCAGGATTATTTCTAGGGATTGCTCTATTGGGAATGTTTGCTTTAGCGACTATTTCAGGATTGGCAAAAAATAAAATGCCTAAATAACAAAACAGTTGAAATTCTGAAATGAAAGAAGAAAGATATGACATTTTCGCAAACAATAACTATATAAATAATGATTCATGCAAGAATAGAAATCGATTAATTTTTAAAGTTATTAGATGACTCCATTTAGACCAAATTCATATGATCGCCCTGGAGAACAAATATCAACTACTCCTTCTGGATTAAAAGTAACTACTGCAAAGAGATTAATGGTGGATTCAATGGTAAGAATGATACAAAAAGCAGAAAATCATTCCGTTGAAGATAAACTTGACGAAGAATCTAACAATAATTAATCAATTCATTGATAAAAGCATAGGAGAGTGGAAATCTATTAGAAGTACTCACACTTTAGCTTTTCAGGAATTTGAAAACTCAACAAGTAAAATATATATAAAATTAATCAATAAAAAAAATAAAAAAGTAGTTGAAATTTTTAAAAATTATAAATTTAGTTTAAACCTAGAAAGCATAGCCATTTCTATAAACTGGCAAGCTATTAGTGATTGGGACAATAATGATATCCGTGAGGGAGATGAAACTATTCTGATTTTTTTACCCAAAGATGAAAATTCAGGAATTGTTTTAAGAAACAAAGGTTATACAGAATCCTTTATCTCATCATCCAATTATTTTGTTGATGAACAAAATAATTTACACATTAAAACTATTTATAAATCAACAGTTTCCGAAGAAAGAATTTCCTTTTTATCCACTCATGTAAGATCCAGATTTTCTACTATTAGAAATCTTGAAAATAACTCAGTTATACAGACGTCTCATACTTCAGAGATAAGGAATTTGGCTAGTTTAAAAGATTAATTATCCTTTCAAATTGAAACTCTGTTTCAGATATTAATTTAGGAAGAAAGCCTTTGTTTCCACGCATATTATTAACTGTTGAATTCAAATCAGAGATGGTTGCATCTCGCATTAATTCAAAAACCCTTCTTGCATTTCTTAAAGGTACCCCAAGAGCAAGATAAGTATTTTTAAGATCCTTCAAACAACTTTTTTCTAAAACTGATTCGTCATTAGAAATTAAAAGATAAGCAACAATCCTTAGGATTATTTCTCCATCTCTTAAACAAACGGACATCTTGTTAGTTGTATTTAAAGATATTTTTGAAATAAGTGAATCTTGATTTTCGCAAATCATTGCTGTTACAGCGTCTGCTGCGATTGCGTGTGAATTATTGGTTATTGAGGTTATTGCATCTAATCTTGAGTTTGCAGTATTAATAAATTCTTTTATATTGCTCAAATCATTTAATTTCTTATCGGCTGACAATAGTTGATTATTCTTTGAAACTGACATTCCTTTAGTAAAAAATTGAAGACCGATCTTTAGAATAATACAAAGCTAGTAAAAACAATACAATTTCAAACTTAACGCAACGCTTCTTAATTAATAACTTCATTCCAAAGTGATAGTTGAAATAATTCAAATAAAAACTTTTTTTCCGCTAATATAAAATTACATTTTTAGTTAAGTTTTGGATCAACAAGATTTAAAATTATCAAAGAAACTTATTTCCTCATATAAAAAAAGATTGGAAAAAGAGATTCTTGACAGAAGTATGAAATTAAAGATGCCTCAAAATAAATTTGAAGAAATAATTAATAACAATAATGAACTTATAAATTTAAAAAAAGCGTTAGAAGATCTAGAAACGGAATCTGAATCTCATAGTAAAGTCTGATTTTTGAAAAACCCTTCCCAAAGTGCCTCAAACCAACAATTTCCTTTTTAAGTCCCTAAACAATCAACAACTTCAAGCAGTAAAACATGTTTATGGACCACTATTAGTTGTGGCAGGTGCAGGTAGCGGAAAAACTAAGGCTCTTACTCACAGAATTGCAAACCTTATTGAGGGTAACTCTATAGATCCCTATAACATTCTCGCAGTCACTTTCACTAACAAAGCTGCTAAAGAAATGAAAGCAAGACTAGAGGTTCTTCTAGCCCAAGAATTAGCTTTTAATCAATTTGGTCAGCCTTGGACAACTCTCAAAGAAATTGATCAAAATCAATTAAGAACAAACGTTCACCAAGAGAGGCTTCAGAACCTTTGGATAGGTACTTTCCATTCTTTATTTTCAAGACTTCTGAGATACGACATTGAAAAATATACTGATCCAGAAGGCCTAAAATGGACAAGGCAATTTTCAATTTATGATGAGACAGATTCTCAAACCTTAGTAAAAGAAATTATCAGTCAAGATATGAATCTTGACCCAAAAAGATATGATCCCAAAAAGATTAAAAGATTAATAAGTAATGCTAAAAATCAATGCTTAACTTCTAATGATCTTTTAGAAAAAGCAGATAACAATTTTGATAAAACAGTTGCAGAAGCCTATAAGAAATATAGAATTTCGCTCTCAAAAAATAATTCTTTAGACTTTGATGATCTTCTACTTTTGCCTGTTTTCTTATTGAGGCAAAATGATGTAGTCAGAGATTACTGGCACAAAAGATTTAAACATATTTTAGTTGACGAATATCAAGATACAAACAGAACACAATATGAACTTATAAAGTTAATTACGGCTGGAAATACTGAACCCAAAAAATTCTTCAATTGGGAAGATCGATCAATTTTTGTAGTTGGGGATGCTGATCAAAGTATTTATAGTTTCAGAGCAGCTGACTTCCGAATTTTAATTGGTTTTCAAGAAGATTTTAAAACTTCAATCAACGACAATACAAAATCATCTTTGATTAAATTAGAAGAAAACTATAGGTCATCTTCTAATATTCTTGATGCTGCAAACTCACTAATTGAAAACAACTCTGAAAGAATTGACAAAGTTTTAAAGGCTACTAAAGAAAAAGGGGAACTTTTAACGTTACTCAGCTGTGATGATGAAATTTCCGAGGCAGAAGCAATTACCAATAAAATAAAATCATTCAATAACTATAATCAAAACCCAATTTGGAAAAATTTTGCAATTTTATATCGAACCAGAGCTCAGTCAAGAGTATTAGAAGAATCTCTTGTAAGGTGGCGCATTCCTTATACAATTTTTGGAGGATTGCGTTTTTATGATAGAAGAGAAATTAAAGATGCAATAGCATATTTGAAAGTTCTGGTTAATTCTTCAGATAACGTTAGTCTTTTACGAATCATAAATGTTCCTAGAAGAGGGATTGGTAAGACTACTATTCAAAAACTGAATGAACTATCTAATAGGTTAAATATCCCATTATGGGAGGTTCTTAATGATAAGCAAAGTCTTGAAGAAACAATAGGCCGATCATCAAAAGGAATTAATAAATTTACTGAAGTTATGAATGATCTACTGTGTTACCTAGAAAATTCAGGTCCCGCTCAACTACTACAACTTATATTAGAAAAAAGTGGTTATTTAAGTGACTTGCTATCTAGTGGGACTGAAGAATCTGAAGATAGAAGAAATAACTTACAAGAACTAATTAATGCAGCTACTCAATATGAAGAAGAAACAGAAAGTGGAGATGTAGAGGGATTTCTTTCTACAGCAGCCTTAACAACTGATAATGATACGAAAAAAAATAATCCCAACTCTGTAACTCTCATGACTCTTCATAATAGTAAGGGTTTGGAATTTCAAAATGTTTTTATCACTGGACTAGAACAAGGTCTCTTCCCGAGCCATAGATCAATAGATACTCCCTCACTTCTGGAAGAGGAAAGAAGATTATGCTACGTAGGTATTACTAGAGCTAAAGAAAGAGTTTTCTTAAGTCATGCCAGAGAAAGAAGATTATGGGGTGGAATGCGTGAAGCAACAATTCCTTCAATATTTCTTTCAGAAATACCTGAAGATTTAATGGATGGCGAATTACCACAAACTGGTGGTGCTTCAATTAGAAGAGATTGGCATCTTGATCGTTTAACTAGAGTTGATCGAAACAATCCAAATGAATTTGTTAACAAACCAATAAATGCAGTAAGGAAATTATATTCAGGTCCCAGTAAAGGGAAAAGCTGGATAGTTGGAGATAAGCTAATTCACTCAAAGTTTGGGAAAGGTGAAATCATACATATTTTTGGGAGTGGGGAGAAAATATCTTTAGCAGTAAAATTTGGTGATAAAGGAAGTAAAATTCTAGATCCCAGATTAGCTCCAATTCGTTATGTAAGTTCAAACTCATGAACGATGATATCTCTGATTACATCCAAGGGGAATTAATCAAAATTCCATTTAATCTATATAATCTAATTGCTAAATATATAGAATCTAATGACAATATTAAAGTGGCTTTTGTTGGCGGTTATTTAAGAGATTTATTAATTAGTAAATTCCACAAAAAATCATTTTCTAAACCTGTAGATATTGATCTTGTTACTGAAGGATCCTCTATTTCTCTTGCTAAATTTATAAAAAAAAATATTGTAAATGTAGATTTATGTTTAATCAAGGAATTTAATTTATACAATACTGTAGAAATAAATATTAATGACTATAAAATTGATATTGCTTCTGCAAGAAAAGAAATTTATTCTGCTCCAGGCTTAAATCCCATAGTAAATAAAAGTACTATTGAAGAGGATCTTAAGAGGAGAGATTTCACTATAAATTCAATAGCCTTCGAGGTCTCCACAAGAAAAGTCTATGATCATTATGGAGGAATTTCTGATATAAAAAGTAAAAGATTGAACTTACTTCACAGTAATAGTATTTCAGATGATCCAAGTAGATTAATCAGATGTGCAAAATATGCTTCAAGGTTAGATTTCAATATTTCAAATAATTCCCTCAAACAATCTCAAGAAACAGTTAGACAATGGCCATGGAAAAGTTCAGAAAGACATCAGAAAATGATTTACCCTCCTGCACTAGGCATACGAATAAGGATGGAACTAGCTGAAATATGCAAACACGATAATTTGACTAATGTAATTTCGATAATTCATAAATGGGAAATTATCTCAATCTTAAATGAAAATATTAAAGTAGATAAAAGGTTTTTAAGAGGACTAAATTGGATTAAGAAGTTAAAGGGGAATCATATGCTCTACTTGTTAAAAGATTCAGAAGATTTAGAAAAAGCATGTCAAAGATTTTTGATAAATAACAGTGAGATAAAAATATTAGAAGATTATTTAAATATCAAAAAGAAATTAAATACAAACCAAAAAAATTTCAATCATTTTTCTCCATCAAATTGGACAAAATTTATTGAGGACAGGAACCTTAATGATGAGACAGTCAAATTATTAATTTGTGATGGAGGACCATACTGGCGTAAATTATTTAAGTGGTTGTTTATTTACAAATTCATAAAATCAAAAAAAGATGGAGAAACATTAAAAAAAGAAGGATGGGATCCAGGGAAGGAGATGGGAAAAGAAATCAAAAGATTAAGATATTTGGAAATTGACAAATTAAATAGAAATTAATTACATTTTTACAACTTCTCCAACCTTGTACCATTTATCCTTTAGTTCATTTTCATATTTACGATTGCAACTAATCAACAAGGGTCCACATGTTTGAGGATCTAATAGTAACGATATTCTATCGATGAAAGTCTCTTGATCTAATGAATTTTCGTTTAAAAAATTAATTATTCTTTTTTGCTTATTTACTTTATAAATTTTGTCAAAAATTTCTTTATTAGATTCAAAGAAAGTACTTTTAACATCTTTTCTTATTAAATCAAATACTCCAGGATAAGCTTTAAATGCAAATAAATCTAATAAAACTTTTAGTGGCTCAAGATTATTGCTTTGCCTATATAAATTAGATGATTCAACCATTTCTTTAAGATGTCCGATAAATCCATATCCAGTAATGTCAGTCGCAGCATTGACTAATGATTCTTTAAATTGATTTTGAAAAAGATAAATTTCATCAATCAAATATTGCTGACTCTTTAATAAATTATTAATTATTTCAGAAGAACTACCTAGCATATTTATATTTTGCATTTGACCTGCAAAGTAAATCCCAACGCCCAGAGGTCTAGACATCATGAGAATATCTCCAATATTCATTCCAGATTTAAGCCATGGTTTTGCTCCATTTTTTAAAATACCTTGAACTGTTAAAGAAATATCTATTCCTAATGAATAAGGTTTATTTACTAAACTTCTTGCCTCGAAAGTATGGCCTCCAAGTAATTCACCTCCATGATCCTCAACTGTTGATTTAATGCCTTGAAGTGATTGAGAAAAGAGGTAACTCTGAAATTCCCTTTCAACTTTTGGTAATGAAATTAAAGCCTGCGCGGATGAAAGTTTTGCTCCGCATGCCCACAAATCTGAACAAGCATGCAAAGTAGTGATTTTTGCATTAAGCCAAGGATCACTTACCAAAGCAGGAAATCCATCTACACTTTGCAAGATAATATCTTGACCATTTTGATAAATCTCAACTGAATCTTCAGGTGCTGAGGCAAAAGAATTTAAATTAGAATTTATTAATGATTTATTCAAAACAAGCTGAGGAATTTTAGCTGCGCATCCTCTGCAATCATTCAATGAAATATTTTTTTCACTACTTTTCATAATTAGACTTTTTGATCTGAACTTTTCAATAAAGTTGAGATCAATCTTATACTTTAAAATCCAAAAAAGAAAAGAAGGGCCAAAAACAAAATTTCGATAAATAGCAAAAGCCATTGGATGATGTCTTGGAAATATATTTACTATTTGCAATCCGATCTTTTGAGGAAACCACTTTTTTAATGGTCTCCCTTCTATATCTTTTTTTAGATTTTGGACTAATGTATTTACAACTTTTACTGCAAAAACTCCCGATGCTGGTCTTTTTGCTGCACCTACAACTGCGCAATCACCGACAGCAAAGATTCCAGAGAAACTTTTTACCTGCAAATTCTGATTTGTGATTATTCTGCCATGAGAATCCGAATCTAATAATTTTTTTTGTGCCCATAACGGAGATGTATTTCCAGTACATAAAAGAATCTTGCCATAATCAAAATTAAGTTTTTCAACTAAATCAATATTGGAATTACGTAAACTTTTTAGAATTGTATTATTTATTTTTCTTGAATCACATAATAGTTTTAAAGGTCTATCTCCCCATCTTTTTCTCAAAGCATATGACACTTCAATTGCAGCAAGGCCACTCCCAACAATTACAAATGGAAGTTCATAAACTGAATCAAAATTATCCTCTTTTAGTATTGAGTCATAAGCCCTTAAAAAAGGTTTAATTGGAAAAGCATTTCGATTTTTAACTAGTGATTCAAATTCTTTTGGTATTATTGTTTGACTTCCATAATTAAGCACCAACTTCGAATAATTAACTGAAGGTCTATTTCCTAAAACAATTTTCTTTAGATTGAAATCAATATCCTTTACTTCGTCTTCTATAAAAGATACTTTTGCATTTTTTGCTAAAGATTTTATATCAATTAAACTCTCTTCTAAAGTGATTGATTTTGAAATCACCGATGGGAATATCGCCGAATAAACCAAATGAGAATCTCTAGATATAATTGAAACAGGAATTTCTGGCATTAATTTCGGAAACATTAACCATTTCTTTAATAAAGAAACATTTGAGTGGCCTCCTCCAATTGAGAAATCAAGATTAGGAGTGATTGGTGGAAGTGGATTTTATTCAATGGATCAAATAGAGCACTTAAGAGAACTAGAAATCAATACACCCTATGGTAAACCTTCTGATTCAATAAAAGTATATAATCTTGGAAACCTAGAGATAGCATTCATTCCTAGACATGGCAGGACACATAGTTTAAATCCTTCTGAAATCCCTTACAAAGCTAATATTTGGGCTCTAAGATCAATAGGAGTAAGATGGATTATTGCTCCATCAGCAGTTGGTTCATTACAAGAACAGATAAGGCCACTTGATATAGTTGTTCCAGATCAATTTATAGATAGGACAAAGAATAGACCTGCAACCTTCTTTAACGAGGGAGCTGTTGCTCACGTAACTATGGGAGATCCCTTCTGCACAAATTTATCACGTATATTAAGTGAAATTGGAGAAAAAAATATTCCTGGCGGTAGACAATTGCATAGAGGGGGTACCTATCTAGCAATGGAGGGTCCCGCTTTCTCAACTAGAGCAGAATCTAATTTATATAGGAGTTGGGGATGTTCAATAATTGGAATGACGAACCACACAGAAGCAAGATTAGCTAAAGAAGCCGAAATAGCTTACTCCTCCTTATCTATGGTTACTGATTATGATTGCTGGCATCAAACTCATCAAGAAGTTTCTGTAGAAATGGTTTTGGATAATCTTAGATCAAATACTGAAGTGGCTAATAAAATAATATTTGAAGTAGCTAAATTAATTGAAAAAGAAAGACCAAAAAGTAAGTCTCATTTTTCATTAAAAGATGGATTGATAACCCAAAAAGAAAATATCCCAAGCTCCACAAAAGAAAAACTAAGGATATTTACTGATTCCTATTAGGCTTAATTGGTATAAGTGATTATCAGATCAAGGTAAGGATTAGTTAGCCTCCACCGCCAACGCCTTGGTATGAACCATAGAAGAATATTCCTAAAACGAAGATAACTGCAATTCCGCCTGCTGTAGCAACAAGCCATAGAGGAAGAGTGCCTTCGGTCCATCTTCTTTCCCATGCAACTGCTGGTCTACCGTCGGGAAGTCTATCTGGAATTCTTCCATCAGGTCCTTTTAATTTACTCATAATTTTAATTTAATTGAAAAAGTAACTGGAAAATAAAATTCCCAATACAAAAACAGATAATAAGCCTAAATAAAGGCTTGTACGATTAAGTTCAACTGGAACTTTGTTAGGATTTTCGTTTACTTGCATGATTATTAAATTTATCGGGCTACGAATTGCATTGCAGCAATAGAACCCAAAAAGAATACTGATGGGATAGCTAAAGCATGAACTGCTAGCCAACGAACAGTAAATATAGGGTAAACGCGGACTTCCGCAGCCTGCATTGGAGCTTGAGAATTAGACATAGTTATTTTGTTCTTAAATCAAGTTGAGACTTAGCATCAAATCTTTGTGTTACGACAGGAGCTTTTGCTTCAGATGCCTGAAAATAACTATCCGGACGAGGTGTACCGAAAGCATCGTAAGCCAGACCTGTGTATACGAATAAGAAGCCTGCTATAAAAATAGCTGGTAATGTTACTGCATGAATAATCCAGTACCTAATACTGGTGATTATTTCAAAGAATGGGCGTTCACCCGTTGAACCTGCGGCCATAATCACAAATGTTTACCATACGATCTTACAGTGTAAAATCATAAGTTCGCGAAGAAATTAACAGCTTGGTTACAGACAGTTGTTAAATTCATCCAAAATTAAGATTTTTTTTATTATTTTCTTAAGTTATTACAGATTTAACCATTCCATTTAAGAATGTAACCACGCTCACCAAGTATGAATCCTTTCTGATTATCTAAAGATTCCTTATCAAGAAAAACTATTTTTATGTAGTTAGTGGGCAATTCAGAAGCAAGAGGATCTGAATTCCATGTTTCACCGTTATCTTTACTTACTATTAACGTGCCATTCCCCCCGCCGGCCCATATATCACCGTTTGGATCCCATCCCATGTCTAGATAATTATAACCATTAAGAATAGGTATTATGGGCTTTGACCAACTTTCTAGATTATCAGAATCTTCATTAAATCTAATTTCCGCACCTCTTGAAAGCATCCATAAACTTCCTTCTGGATTAAAACCAATGCTTTGCACTCTCTTACTACTTGCCCTTTGGTGGGCAATCCAAGTATTGCTATTGCTATCAAGAGTAGAGAAGAAATTCCCAAGACTGCTTACGCTAACATAATCGCCACTAGATGTTCTTCTTAAATCTCTTATACCTCCCTGTTCCGAAGGGTCTGCTACTTTTGCCTCCCATGTTTCACCACTATTGGAAGTTTCATAAATAGCGGCAGAGGTTGTGGCCAATTGAGCAACTCCTTCATCAATAGTAGTAACTAAAAAAGGCTGTCCTGGTAACTTTCCAAGTGAAAGCCTAGTCCAATTTTTACCTTCATCAACAGTATGCATAACAAGAGAAGGTTGTCCTATTAACCAACCTTCAGAACCCTTGAAGTCAATATCGAGAAGGCGAAAGTTCTCTTCAGCAGAAATATCTAATGATCTTTTTTCCCATGTTTCACCCCCATCAGTTGATTCCATAATCAATCTGTTTGAGCCTACTAAAAACCCATGATTATCATCTATGAAATCAACATCTAAAGCATTAGCCTGATCTTCAAACTGAATTGTTTCCCAAGGGCTGCTTTCATTCATTTTGACACCTGTGGATGAACAACTGCTTAAAACGAAACAGAGAACTACAGATAAAAGAAGATTAGGAATACTGGTAAAAATTTTTTTCATTTAATTATATTAATGCAAAGAGTACAAAGAAAGAAACATAGCAGCAGCAAAGGCCAACCCTCCAAAAATCAATATATTTTTTTGTCCAGGAGGTAAACTATTAAATCCAAATCCATAAACTAAATTCTCTTCAAATCCACTAGGTTTTGCTCTAGATCCAATATCCTTATAAAAATTCTTACCAGCTCGACAAACAGGGCAAGCGAAGGTATTCCCATCCAACTCTGAAAAAGGAGTATTTTTAGGTATATTTAATTTTTTATTTCCTTCAGACGGATCATAAATATATCCACAACTTCTACATTCGAATCTATTTTGTTCTAGATTAAGGGTAGGTTGTTCAACATTTACTCCTGAGGAATTTTCAGAAAGTTTTTCTTTCTCAAAATCTTCAACTATTTTGTTTTCCTCAGACGCTGGTTGAATGTTTTCACTCACGGTTTATTATTGTTCTTTAAGAACTTTAAAAGATTTTGCTTAATTAAGCGACTTTTATTCAAAATTAATTTTTAAGATGTTTTTATTAACTGGCTATGAATACTTTTTAGGTTTTCTTCTAATTGCCGCAGCTGTTCCAGTATTAGCTCTAGTTACTAATCTCATCGTTGCCCCTAAAGGCAGAACAGGGGAAAGAAAACTTACATATGAATCTGGAATGGAGCCTATTGGAGGAGCATGGATTCAATTTAATATTCGTTATTACATGTTTGCCTTGGTTTTCGTTATATTTGATGTTGAGACAGTATTCCTTTATCCTTGGGCTGTTGCCTTCAATAGATTAGGCTTATTAGCTTTTATAGAGGCTTTAATCTTCATTGCAATACTTGTTATTGCACTGGCATACGCATGGAGAAAAGGTGCTTTAGAATGGAGTTAAAAAATTGAATCCACAATTATCCCCAAAAGCAATAAGAGAAATTCGAGAAGGGAGTTGTAACCCTCTTGGTGCACCCCAAGTTACTACAGATTTAAGCGAAAACATTATATTGACAAGCTTAGACGATCTACATAATTGGGCTAGACTAAGTAGTCTTTGGCCTCTCTTATACGGAACAGCTTGTTGTTTTATAGAATTTGCTGCTTTAATCGGATCTAGATTTGATTTTGATAGATTTGGATTAGTACCTAGAAGCTCGCCAAGGCAAGCAGATTTGCTAATAGTTGCAGGAACAGTAACTATGAAGATGGCTCCAGCCCTAGTGAGACTTTATGAACAAATGCCTGAACCAAAATATGTTATTGCCATGGGTGCTTGCACAATCACAGGGGGAATGTTCAGTGCAGATTCTACAACTGCTGTAAGAGGTGTTGATAAATTGATTCCTGTTGATTTATATCTTCCAGGATGCCCACCTAGACCAGAAGCAATTTTTGATGCCGTAATCAAATTAAGAAAAAAAGTTGGTAACGAATCAATCTTAGAGCGCACAAAAACTGAACAAACCCACAGATACATAACATCTGACCATGAAATGAATCTTGTTTTCTCAGAAAATACAGGTGAATATCTAAACAAAAATTCAGCTAACGTAATACCCTCCTCCAAAAAAGAAAAAATAACTGAACTACCTGAGAAGAACGAAAAAGCTGAAATTATTGATACTGTAGAAAATTAATGGAAAAAGACGGTTTAGCCAAATCCTCAGATACTTCAATAGAAAAAGAAGGCTTCATAAGCCAATCTTTGTCTAATGATGGAATTCCAAATCAATCTTTACCTGATGATCACATAGGAATTGAAAACATTTCTGTGGAACCTAACAAATTATATGAAGCAGTTTCTTTCTTGAGAAATTACGGTTTCAACTATCTCCAATGTCAAGGAGGATATGATGAGGGACCAGGCAAAAATCTTGTTAGTTTCTACCATTTTATAACTGTTGATGATTTACAAAAAATTGAAAAAATTAAGGAAGTCAGATTAAAAGTTTTCTTAAAAAGAGATTCGGATTTATCAATCCCTAGTTTATATAAAATTTTTAAAGGAAGTGATTGGCAAGAAAGAGAAACTTTTGATATGTATGGAATAAATTTTATTGATCATCCCAATCCCAAGAGGCTATTAATGCCTGAAGATTGGAGAGGATGGCCATTACGAAAAGATTATATTCAGCCGGATTTTTATGAACTTCAGGATGCTTATTAGTTTAATTTTTTTAATTTGCGATAAATAAACATAACAGCTCTTGCTAATCTCCTTGGATCATGTCTAAGAGTTGGAGTTATTCTTTTTGAATATAATGGTGCTTGCAAAACATAATAACCCTCAGATAATAATTTTTCTTTATTACATTGGACAGGCTCTGCCCCTCTACTTTCGTAATAGTCTACTAATGGAGACTTTTCAAATTGAATCTGAGATAAGATTGAGTTAAAAATTCGAGCATTAACTCCAAAATTTGATAATTGTTTTTCTATTGCTTTGATATGTTGATAGACATCAAGTCCATCTGTTTCTCCAGGCTGAGTCATCAAATTACTTATGTAAATTTTAGGAGCATTACTTTGCAATAAGGCATCCACTATCTCTGGTACTAAAAGATTAGGCAATAAAGAGGTGTATAGACTACCTGGACCAAGAACAATTAAATCAGCTTCTTTTATAGATTCAAGAGCACTTGGAAGAGCTGAAGGATTTTCTGGCAGGTAACCAATCCTCGAAATTAATTTTTTAGATTTACTGATCTTGCTTTCACCAAAAATTTTTTCACCATCTTCTAACTCGGCCCATAAAATAACATCAATATTTGTTGCAGGTAAAACTTGACCTTGTACCGCCAAAACCTTACTAGAAGCTTGAACTGCTTTTTCTAAACTGCCCGTAATTGTTGTTAAAGCTGACAAGAATAGATTTCCAAAACTATGACCTTCCAGACCACTTCCCCCTGAAAATCTGTACTGAAATAATCTAGTTAAAGTAGGTTCCTCGTTTGATAAAGCTGCCAAACAATTTCTAATATCTCCTGGAGGTTGCACACCTAATTGTTTTCTAAGAATTCCACTACTTCCACCATCATCGGATACAGTCACAATCGCTGTAATATTACTACTGTAGTTTTTTAAGCCTTTCAGTAAAGTAGATAAACCTGTGCCTCCGCCAATTGCGACAATATTTGGACCTCTGTTTAATTTACTTTTAACTCTTAATGCATCAACTAAAAATGTATTTTTTTCTGGAACAAGCGCTTTTTGAATTGAATTAATACTTCTATTTTGTCCAATCCCGATTAATAGTAATCCAACAACAACAATCAATGGTCCCATTAATGAAACAGGCAAAATTCGTGTTAAACCTGTTATTACCCCAAAAAAGATTTCAATAAGCCAATAGAGCGGTCTTAAATTTGTCCAAATTACCAACCCTAATAATGTAGTCAAAAATCCTATCGCAGATGTAAGCAGCCATCTTTTTATTACTAATCCTGGTAAAAGCCAACTCAAAATTCTTAAGATTTTGTTTAACAATACAAAATTAGTCTTTTTAAAGTTTTTATAGTACCTTCTTACCCTTTTTTTACGCTTATTCATTAAAAAACCTCTTAAATTATTTTTCTCAAATTTAAAGACTATATAAAAACATTATAAATCAAATTCATACATCCTTTTTTTATTTCTAAAAATAGGCAGAATGAAATATATAGATGCTTTTTATATAAGTTTTGAAAAAATCAAAGCATGCAGTTGAAACAAAAAACCTCTCAATAAGCTGGGGGGAAGTTAATGTGCTTAATCAAATAAATTTTGAACTTAACGATGGAGAGAAATTAGCTATTGTTGGCCCCTCAGGTTCTGGTAAATCAACCATATTAAAAATATTAGCAGGACTAATTTTACCTACCAAAGGAGAATTAAGAATATTTGGTGAGAAGCAAACATATTTGAGATTAGATCAAAATAATCCTCCTGATGTAAGACTAGTTTTTCAGAACCCTGCTTTATTGGGATCTCTAACAATTGAAGAAAATGTAGGTTTTCTCCTCAAGAGAAATAAAAACCTATCAAAAAAGTCAATTAATGAAATAGTACGTGAATGCTTAGCAGAAGTAGGATTATTTAATGTTGAGAATAAACTTCCAAATGAATTAAGTGGAGGAATGCAAAAAAGAGTAAGTTTTGCGAGAGCATTAATTACTGATCAAACTCTTAATGCAAAATCTAAACCTTTATTACTTTTTGATGAACCAACTGCCGGCCTTGATCCCATTGCCTCTTCAAGAATCGAAGATTTAATTAATAAGACAAATCATAAAGCTAGCGGATCATCTATTGTGGTTAGCCATGTTCTTAGTACTATAGAAAGAACTTCAGATAAAGTTTTAATGCTTTATGGAGGTAAATTCAGATGGGCAGGCTCAATTGACGAATTTAAAAAGAGTAAAGACCCCTATGTATTTCAATTTAGGAATGGAAAACTTGATGGTCCAATGCAACCCAAAGACATTTAGAAATTATGCGTAGAAGCTTACGAGATTCAATAGTTGGTTTTTCCTTATTAGGAGGAATTTTAATATTCACATTTTTTTCTTTTTGGCTAAGAGGAGTGAGATTATCTTCAAAAAATTGGTACCTCTTTGCTGAATTCAATAACGCAAGCGGTTTATCCAAAAAATCTCCAGTTACTTATAGAGGAATCTTAGTTGGATCTATAGAAGATATCTTGTTCACGAATGAATCAATTAAAGCAAAGATAATTTTAAATAATCCTGAAATTATTCTTCCAAGGCCAGCGTTTGCAAGGGTAGTTACAAATTCTTTTCTTGGAGGAGATGTACAAGTTGCTTTAGAAGCTAGTGACAAGACAATTCCTAAAAACATTGCAAAACCCACATCAGAAAAATGCGATACCAAATTAATTATTTGTCAGGGAGACACTATTTCAGGTAAACAACTATCAAGTCTCTCAAATATAACTAATAAAATAAGTCAACTTTTAAAAGACACAAATCAAGAAAACTTAATTGAAAACGTCGTTAACTCAATTGACAAATTTGACAGAACCCAAGCAAATCTTGATGAATTAATTTATTTGGTGAAACAAGAACTACAAAGAGTTGAACCTATGATTAAAGAAATTACAATTGCTGCTAATCATTTAAATAACATTTTGTCTACTATTGATGATAAAGAAACCCTTAATGACATTAAATTGACAATTAATGCTGCTAGGTCTATCTCAACCAAAATAGATGATATGAGCGATGATTTTGAAAAATTAACGCAAGATAAAGAATTAACTAAATCTATAAGAGATTTGACGATTGGACTTTCAAAATTCCTTAATGAAATTTATCCATAAGAAATATTTAAAATTCATTTATAGCATTTAAAGCCATAGCTGCGATTGCTTTATCTGTAGCTTTTGGCAATTGGACGTATTTCCCTTGAGCAGCCTCTGCCAACTCTTTACCAAATCCACTTGCTATAAATTTTCTCTCTGTATCAATTACTAAGAGTTTTATCCCAAGCATTGGATATTTTGCAGCGATATCTAGAACCTCCTGTTTTAAATTGACATTTTCATTTTCATTATCTTTTCCCTCAACCTCACTTTGTCCTAAAGATAATCCTAATGGAACATTTCCTCTTCCATCGGTAATTCCAACAACAATAACTTGACCTATATCTCCAGTAGAGAGCGCATTTTTTGCTACTTTTGCTGATTGCGTTAGTCCATGTGCCAAAGGCGATCCACCTCCGCAAGGCATTGTTTCCAGCCTTCTCTTCGCTGCAGTTATTGATCTTGTTGGAGGCAAAAGAACCTCTGCCTGATTACCTCTAAAGGGAATTAGGGCAACTTCGTCTCTATTCTCATATGCCTCCGTCAAAAGTCTGATAACTGCACCTTTAGCACTTTGCATTCTATTAAGAGCCATAGAACCACTAGCATCAACTAGAAAAATGACTAAAGCACCCGCCTTTTTTTGAAGAAGCTTAGCCCTAAAATCATTTTCTTCAATAACTATTGATTTATTAGGGTTTCTTAATCTTCTCGATTTTTGATAAGGAGCTGCAGCTCGCAAAGTCGCGTCTACCGCAATTCTTTTTACTTTTCCTCTTGGAATTATAGGTTTCACATACCTTCCTCTACTATCACTGAATATTACTGATCTACTTCCACTATTTCCTGCTTTTGCTTTGGCTGATGAAAAAAGTAACAAATCAGGATCAACCATACATGCCTCAGGATCTAAAATGAATTCTTCAGGTATTTCGGGAGTAGATTCTTCTTCTCCCTCAGAATTTTCTTCTTCTTGTTCTTGGTCTTGCTCATTATCATTTTCATTAGCCTCAGGTTCAGACTCTTCATTATTTGATTGAGGTGGAGGAGGGGGACTCTGATCCTCTGGAGGGGGGGGGTTGAATATCATCATCATCTGGAGGAATTTGCATTGCCCGTGGGAGAATAACTAACCTAACTGCGACTTTTAGGTCTTCAGAATTTACATTTTCATCGCCTCGCAGAGCTGCATTAGCCTTTGCTACTTTTACTGCAAATAATTCAGACCTATGACCTTCTACTCCGCCTCTAAGAGCTTCATTAACTAAGTAGGTTATTTGCTCTTTTGTTATCTTGACATCCTTTAACCATTGCCTTGCCAAAATTAATTGAGTGGATAAATTATCAGATTCTTCAGACCACTTTTCTGAAAATATAATATTATTTTCTGCGTGTGACAAAACAGATTTTGTAATCTCAACTCTTTGAGCATTATCAATAGATTGATCTGCAGAAAGAACAATTGCAAAACGATCTAAAACATGATCTCTCAAAGCTCCTTCTTCAGGATTATAAGTTGCTATTAAAAGGGACTTACAAGGATGAGAGAGGCTCAAACCATCTCTTTCAATGTTATTTTGCTCTCTTCCTATAGCTTCAAGAATTAAATTTACAATTCCATCATCCAATAAATTTATATCGTCTACATACAGAACACCTCTATGAGCTTCTGCCAAAATTCCAGGTTGAAAAACTTGTTCTCCCGTACTTAATGAGGCAGCGACATCAATTGATCCAACAAGTCTATCTTCAGTTATACCAATGGGAACTTGAATAAATGGTGCCTCTTTTACTTTTTTTGGAATTTCATCAATTTGATTCAAATAATCACTTCCAATTGCCTTTTCTAACAATTTATTAGTACTAATATCCCATTCCTCTGGCTTATCTGGATCTAGGTTCCTACCAATAGGTCTTAATGAAGTATTACTATTTCTCTTAGATAGTGTTTCCAGAATTGATTCATTATCTAATACCTCTACAGGAGGGAGCAAAGTATGCAAACCCCTTGCTAATACTGACTTACCAGTACCTCTTCCGCCAGCGATAATCACTCCTCCTAAACTCGGATCAACTGCTGCCAAAAGCAAAGATAATTTCAATAAGCTATGACCCGTAATTGCCGCCAAAGGAAAAGCTCTAAAAGAATCCTTTGAGTTCATTAAATCTTTTATTTCTCCTTTTTCTTTTAACTCGGGGTTCAAAATCACTTTAAAAATGCCTGATATAGAATTTATCCAATAACTTTGTTTTTTGTAGTGGAATTATCAAATCTTAATATCAAAAATGGACTATGTATATCCCTCGGAGCAAATATTGATAGTAAATTCGGAAGCCCTCTTGAGTCACTGCTAATTTGCAAACCAAGAATAGAGGAAATAATAAATGAGTGGGGAGATAGTTCCAACGAAAAAAAAGAAGAGAAAAACAAATTTCATGCAAACTTTTTTTGGTCTTCAATTTATGAGACATTACCTCATGGTGTTGATAATGAGCAGCCAAATTATTTAAATACTCTATTACTTATAAAAAGTAATTCTTTCCCTAAACCATCAAATAAAAACGCGAAATTACTTTTAAAAGAGCTAAAAAAGTTAGAGAGATTTTTCGGACGAGAAGAGACGCCAAAGGGTAAGAAATGGCTATCAAGATGTCTCGATTTAGATATTCTTTGGTGGGAAGATTTTCATACGGTTGACGAGGAATTAACATTACCTCACCCTAGATTCATGAATCGGAATTTCGTTATTACACCACTATCTGAAATCTTAAGTAGAAGCCAACAAATCACAAAGTTTGATGACCCAAAATGGTCTATTAATTGATTTACAAAACCAAAAAATAACTGTTAGGCTGTTTTTATTTAAAATTCATGGGCAACATAAACTTTTTAAAAAGATCCATTTTTAAAGAAAAAATATCTGAGTTAAAGTCAAAAAAATTTAGTTTCGAAATAAACAGAATTGAGCTTCCAAATGGACATGAAGGTGAATATGGATACATTAAGCATCCTGGGGCAGCATTAGCTGTACCTATTACAAAAGACAATAAAGTTATCATTCTTCGGCAATATAGATTTGCGGTTTCAAGGTATTTATTAGAATTTCCAGCAGGCACATTAGAAATAGGTGAAACACCTATTAATTCAATTAAAAGAGAAATACAAGAAGAAACTGGATTTAGTGCAAACAAATGGGATGAACTAGGAACTCTTGTCCCTGCTCCTGGTTATGCAGATGAAGAAATTTATTTATTTTTAGCGCGTGATTTGAGCAAACTAAATTCCGAGGTTAAAGGAGATTTAGATGAAGATATAGAAGTAGTAATTTTAGATCCAAACGAACTAGATAATCTTATTTCTAGTGGGGATGAGATTCTTGACGCAAAAACTGTGACAGCTTGGTTTAGAGCAAAACAATTTTTAGATAAATTATGAATCAACCTAGAATACTTTTTTGGCATAGAAAGGATCTAAGAATATTTGATAATCAAGCTTTAATCAAAGCATTTTCATTATCAAATGCTATTACTTCAACTTTCATATTTGATAAAAATTACCCACACGATTTCAATGCAAGTTCAAGAGCTTGGTTTCTAGGAAATTCGCTTCAAGAATTAGGAAATAATTGGAAAAAAATGGGTAGTAGATTAATCATGGAAGAAGGAGATCCAGTATTAATAATTCCTCAATTAGCAAATAAAATAGATGCTAAATTTGTTTTTTGGAATAGATCAATTGAACCTTATGAGATTAATCGCGATTTAAAAATAAAAAAAAATTTAGAAGAACAAAATATTCAAGTTATTGAAACTTGGGATCACTTATTAGTAGAACCTTTAAAAATATTTTCCGGAAATAATAAACCTTATTCCGTTTATGGGCCTTTTTATAAAAACCTTAAATCGAAAATGAATTTATTAGGTCCATATGACCAAGATAAAGTTGTTTTCCAGTTTAAAGATATAGATAATAAACTAAAAGAAAATAAGTCAATAAATTCATCTGATTCGGTTCTGGAGAAATTTATCAAAAATATCAAATTTCCTAGTTCGAATATTTGTCCATGTAGACCTGGAGAGAATGCTGCAGAAACATTATTAGAAAACTTCATTAACGAAAAAAAAATATATTCTTACAATTCCGCACGAGATTTTCCTTCCCATAATGGGACATCTTTTCTAAGTGCCTCTCTCAGATTCGGCACCATTAGCATCAGAAAAATTTGGAACGCCACATTAAATCTAAATTCAGATTTTGCAAATCAAGGAAATTATCTATCAATTGAAACTTGGCAAAAAGAACTTGTTTGGCGTGAATTTTATCAACATTGCTTATACCATTTCCCAGAGCTAGAGAAAGGTCCATATAGAAAAAAATGGGATCACTTTCCATGGCAAAACAATAATGAATGGTTTCAGCATTGGAGCCACGGAGAGACTGGAGTACCTATAGTTGATGCTGCAATGCGTCAACTAAATAGTACAGGCTGGATGCATAACAGATGTAGGATGATAGTAGCTTCATTTCTGGTAAAAGATCTTATATGCAATTGGCAAATGGGCGAGAAAAAATTTATGGAGACTTTGGTTGATGGAGACTTAGCTGCAAATAATGGGGGATGGCAATGGAGCGCTAGTAGCGGTATGGATCCAAAACCTCTTAGAATTTTTAATCCATATACCCAAGCAAAAAAATTTGATCCTATTTGCGAATATATAAAATATTGGATTCCTGAATTATCTAAAGTGTCAAATTCAGAATTATTAAATGGGGAGATATCTAATTTAGAAAAAAATAATTATTCAAGCCCTATTGTCAAGCACAACATTCAACAGCGATTATTTAAATCACTTTATGCTGAAATTTGAATTTCCTCTATACAATTCTTTAAAACCTTATTTAAATTTTCTGCTACGTAAACTTGCTCTTCATAAGAAATTTCAGGAAACATTGGAAGACTAAGAACTTCTGTACAAATTCTCTCTGTATTAATGAGTTTTGTTCTAGAAAAATTTTTATTTTTGTAAGCTATTTGTGCGTGTATTGGAATTGGATAATAAATAATTGAATTAATACCTTTTTCAAAAAGTTGTTGTTTTACCAAATTCCTTAAGGAATAGTATTTCTTGCAATCAGTATCAAATAAATTTGAAAAATCTTCATTTAAAAAATATTTATCGTTTCTTAATTTGACTACAAATTGATTCCAAGAATGGGAAATTGAATAAGAGCTAATTTTTGGAAAACTAATAAATGGATTTTTTTCTAATAAATCAAGGTAATTATTAGCAATTTTTTGGCGATTATTAATCCACTTAGAAATATATTTAATTTTAATGTTTAATATGGCAGCCTGAATGGTATCAAGTCTGCTGTTATATCCAATTTGGGTATGATGATATCTTATTGGGCTGCCATGAACAGCCAATTCTCTAATTTTTTTTGCAATCTTCTGATCTGAAGTTGTTACTGCTCCACCATCTCCAGCAGCTCCTAAATTTTTAGTAGGGAAGAAGCTAAAACATCCTATATCACCGATACTACCAACTTTGGAAGTTTCCCACATTGTGCATGTTGCCTGAGCACAATCTTCGATTACTTTTAAGTCATATTTCTTGGCCAAAGATATTATTAAGTTCATATTCACTGCATTACCAAATAGATGAACTGGCATAATTGCCTTGGTATTAGAATTTATTTCTTGTTCTATTAGTTCAGTATTAATGAGATAAGTTTCTGGATCTATATCTACCAAAACAGGATTAGCACCAACTGCACTAATAGCCTCTGCAGTTGCAAAAAAGCTAAAAGATGAGGTAATAACTTCATCACCCACACCAATATCTAATGCGCGCAAAGCTAATACTAAAGCATCAGTTCCACTATTACATCCAATAGTATTTTCAACTCCAATCAGATTTGAAAAACTCTCCTCAAATTTGGCAATTTCTTGTCCTCCAATATACTGACCCCCTTTTAAAACTTTAGAAACCTCACTCTCAATTTCAGAGCCAATTTCTTGGAACTGCCTATCTAAAGTAAATGGAGGTATCTGCATAATAAATATATTAACCCTAAATATTAACCCTAAACCATATTTCTATGGGTAAAAAAAATTTTTAATTCATTTAAACCAACTTGGTTCTTTACCAGGAGTCCATTTTATATTGCAACCTAAAGAAGGCACCTGATTTGAAGGATAAGAATTATCTTGATTTAAATCTTTTACTGCAGAGCGCAAATCTTTTCCAGATAGAGGGATATTATTACCTGGTCTACTATCGTCTAATTGGCCATGATAATACAATAAAAAATTACCATCTCCTTCATTTGAAAAAAGATAAAAATCTGGGGTGCAAGCCGCTTTTAATTTCTTAGCAAAATTTTGATTTTCATCATATAGATATGGAAAACTCCATCCTTGTGTTTGTGCTTGTAATCTCAAATTTTTAGGAGAATCTGAAGGATGAGTGATGATATCATTACTAGAAATTGCAACTATTTGAACTGTATTTTCAATTTCTTTACTTAAGGTGAAAATTTGATTTTCAATATATTTAACAAATGGGCAATGGGCACAAATAAACATTAAAAGTAAATGCCGATTATCTAAATTATGAAAATTAAAATATTCATTTTTTGAAGAATTAGCATTTAACATTTCGAAATTCGGTAATTGAAAACCTAATTCCAAAACCATAGAGTTTGTTCGTACCATGTTCAAGTTAAAAATTCTTTGATATTTGAAAATTATTGTATATTTTGCAGTAATCCGTAAAGATAGGTACTTTTATATAGGAGAATAATAGAAAGAATAAACAAAATGCTTCTAAATCTAACTGGCAAAAAAATTCTTGTTACTGGAATTGCCAACAATCGTTCAATAGCATGGGGTATCGCTCAACAACTTTCAAAAGCTGGCGCAGAACTTGGAATCACATATTTGCCTGATGATAAGGGAAGATTCGAGTCTAAAGTTAGAGAACTAACTGAACCTTTAAACCCATCGTTATTTTTGCCTCTTGATGTTCAAAATCCAGCTCAAATTGAAGAAATCTTTAAAAATATAAAAGACAATTGGGAACAAATTGACGGATTAGTTCACTGCCTAGCATTTGCAGGACGCGATGAATTGATTGGAGATTATAGTGCTACCACTTCAGAGGGTTTTGATAGGGCTCTTAATATAAGTGCGTATTCGTTAGCACCTTTATGTAAAGCCGCAAAACCACTTTTTAGTGATGGTGCTGGCGTTGTCTCATTAACTTATTTAGGTTCAGAAAGGGCGATTCCTAACTATAACGTGATGGGAGTTGCTAAAGCAGCTTTAGAAGCTTCAGTAAGATATCTTTCTGCAGAACTTGGTCCCGAAAAACAAGTCAGAGTTAACGCAATAAGTGCTGGGCCTATAAGAACACTTGCGAGTTCTGCTATAGGTGGCATTTTAGATATGATTCACAATGTTGAAGAAAAGGCTCCTTTACGCAGAACAGTCACTCAGACAGAAGTAGGTAATACAGCTGCTTTTTTATTAAGTGATCTCTCTAGCGGCATTTCAGGCCAAACAATTTATGTTGATGCGGGTTACTGCATTAATGGAATGTAAACTAAGTTTTTTGCATAAAAATGTCATCTCTAAGGCAATCTGAAATAAAAAGAAAAACGAATGAAACAGATATTTCTGTATTTATAAACTTAGATGGCAATGGAATTTCTGAGATTGATACCGGGATACCATTCTTAGATCATATGCTTCATCAAATATCCAGTCATGGTTTGTTCGATTTAAAAATAAAAGCAATTGGAGATACCCATATTGATGATCATCATACAAATGAAGATGTAGGAATCGCATTAGGCAAAGCATTTTCAAAAGCCTTGGGAGAAAGAAAAGGAATAAGCAGATTTGGACATTTCTTTGCCCCATTAGATGAAGCATTAGTTCAAGTCACTTTAGACTGCTCTGGTAGACCGCATCTATCTTATGATCTTCAATTAAAAGCCCCTAGAATAGGAAGTTATGATACTGAACTAGTGAGAGAGTTTTTTATTGCCTTTGTAAATAACAGCGGTATTACTCTGCATATTAATCAAATACGAGGAAGTAATTCACATCACATAGTTGAGGCGTGCTTTAAAGCTTTTTCAAGAGCAATGAGAATGGCTACCGAGATAGATCCAAGAAGATCTGATTCAATCCCAAGCAGTAAAGGAATGTTAGAAAAACATTAAAATAGGAATTTTTTCGAATCAGCCACAATTCAGTTGATTTTTGGCGAAGATAGATAAAGTGATTATTTTGTTGTGACTAATTTACAAGATAAAAAAAATTGATAAATTTAATATTTTTAAAAAAGAAGATTGGGCAAGTGCTTATCAAAATGTAGAAAAGGAGCTAACTAAAGAGCCTCTAAAAATTAGCAAAGGTAATAACATTAAAAATTTAAATGGAACATTATTAAGAAATGGACCTGGCATATTAGAGAGAGGTGGACAATGGGTTCATCATCCATTTGATGGTGATGGGATGATAACATCCATAAAATTCGAAAATGGTCAGCCATTATTAACAAATAGATTTGTTAAAACTAAAGGCTATTTGGAAGAAGAAAAAATAGATAAATTTATTTATAGAGGTGTTTTTGGAACACAAAAAAATGGAGGAATTTTAAATAATGCATTAGATCTAAAATTCAAGAATATCGCTAATACGCATGTCATTAAATTAGGAGATGAAATTCTCGCATTATGGGAAGCAGCAGGTCCACATGCAATGGATCCTGATAGTCTTGAAACTATTGGTTTAACAACATTAAAAGGAGTACTCAAGCCTAACGAAGCATTCAGTGCTCATCCCAAAATAGACCTAAACTCAAATGCATCTTCAGAACTTTTAGTCACTTTTGGCGTACAAACCGGGCCAAAAAGTACCATTAGATTAATGGAATTTAATAATGCTGGTACAAATTCTGGAGAGCTCATTTTTGACAGAAAAGATACCTTTAATGGCTTTGCATTCCTTCATGATTTCGCAATTACAACTAATTGGGCAATATTTTTACAGAATGCTATTGATTTCAATCCCCTTCCATTTGTAATGGGTCAAAGAGGAGCAGCACAATGTCTAAAGTCAAACCCAAATAAAAAGGCAAAGTTTTTTATCATACCCAGGGAAAGTGGATTATTTAGAGGACAGCCTCCTTTGACAATAGATGCGCCAGAAGGATTCGTTTTTCATCATGTAAACGCATTTGAAAAAGATTCCAAAATCGTATTAGATAGTATTTTTTATGATGATTTCCCATCAGTTGGTCCAGACGAGAATTTTAGGGATATTGACTTTAATAAATATCCAGAAGGAAAACTGAAAAGATCAATTATCGATCTAAAGACAAAAACTTGTGAACTTGAAACTTTCAGTGAACAATGTTGTGAATTTGCTGTTGTTAATCCTAAAAATTTAGGATTAAAAGCAACTTTTAGTTGGATGGCAAGCACATCTCAAAAGCTGGGGAACGCTCCACTTCAAGCAATAAAAAAAATAAATTTAACTTCTAAGGAAGAGATTTTTTGGTCAGCAGGTTCAAGTGGATTTGTTAGTGAACCAATTATGGTTCCATCAGAAAACTCTTCAAAAGAAGATGAGGGATTTTTATTTATACTTCTATGGAACGGAGAAAGAAGAGGAAGCGATTTAGTGATATTAGACGCAAAAGACTTAAAAGAATTAGCTGTTTATGAATTACCAATTTCCATTCCTCATGGCCTTCATGGATCTTGGGTTAATTGAATTTAAGAAAAAATTTCAATTAAATCTGGAATAATTTTTTTTAATGCTTTACCTCTATGACTATAAGAGTCTTTAATATCATTATTCATTTCTGCGAAAGTTAATCTGGTAGAACTCTCCTCAAAAATTGGGTCATACCCAAAACCACTTTTTCCTCTGGGGTTTAAGATAATACTGCCATGACATTTGGCCTCAGATTCAATAATCACTTCACCATTTGGGGAACAAACACAAATATTGGCAATAAAGAAAGCACTTCTATTTTGAACTCCATCAAGTTCTCTTAAAACTCGTTCAATTCTCTTCTGATCATTTTCTGCATATCTAGATGAGTAAATACCAGGCTTACCACCTAGTGCTTCAATACAAATTCCTGAATCATCTGCTATTGAAAAATTATTCGTTTTTCTCGAAACTTCACTTGCTTTTTTAATTGCATTATCTCTAAATGTCAGTCCATCCTCTTCAACTTCTAATGATTCTGGCTGGAGCAACAATTTACAATTAACTCCAGCAAGCAATTTCTTATATTCTTCAATTTTACCTTTATTCTTACTCGCTAAAAATAAATTTTTCATCCTTATTTTCCTGCCAAATTTATAAATTCTTGACCCCACTCTAATACCTCAATTAGATAAGATTCTTTTGGTGCTTCACAATATAACCTTAAAAGAGGTTCCGTTCCTGAAAACCTAAAAAGAAGCCAAAAATTTTTATCAATTCTCAACTTTATTCCATCGATCTTTGAGATACTTTTTAACTTGTGATTATTAATATTCTCAGGAATATTATCTATGATAAATTCTTTTACGTTATTTTTTTCTGACTGATTTGGAAATTTAATATCAATTCTTTTATAAAAACTTGGCCCAAAATCTTCTTGAATTTCATCTAAGGTTTCATATAAATACTGAGATTTTTCAGCAATTCCATTTAATAAAATCATCGCTGCATATAGAGCATCTCTTTCAGGCATAAAGTCACCAAAACCAACTCCCCCAGATTCCTCTCCTCCAATAAATATTTTTTCTTTAATCATTTTTTCAGCAATATATTTAAAGCCAACTGGAAGTTCAAAAACATCTCTATTTTGACTCTCTGATATATTTTTAATAATATCTGAACCACTAACAGTCTTTAAAACTGGATAAGAATTATTTTTAATTTCGCCCAAATAGCTAATAAAGTATGGGAGTAAATCTTGAGTACTAGAGTATCTTCCTTTTTCATCAATTGCCGCAATTCTATCGCCATCACCATCAAATATAATTCCTAAAGTTTTCACTTCATTTGTTGAATTTTTCATTAGTGTTTGTTTTAGATCATCTGCATAATTCAAAAGAGGTTCAGGAGGTTTTCCTCCAAAAAAAGGATCAGCATCATTCCTGATTTCTGAAATAACTTCTAAATCATTAGAAGCAAAAATCTCAGCCATACAATTTGCAGCTGAACCATGCATAGAATCTACAAAAATTCTCAATTTCATTTTTTTTAATCTCTTGGAAATATAGTCAATATCAAAAAGGGATTTAATTCTATCTAAATGAAATTTCTTAATATCTACCAATTGATTAATACCATCTATTTTTTCAATTGAATTTCCAAGCATTAATCTTTTTTCAACTTCACTTGTAAAAGATTCGTCAACAGAACATCCATTAAAGCTCTTTATTTTCAGACCTAGCCAATTATATGGATTATGACTTGCTGTAATTACTAACGCTCCAAGACAACCGACTTCTTTGGCATAGAAACTACAAGAGGGTGTTGTAACAAAGCTATCGGATAAAATCGGTTCAAAACCACATCCTCTCACAAAAGGCACTATTTGCTTCGCAAATTCACAAGCCATAAATCTTCGATCATATCCAATAATAATTTTCTTTGAATTAACATCTTTATAGTATTGATAATGCAACTCCTGGCATGCAGCAACTACAACTCTTGAAAGATTGGATAAATTAAAATCAAATCCAATAATTCCTCTCCACCCATCAGTTCCAAATTTTATCTTATCTAATTTATCATCTGTCAAATTTAAAATTTCCTTGATTTCCTCTAATTATCTATACTAATTTATATGAGTAAATTTTAAAACCGCCCTAAAAAAATAATTTGAATTCTCTACATTTAAAAAGTTTTACAAGATGCAAAAGAAAAGCATGGCTAGATTTTAAGGGTAAAAAATCTTCTGAAGTTTGGTCTCCCCATAAAGCTATAGACAAAATCAAGCAGTTTCAAATTTTCTCTGAATTTTGTAATAGTGAAATATATACAGGATTAAAAGCTTGTGAAAATGGTTATCAAGGGGTAATTGGATTAAAAATCAAAGGTAACCTTTTCCAAAATATAAACGCAGAGATACGTCCACAATTACTTTTAAAAACTAAAGGTAAAAGTAAATGGGGACAATATAAATATTTACCTGCTGTTTATAAGTTAGGCCACAAAACCACTAAAGAACATTTATTCGACTTAGCTTTTAGTTCTATGCTGTTGGAATCTTTTCAAGAATCTAAAATTGAGAAAGGATTAGTAATTTCAAGTTTTAATAAAAAAGTTAATGTTGAAGAAATTTATTTAAATAAAAAATTAAGAAAAAAGGTTTTGAATGTTTTATTAAGTTTGAATGAATGCTTGGAGGGATTTATGCCAGAAATAACTCAAGATAGAAAAAAATGTACTATTTGTTCATGGCAAAAATTTTGTGATAAAGAAGCAAAAGAGAATGGATATCTAACAGATATAGATGGGATAGGATCCAAAACGGCATCATTACTCATAACAAATGGAATATCTGATACCCAAACATTAGCTTCGTATAGCGAAAAACAACTCGGAGAGAAATTATCTAACTTCAAGGATCAAAAGTATGAAAAAGCATCCGTATTTGTAAGGCAAGCACAAGCTTATATTTCTGGGGAACCATATCCCATTTTCAATAAAAAAGATAATAACGAACTACTAGAAAAAACATGTTCAGGATTTTATATATTTGATATTGAGTCAAATCCAGATGATAAGCATGACTTTTTATATGGTTTTTTAAAAATAAATAATTTGTTTACAAAAAAAGAAGATCCTATTTATAAACCAATTTTTAATCTAAAAAACAATAAAGGAGAATCTTACAGGGAAATTATTGAAATACTTTTTTCACAGAAGGAATGGCCAGTTTTACATTACGGAGAAACTGAAAAGATAGCAATAATTAATATTGCTAAAAACCTAAATTTTAGTTTTGAAGAAATTGATTCTCTTGCCTCAAGATTTATAGACTTACATACCTTAATAAGGAAGTCTTGGATATTACCACTAAAAAACTATGGCTTAAAAACAGTTTCTAATTGGCTTGGATTTGAATGGATGCAGAAAAATGTAAGTGGCTCGAAAGCCCTTTATTGGTGGATTCAATATCAAATTACAGAAAACGAAATATTTTTAAAAAAAATTATCCAATATAACAAAGATGATTGTTTGGCTACTCTACAAATTGCAGAATATTTAATCAAAAATCAATTAAAGAAAAATTGATCCTACAGATTTATTAATAGTAATTTTTCCAAAAATTTCTGAAAAAAAATAACTTCCTTCCTCTAAATATTTTCTTTTTATCATTGCTAAACCTTTTATTTGAGAATCTGATTTGAAAAAACTAGTTATTTTGCCTACAGAAATATCCTTGGCAGAATTTATATATAAATTTTTATCTTCAACGTCTAAATTAAAATTAGATTCAAATGATTTCCAAATTCTTATTTCTTGTTTTAAAGAAGAAACATTTTTTATTTTTGACATTGTTTCTTGTCCTAAATAACAACCTTTATTAAAATCTATAAGATCTTGTAATCCAAGCTCAAGAGGATTATTTTTTCCGTTTATTTCCATTTCTAATGAGGGTATTGCCTGATTAATCTTCCAAAGTTTTAAATCATTGGGATTTAGCAAATTTAGTTTATTTTTGTATATTTCAAATTCTTTATCTTCTATTTTGAAGAAAATAGGCTGGGGAGTTCTCCATGAACTAGATTCGTCAATTTCCTGAATTCTATTTATCAAGAAAGGTTCACTTAGAAGTACATCGTCCGCTGGAAAAATTATTTGATTAAAGTAATCAATTATTTCATTCGCATTACCCGCCAAGATAATTACTTCTAAGTTTCTTTCTAAAAAAATAATTTCAATTAATGATCTTAGAACTCCATTTGGAGTTAACCAACAAGTTTTGATAACTTTATTTTCTGAATTAAGAATATTACCAGTTGTTATTCCATTCAAAAATTTTCTGGCATCTTTTCCAGTAATAGAAAAACAATCAAATTTTTCAAGCCAAAACTTTTTTTTTATATCCTGCATTTTGAAGTAATTATAAAAAGTCTTTTATCGTAAAAAGACTCTTTAATTTAACATTTTCATCTTCTAGGGCTTCTAATCCACCTTCTTGCCTATCAACTATAGACAAAACTTCCTCAACAAGATAATTATTTTCGCGTAACTTTTTTATAGCTTTTATCACTGAACCAGCAGTTGTAACAACATCCTCTAAGACAGTTACCAAAGTTCCTTCTTCTAATGAAGGCCCCTCTATTCCAGCTTTAGTTCCGTATTGTTTTATCTCTTTCCGAATTATTAAACCATTAAGATCTAGTCCTTGTGAAGCTGCTTTGACGATTAATCCACTTACAAGAGGATCTGCTCCTAATGTCAATCCTGCTACAGCTTTTGACCTTGAGTCCTTTAAATCTAAAAATAATTCACTTATTAAATCTAAGCCTTCGCCACTTAATGACACTGGTTTACAGTTCAAGTAATGACTGCTTTTTTTTCCTGAAGATAAAGTGAAGTTTCCTTTCTTGTAAGATTTTTCAATTAACTGTTTTAACAATTTTGCTTTATTTAAATCATACTTTTCCGAAAAAGTGCCCATTAGTAAAAGTTTAATTTATATTTAAAGATTAGAAGAAAAAAAAGAAATCTCACAAAAACTTCCTAATGAGGTGTTTTTTGAAATATTATTTTTATATTGTATATTGAAATTCAATGTAATTAAAATTACACAAATTCCCTTGGGGGTGTAGCAATCTGGTGAATGCACCAAACTCATAATTTGGCTAAGGCGAGTTCGATCCTCGCCACCCCCATTATTCATTTGTCATTGAATGAAAATAACTCTACTTTTATTTCTTTTATTTTTACCAGCTTTTTTTGCAGCGAGTGAACTCTCTTTTTTATTAATAAGGCCAAGTAAAGTTTTGAGGTTAATAGAAGAAAAAAAGAAAGGAGCATTTTCAATTTTAAAAATTCAAAAACGCTTTAGATCTTCATTAATTGCCTCTCAATTTGGAGTAACAATTTCATTAATTGCAATTGGATGGCTCAGCAATAATCTGGCTAATGATTATTGGAAAAGTAATATTTTGTCAAATAGATTTTATGATCTTCTATTGTTTTTATTTGTTGTTTTAGTTGTTACCCTCGTTTCTGGACTAATTCCTAAAGCACTAGTAATTAACAATCCAGAATCTGCTGCATTAAGGCTTACAACAATATTCGATGCTGTTAGAAAAGCTATGAATCCTATAGTGAAGACAATAGAATTCTTCGCAAGCGCCTGTTTAGGCTTGTTCAATTTAAATAACAAATGGGATTCTTTAAACTCTGGTTTATCCGCAGGAGAATTAGAAACTCTTATAGAGACAGATAATGTAACAGGTTTAAAACCAGATGAGAAAAATATTCTTGAAGGAGTTTTTGCTTTAAAAGATACACAAGTTAAAGAAGTAATGATTCCAAGATCTGAAATGGTAACTTTGCCAAAAAATATAACCTTTTCAGAACTTATGAAACAAGTTGATAAAACTCGCCATGCTCGCTTCTTTGTGATTGGTGAGTCTTTAGATGATGTATTAGGTGTATTAGATTTGCGTTATCTAGCTAAACCAATTTCAAAAGGTGAAATGGAAGCCAATACATTATTAGAGCCGTTCCTTTTACCAGTAACAAAAATTATAGAAACATGTTCATTAGCAGAAATATTTCCAATAGTAAGAGACTACAATCCTTTCTTACTAGTAGTTGATGAACACGGTGGGACAGAGGGGCTCATAACTGCAGCAGATCTAAATGGTGAAATAGTTGGAGAGGAAATGCTCAACAATAGAATTAATTCAGACATGAGAATGTTAGATAATTTTTCTAGAAAATGGTCAATAGCTGGAAAATCAGAAATTATTGATATCAATAAAAAGTTAGGATGTTCCATTCCAGAAGGCACCGATTATCATACTCTTGCTGGATTTATGCTAGAAAAATTTCAAATGGTTCCAAAAATTGGGGACCTTTTAGATTTTAATAACATGAAATTTGAAGTAATTTCTATGTCAGGTCCAAAAATTGATCGTGTTAAAATAATTCTCCCCAAAAGCAAAATGTGGCTCCCCATGGAGGATAATAATAATAAATAAATGGATTTGAAATTATGCAACCAACCTCATCACCCGTAAAGGTTGGAGTCATAGGTATAGGGAATATGGGCTGGCATCATGCTCGAGTACTAAGTTTACTCAAAGATGCAAATCTCGTTGGAGTAGCAGATCCAAATGAAGAGAGAGGTAAATTAGCTACTGAACAATTTCAATGTGAATGGTTTCAAGATTATAAGGACTTAATTCCAAAAGTTGATGCTATCTGCATCGCTGTCCCTACACTACTTCATCAAAAAGTAGGACTAGATTGTCTCAATGGAAGAACTAACGTACTCATTGAAAAACCAATTGCAGCTAACGAATTAGAAGCAAAATCTTTAATAGAGGCCGCTCATGCAAGTAAGTGTCTATTACAAGTTGGTCATATTGAGAGATTTAATCCTGCTTTTAGGGAATTAAATAAAATAGTACATAATGAAGAAATCGTTGTTTTAGAAGCAAGGAGGCATAGTCCACATGCAGACAGAGCCAATGATGTATCTGTAGTAATGGATTTAATGATTCATGACATTGACCTTGTTTTAGAGCTTGTAAACTCAAAAATACAAAAATTAGCAGCTGTTGGAGGCAGAAATAGCGAAGGATTAATAGATTACGTTAATGCTACTTTAGTTTTTAAAAATAATGTTATTGCAAGCTTAACTGCCAGCAAAATGAGTCACAAAAAAATTAGAAGTTTAAGCGCTCACTGTCAAAATGGGCTAGTAGAAACTGATTTCTTAAATCACTCTTTACAAATCCATCGCAAGTCTCATGAATCATATACTGCAGAGCATGGCGAATTAGTTTATAGAAATGATGGATATGTCGAAGAAGTTAGCACAACCTCCATTGAACCTCTTTATGCAGAACTAGAGCATTTTCTTAAATGTGTTCAAGGCAAAGAAAGCCCTGAGGTAGATGGTGAGCAAGCCTCAAGAGCTTTAAAAATTGCTGATTTTATAGAGTGTGCTGTAGAAAATTCTGGAGATGCGATTTTACTTGAAAATCCCTTCTAATAGTAACAATCTAAACTAAGAGAATTTATTTAAATCCAACTGCAGCTTGCCAAACAAATACCAACAAAAAGAAAAATAAAGGAATGAGTGGAAGAACATCAACAGTTGGAGCAAAGGCCTTGTAAGCCTCTGGCAATTCAGCGAATGTATTAAATAGAATGAGCACCTTTTTTGATAATTTAATTAATTATGTTAAGACGTTACCACGTATGGTGAGCAATAGAGGATGATTTCCAAGGAGCGAAATCATTTGTAAAACAATTATCTTTAATTGCAGCAGAAATTGCATTGGTAAATCTTATTAAATGAGAAATATTATGCAAACTTATTAGGGTGAGCCCTAATATTTCATCATTTCTTATTAGATGATGTAAATATGCACGAGAATAGGACTTACAGGTTTCGCATTTACAAGTTTTGTCAATCGGAGAAAAATCATTTTTAAATCGAGCATTTCGCAAATTCAATCTTTCATCATTAAAAAATGCAGTCCCATGTCTTCCTAGTCGTGTAGGCAAAACACAGTCGAATATATCGAATCCATTAGCAACTGCTAAAGAAATTTCTCTTAGAGAGCCAATCCCCATTAAATATCTTGGTTTGTTTATTGGTAAGAATTTCGGGACGTAATTAATTACACTATGTATTTCTTCGACTGCCTCGCCAACACTTACACCGCCCACTGCTATTCCTGGAAGATCAAAAGAAGTTGTATATTTGGCGCTATATTCTCTTAATCTAGGATACTTACCACCTTGAACTATGCCGAATAATGCTTGATTGGATTTCTGATGTGTCTCAACACATTTTTTCAACCATGAATGAGTTCTTTGCAAAGAGTCCTCAATATCATTTTCGTTAGCTGTATGAGGAGGGCAATGATCAAAAGCCATCGCAATATCCGATCCAAGATCCATTTGAATCTGTATTACTTTTTCAGGTGATAAAAAAACATGACTACCATCTCTTGGATTTTTAAATTCCACACCTTTATCAGAAATATTATTTAATTTTGCCAAACTAAAAACTTGATATCCTCCTGAATCAGTAAGAATAGGTTTATCCCAATTCATGAACTTATGTATGCCGCCAGATTCTTTAACTAATTTTTCTCCAGGTTGTAAATGAAGATGAAAGGTATTTGAAAGAATCATTTCTGATCCTGTAGAGCTTAACTGCTTAGATGAAATTCCTTTAACTGTTGCCAAAGTACCCACAGGCATAAATTTTGGTGTATTTACCTCACCATTTGGTGTATGAAATATACCAGTTCTTGCTGCTGTATTGCTGCACTGCGATGTAATTTCAAATTCAAACACGATAATTTATAAAATTTTTAATACTTTTTTATTAATCTACCCTATTATTTAATTTCGATTCTATTTTCTCTCATCAAAAAATATCTAATAAAAAATTTGGCAGGATCTTGGATTTTCTACACGACTTTTCCAAAGATACCTTTAATTAATCCGGAATTTAAAAATATTGCACAATTTGCGCCTCCTTTAGGATTCTTTATTGGAACAATTCAGAGTTATATTTTTCTTTTTTTATGGGCAAACTCCTGGTCAATTTATGCATCCGCATTAATTTGTTTGGCTTCGGGATATTTAATTACTGGCGGTCTGCACCTCGATGGGTTAATGGATACTTTCGATGGTATTTTTGCAGGTAAAAAGAGACGTTTAAAAGCTATGAAAGACAGTAAAGTTGGTTCCTTTGGCGTTCAAGCTTTAGTTTTTATAACTTTAATTCAAATTGCTTGCATACTGAAAATTCAAAACCTAATAATTTTTGTTTTACCTATATGCTTATTTTGGGGAAGATTTTCAAATTTATTTTTTATAGAAAAGTTTAAGTATATGAGTTATAAAAAAAAATCTATTAGTCATAAAAAGTTTTGGAATGGATTTAAAAAAGAATCTTTGATCTCCATTTTTTTTCTTTTAATTTTTATCGCATACCAATTTGTTTCAATTACATCCCAAGCAACATTAATTAAATTTTTAATTCTTATTTTGATTGGTATTTTTCTAAGCTATTTTATCCCAATCATACTGGGTAATAAAATTGGAGGCTTCAATGGAGATGCATGCGGTGCAAGTGTTGTACTAGTTGAAACTGCAATGTTGTTTATGCATGCAATTCTTTTATAGGTAGTTCTAAATAGAAAATATTTTTCTTCTTAAGATTTATTGATTTCTCAGTATTATCAATAGAGTTATTTTCCAGCAATCTCAAATCGCCTCCAATTTGTTTTGCTAATTTCCTCGCCAAAAAAAGTCCCACACCAGTACCATCCTTCTTTTTAGCGGCAGATCCTCTAAAACCTTTTTCAAAAATTTTCTCGTTTTCATTTTTGGTTATTTTTTTACCATCATCAAATATACAAAGTCCATTACTCGTAATTTCGAGTCCAATTTCAGCATTTTTTTGGGCATATTTAAACGCATTTTCTAACAAATTG